>DMMZ01000045.1 GCA_003452915.1 Clostridiales bacterium | reverse complement strand
GAAGTTTACAAAAATGCCCTGTGCGGTTTCGGGACGAAGATATACCTCTGCCTGACTGTCTTCTGTAACTCCCTGATGTGTCTTGAACATCATATTAAACTTGCGTATCGCTGTAAAATCTTTTTTTCCGCAGCCTGAGCAGGTAACACCTTTTTCTGTTATATAATCGGTGAGCTGGTCGTTTGTAAGACCGTCAACCTTCATAACAATTCCGTTAGCGGAATTATATGCTTCTATGAGTTGATCGGCACGATGACGCATCTTACAGGATTTGCAATCGATAAGCGGATCGTTAAAATTAACAACGTGTCCCGAAGCAACCCAAACCTCACGGTTCATGAGTATTGCACTGTCAAGTCCTACATTATAAGGCGACTCCTGTACAAACTTCTTCCACCATGCTTTTTTAACATTGTTCTTAATCTCAACACCCAAAGGACCATAATCCCATGTATTCGCAAGTCCTCCGTAAATTTCGCTGCCACTATAAACAAAGCCTCTTCCTTTACAGAAAGCGACGATTTTATCCATTGATTTTTCCCTATTGTTCATTTATGTTTTATCCTCTTTCTTTTGTGTATGAGAAATATTATATACTATTTTTCGGAAAAATCAACTATAATCTACCATTTATGCTGCATTTAATAGATCTTCTATATTATCCGCTGTAATTTTTAGTTGTTTTTCCCATTGTGCCTGTTCTGTTTTTTTAACAGTTTTAAAACACTTTCTTATTATCGAACACATATAAATTGCACGTTCGGTAATATGATCACTTTCGAACCGATAATCAAGGCCATATCTTGCAGAAACTTCTTTAAATCCACTACCTGCAACAAATAAATACTCAAACAATACAGCTCTGTCCTCACAAGCAAAGGTTTTTTGATAAACCTCAAGGAAATACACATTTTTTAATGCGGTTTCTCCTTCATGCACATATTTTAAATTGTCATACGGCTCACCATCATCGCCGAAATAATCATTGTTGTATTCGTAATTCTTTGGCAGATAGTCGTACCAATCGGGGTATCCTTCATTTTTTTTGTTATAATATTTATAACTAATATAAGCGTCCATCGCATGCATTATTTCATGTGCAAAGGCGTTCTCAAGCATATAGCTATAAGAACAGTCGGCAACAATGATGTGGTTATAATCTTCGTCAACGTAATAAAATGCTCTTGCACTTGCAACTTCCTCGTCCGAATCACTTTCTATAGTTCCCGTAAGATTAATTATCATATCCGAGAAGTATCCGCTACAAAGCTCTTTAAAGAAACCCTCAGGAAATTTCTCAAGTACGTTTTCAAGACGGTCAAGGCTATCCTTAATCACCTTTTCATTGTTGAGAACAACAGGAAAGTACGGGTCATAATCAGCTTCAACAGCTTCGTCATAAAGATTAATTTCCACACCATATTCCTTACCGAGGTCATATGCACGTTTTCCTTGCTCTGTTAGATTGTCGTAATTTGTTTCATCGTAGGTATATTTACCTTCCGGAGGTTCTTTATTATCAAGAATTATTAAGTAAAAGTAAAGTTCGTCTTCCTCTTCTGTTTTCCCGGATTTATAAAATGACACCGCAAGCAGACGTTTGTCCTTTGATAAAGCGGAATACCCGATTGAAGAATTCTTTTTATTAAAACGAAATTCTGAAATGCAGCTTTGCTCTTCATTATCATAAACACGTACTATACATTCAGGATCATTTTGACTGGTTATAAAGCAAGAATTATCAGCCCAGATGGGCTCTTCATAATCACTTTTCAACTTAAGAAAATTTGTAGAATTAATTTTTTCGGAATTTATTATGTAGAAAAAATCAGGTTTATCAGATGAAAGAATTGTTAAGTTATCATCCTGAAGCAGTATATAACCGGTGATATCAATACTGCTTGTTACTTGAAATTCGGTGTTTAATATATGCAGATGATTTTCTTCTTTTCCGTTTTCTTCGTTGTATTTATAGCTTGTAATATAAAGACAGTCTTCTGTTGACTCGAGAAAGATATCGTCTGTCTTAAAAGTAACATCAACTATCTTTTCTGTTTGTTTTGTATCATTGTTTATTGAATAAACAGAGTTGTCTTTTATATAAGTAAGCTTACCTAAATAAGAAACATAATTGCTTTCCGTATCCAAATTAGATTTTATTTTAAAACATGAATCCTTGTTTTCCTTTAAATTTTTATAAAATACTATCTCAATGTCCTCTTTTATATTATAAGATAAAATTGCACTGAAATCAGGATATATCAGTAAATCGAATAATTCTTCACTGTTCTTGGTTTCAAGAAGAATGTCGCTCTTACCTTCAAAAATATCGTAAAGGCATATCGCTACCTTATCTACATCATAAGTTAAAAATAATATTTCTTTTTCGCTTATGAATTGAACCTGATCAATATATTTATAACCCTTCAAAGCAGCGCTGATATCAAATACGCCTTCATACTCCTTGGCTTTCTCACCAGAGAGTTGCTCTGCGTAATCGATTTTATTCTCACCGCCTGTATCATTTGATGTTTCGTCAGAAATATCATCGGAGATATAGCCACCGCTCTGCTCCATCATTTCCAGCCAGTTGGGATTATTACGCGGAAACGCGCAGCCCGTAAGGACTGCGCTAAGTAATACAGCAGCAAGTATTAGGTTAATAAAACGCTTTTTTAAAGTATGCTTCATTGCTATATCTCCGATGTTAATATAAGATTTTATTTTGTCTTAATCAGTTTGCTCATCTGACGCTGAGCCATAACCAGCTTATAATATCTTCCGTTTATACGCATCAGCTCGTCATGTGTGCCGACCTCCTCGATCGTACCTTTTTCAAAGACAACAAGCTTTGTTGCGTTCCTCAATGTGGAAAGACGGTGTGCAATCGCTATCGTTGTTCTGCCCTCAATTAGGCGGTTAAGCGAATCCTGTATAAGCTTTTCTGTTTCTGTATCAAGCGAAGCAGTTGCTTCATCAAGGATAAGAATCTTCGGGTTACGCAGAATTGCTCTTGCGATAGCTATTCTTTGCCGTTCGCCACCAGAGAGAGTATGCCCCTTGTCGCCGACATAGGTATTATAGCCATCTGGTTGCTTCATGATAAATTCGTGAGCGTTTGCAAGCTTTGCGGCACGGATTACCTCGTCGCGGGTGGAGTCAGGCTTTGCATATATAATATTCTTAAATATCGTGCCGTTAAACAGGAAGGTCTCCTGCAATACCACACCCATTTGTGAGCGTAATGCGTGTTGCGAATACTTTTTGATATTTGTTCCGTCAACAAGAAGCTCTCCGGTTGTGATGTCATACAGACGCATCATTAGATTAATAGCGGTTGTTTTACCAACTCCGCTTCTTCCTACAAGCCCGACCATCTCACCGTTCTTAATTTGGAGGTTAATATTTTTTAAAACGTATTCGTAGTTATTATAACCGAAGTTAGCATTCCTGAACTCGATATTACCGCATACATCGTCTGTAATAGGCATTTCATCTTCTGTAAGTTCGCTGTTCTCATCTATTATTTCAAAAACCTTTGCAAGAGAGGTTGCTGTATGTGCCAACCTTCTCGGAACGAAAGCCATCCAACGAATAGGTCCGTAAATAGTGGCAACATATGTAATGAACTGCATCAGCTGACCGACCTGCATAGTTCCGTCAATAATTCTTTGCCCGACAATATAAAGCACCGCATATTCACCGATACCCATTACGAACACTGCAAAAGGAACGATCATATTCCATGTAAGTTCATTCTTCTGGGAAATATCAGCTACTCTTCTTGCCGCTTTGCTAAATTTTGCTTCTTCTTTACGTTCTGTACCGAATACCTTAACAACACGCATGCCCGAGAAAACATCATATAAAAGCGTACCTAAATCACTTTGCATCTGCCATTGACGATGAAAAATCTTATGAGTAAATTTTCGTATTGCAGAAAATATAAGAAACATGATCGGAACAGGTATCATTACAATAAGTGTAAGCTGCCAATCTAAAATCAACATTATAACCGTAACACCGATCATTATCATCAACTGCTGAACAAGCTCGGGAAGCAAGCCTACAAGAAAGTCTTTTAATACAAGCGTATCACTTGTAATTCTTGTTATCAACTCTCCGGCAGAACGCCTTGTAATTCCTGTAAGTGACAGCTGCTGAACCTTTTCGTAAAGCATTTTTTGCAAATGAACAAGAATTGAGTTGCTCGTTTTTGACATTATCATCTGTCTTATCATTTGTGAAATTGCTTTTATCAATCCAAAGGATACCAGTGCGATAATTATAAACCAGAATGTAGAAAAGTTCGGACTTTCCGAGTTGATGTGATCATCAATAAGATATTTGTTAAGGTAAGGTAAATATGTGTTAATTCCGGCAATTAAAATAAACATAAGCATTGCAAATACAAGAGGCTTTGTATATGGCTTCGCAAACGGCATCAATCGCATAAACAATTTCTTTTTATCCAGACATTGCAGACATACTGTTGATCCCTGTTTTAAAATTTTACCGCACTTGGGACAAACTGTAAAATCATTTGTTCCTATACTTCTGCCTTCCTTCACGGCGGTCATTTTTTTAACCGCTGCTTGAATAGCCAGTGCATTGCTCATATCCGAACGGCAAAGCTCGTAATCCTCACCGTTTATTGTATATTCTATGGAGACACAGCCTATATTGTTTATGTATCTGAATTCTCCTGCATTTTTAATAACTAGCTGTTCATTTTTTTCGGTTTTGTCTTTAGTATCTATGATTGTAATATATATAATACCGCAGCTTATTACAGCAGCACCGTACACATTATTGTTATTACGGGACAGATTAAAATCAAAACCATATTCGGCTTTACCGCCGGCAGTTGTCTTTACCTTTTCACGTGCCCGAAGCTGTTCAGGTGACGTTAGTGGTTTTATTTTCATATTATTGCCTTTCTATGTTGACTACAGATAAAGTTCAATTTTTCTGTAGCTCTTTCTGTCAAGAGCAAGGGTATCCTTAACGCTGAAACGGTTTCCGTCAACATCCGATAGTACCAGTCTTGTGTCGCTGACTCGCGCAATGTTGCGGAAGGTGTCGTGCATGGAGAAGTTCATCCTGCCTTTATCTGTTTCTACCTCCCAATATGAGTAACCAAGCCGCTCTTTGAGAGATAATATTTTGGTTATTTCGGGACAAAGGTATTTTCTATAAAGAGTCTCGCTTATTATCTCAGCATCCTCACCTGAGAAATCAATTAAATTTCTTATAACACCATATTCCTTGCCATCCTTATCTAATACTGAAATAAACTCATCGGGCGAATCGAACGGAAACATTCTATGAAAATACACCCTGCCTAAGTCCTGCCAATCAGGTGTATTGTCATGATTTTCCTCCGATAAGTCGTCTTTTTTTATTGGGGGCATAAAAGCCTTCATAGCGGCAAATCCGCTTTTTGTTCTGTAAATCTTTGCGTTTTCAGAGTTAAAGTATTTTATCTCAGCTAAATCTAAAAAGTTTTCCATATATAAATTAGTTATCTCCTTATAATCACTAAGTTGTCAAAAAACGGGTGCCGAACTTTAGTGTTCGCCATCGTTTTTTCCTAGAGTAAAAGAATCGTAAACGATTCTTTTACGTTTCTATTCCTATTGTTTTAAGAGCTTCTGCCTGCATTTTATATAGCTTGTAATAAACGCCCTTCTTTTGCAAAAGTTCCTTAGCGGTACCGCTCTCCGGCATTTTACCGTTTTCAATAACTATCAGATTATCTGCATCCCTTAAGGTTGACAGACGGTGAGCTATAATAATAGTGGTTCTTCCCTTTGTGAGTCGGTTAAGAGCCTCCTGAATCTGCCTTTCTGTCTGTGTATCCATTGCGGCTGTAGCTTCGTCAAGAATGAGAATCTGAGGATTTTTCAATATTGCTCTGGCAATAGAAATTCGTTGACGTTCTCCACCGGATAATTCTTTGTTGCCAAAACCTATTTGTGTATGATAACCGTCGGGATATTTAATTATAAAAGAATGTGCGCTTGCGATAACCGAAGCAGCAATAACCTGATCGTTTGTAGCCTCGGGACAGGCATAACGAATATTTTCTAAAATCGAACCTCTGAACAGATAGGTCTCCTGCGAAACTATCGAAACCGATCTTCTCAGCGTCTCAAATGAAATATCCTTTATGTTTATTCCGTCGATAAATATATCTCCGTCCTCGGTATTGTAAAGTCTTGTCATAAGGTTAGCAAGGGTACTTTTGCCTGCACCCGTATGTCCGACTATACCAAGTGTACTTCCTGCCGGTACATTAAAGCTTATTCCGTCTATAACCTTGCGGTTGTCTACATAAGAGAAGGAAACATCTTTGAATTCTACTTCGCCCTTCATATTTTCAATAGTTACAGCGTTTTCGCTTTCTTTAACCTCCGGAGATGCTTCGGTAATTTCAAAGAGTCTTTGCATCGAGTTAAGGCACTCACTCCACCAGTTGGAAACATCGGCAAGAAACTCGATAGGACCGTAAATAAGACCGAAATACGCAATAAATGTCATCAGAGTAGCGAAGTTCATGTTTCCAGTATGATTCATTACCTGCCAGCCGCCGATACCCCAAACAATATATGAACCTATCCTGAGCAGGAAGAATAAAAGCGGAAATATCTTTGCAGCTTTTGTTCCTATTTCTACATTTGCTTCAGCGAAAGATTTACTGCGTTTGTCAAAGCGCTTCATCTCATCGTCCTCACGAGAGAATGACTTAACTACACGCATTCCGTTTAGAACATCCGCAATCAACGAGTTGAATGAACGTCTGCGTGACCATGATTTTGCATACAATTTTTCAAATGCAAGAAAAATAAACTTAAATGATACGAAAAATAACGGAACTGTGATAAATGCGTACAGGGCGAGTATGGGATTTATAATAAACATAATTACCATAAACACGACTAATTGTACGATATTCAGCACAAAATAAGGGAATCCATCACAGAAGAAAAAGTATAATGTGTTGGAGTCGTTGTTTATCTGTGTCATAAGACCGCCGGTTTGTCTTTTGGTAAAGAACGATAACGAAAGGCGGCTTATGTTGTTAAAAATAGTTTTTCTAAGGTCGTATGTAACCTCTGCGGATACTTTTGCGGAGATTGCACCGTTTAAAAGGCTGACAAGAAGAGAAGCAAATCTTACGCCTATCATGACAAGTATAATTTTCATTATCTCGCCGTAATATTTCCCGCCTTCTTTCAGAACGTCGTCATAGAATATCTTGTTGCTGACATAAGGAGTTACTGCACCCAGCGCCGCTATTAACGACAGTGAAAATAATATAAGGAAAATATAGCCTTTATAATGCAAAAATAATTTGCTTATCTTTTTTATCAGCTTAACTTTATCCATGCACTTGGGACATATCTTACGGTCGGGATCGGGATACCTTCTGCCACATTTTGGACAGGAATTTTTTTCGTAATCAGAGTCTTGCAGTTTCTCCTCGTTGATTTTACCTTCCTTTTTAAGGTCATTAAAGGCTCGGCATAAAATTCCCGCTTCCCTTTTATATGTACTTGAAAAGTTAAATAAAAACACTGATTCTTTATCCCGCAACGCAGTAACTCTGCCGGTTGAAATCAATTGTTCAACCTGAGCTTCCTCCAGCTCCGAGATTAAAAACCGCTCGTACCTAGTTTCTTCAAAATGTTCGGCACGCATAGGGTTTCCGTTAAAATTTTTCCCCAACCGTTCGAACACCATAAAACCTTCTGCAACCGAAATACCCTCTTTGTCTATGACGATATAGACGTCTTTATAGACAGAATCAGCACCTAGATCGCTTTTCATTAAAAATAATGCTTCCTCAACTTTTACTTCTTTTGAGGAAAAGTATTCATTTATAGTAGTTGAAAATTTGTGTAAAGTGATCATAAAACCTCTGTTTTTAAAAAACAATGCGAATTCATATAGTGTATATAATACTTGAATTCATAAAAAATCAAGCAGATTAAGTTAAAATATCATCCGTTAGTTTAACTTAAAATGCAAATTTAACACCCACTTCTGTTTTAAATTTTTTACGTTAAGCAGCCGTTTACGCAAAAAAATAACCGGAATGAGCATCTCCAAAGTAAATGCCTAAACCCGGTAAAATCAATATGCACATTTGTAATGATGAAACGGAAGTTTTCCTCGTTGTGAGGTTTCATCTTGGTGAGGTTTATAATTTGTCAGCCATCACCTTGTTGTGCCTTTGCCTATTAGCAGTTTTGATTTATCGGGAAGTGTTTTTGATTGCCATTCAACTCCTGCAATCTCTATTTTATGTGCTGTCACAGCAGCATAAAACAACCTTGCATTCAAATCGTTGCGGTTAATCATTAAAATGTCCTCCCTTTCTTCAAAATTCAGTTATACTTTTTCTTGTAATTAATACTAATTCTCTTAAGAAACAGTAAGAAAAATTATTTAGAAAAGTCCTATATATAATTAATGCGGTAGCCGCATTAATAGAGACTTTTCCTCAAATTTATCACTGTTTCTAATTCAAATTAGAAACGAAAAAATCTAACTGTTCGC
This sequence comes from Clostridiales bacterium, assembly GCA_003452915.1. Taxonomy (GTDB): domain Bacteria; phylum Bacillota; class Clostridia; order Oscillospirales; family CAG-382; genus UBA1049. The sequence continues at coordinate 81,591 of DMMZ01000045.1, read as the reverse complement.
TTATTATACACTATGTTTTCAAAATAATCAACACCTTTGAAAAAATAATTTTAATTTTTTTCTTTATATCAGTAACTTTTATGTTTGGCATTAATTAATTGTAATTTTTACTTTAAAAAGCTCGAAAAGGCTTGAAAATAAAAATCTTTTGTGTTATGATGTTTTATCAATCATGATTTTTTAGGAGTAATAAAAATGTTTGACATAGCAATATTGGGACTTGGTATCGTCGGAAACGGTGTTTTTGAGGTTATAAAAGAAAATACGGAGTGTATTTCTGCTTTGTTTGGGACAACCTCTACCGATGGAAAAGCCTCTATCAATATAAAATATGTGCTTGACAAGCGTGAATTTAAAGGTCATCCGCTTCAAGACAGAGTTATACAGGATTTTTCGAAAATACTTTCCGATCCTTGCGTGTCTGTTGTTGTGGAAACTATGGGCGGTGCCTCACCTGCGTTTGAGTTCAGCAAGGCAGCGCTTGAAGCAGGAAAAAGTGTTGTTACTTCTAACAAGGAAGTTGTAGATAAATTCGGCGACATACTTCTTGAAACTGCTGCTAAAAACGGTGTAAGTTATCTTTATGAAGCGAGTGTTGGCGGTGGAATACCGATAATTAAGCCGCTTGAAAATTGCTTTTATTCTAATAAAATCATAAGAATTGCCGGAATTCTCAACGGAACTACCAATTTTATACTTTCCAAAATGAGCGAAGAAAATATGTCGCTTCAAACAGCTCTTGAAATATCACAGAAAAACGGTTATGCTGAAGCTAACCCGAACGCTGACCTTGCAGGTATAGACAGTGCACGCAAAATATGCATACTTGCCGGAATTGCTTTCGGAAGATTTATTCCATTTGATAAAATTACGGTAATTGAGGGTATTACAAACGTAAGAGCTGATGATTTTGAACTTGCGAAAAAAGCCGGTTATACAATTAAATTACTAGCGGTTGCCGAAATGATAGGAGAAAACGCAAAAATTCTTGTTGCTCCGCATCTTGTAAAGAAAGGCAGCTTGCTTTCCGCTGTTAATGAAGTTTTCAATGCTATCAGCGTTACGGGAAGTACTGTTGGCGAAGTTGTTTTCTACGGACAGGGTGCAGGCAGTAAGCCTACCGCAAGTGCCGTTGTAACCGATGTTATTGAAATTCTTAAATCACATCCCAAGGCGATTTGCAGAGCAAAACTCGAAGATGGATTCCTTCTGCCTGAGAACAAATTCGGCGATGAGCTTGTTACACTTTCCAACGGCTCGACTTATCGTATTCTTAAATAATAAAGTGAAAAATGTTATAAATAGAGATATATTGGTGCGTATCGAAGGTACATTGTCGTGTACCTATACGAATTTTTCAATACCACTTGTGCCCGATAAGACGTGGAGATTAATAAAGCAGAGCATTTCCTCTGCTTTTCATTTTATATATCAAATTAGGGTATTATAATTATAAGAATCGGAATACACATACATATATACGGCTAAACTATTTTTAAGGATAAAAAAAGCCTTATGCAAACGAAATGCAAAAGGCTTGATTCTGGTGACCCGTAGGGGAGTCGAACCCCTGTCTCTGCCGTGAGAGGGCGGCGTCTTAACCACTTGACTAACAGGCCGTATTAAATGGAACAAAAATTATAATATCATAAAGCGACATGATTGTCAATATATTTTTTAGCAAAGGAAGCTGATTTTGTGCTGCCGAAAGAGCCGTATAAAAAGATTGCCGTCATTATTTTCTACATTGTAGTAATTGTTGCTGCTTCATACTTATTTTTTAAATATCTTTTTGGTATCCTTATGCCGTTTATTATAGCATATCTTCTGGCGGCAGCGCTTCAGCCTGCGGTGAGGTTTCTATGCAAACACGCTAAGGTTCCAAAAAAGTTATCTGTATTTGTATTGGTGCTTGTAGCAACAACACTGTTAGGCTGGTTATGCTACCTTGCAATAAATCGAATAACTACCGAGCTTACCGTATTGTATCAGAATATTTTGGGCTTTTATGATCACATTAAATCTGATGAACAATATGCAAAAAATATTATTGATAAGATAAGTGATGCTATACCCTTTATTGACTTAAGAGACAGATTAAACGGTGTGTTGGAAAATCTAGACAGCGCCTTGGAAGATGCATTGTTGAATTTTGCCAACAATATAAGCGGTTCTATATTACCTATATTAGGCGGTGTAATAAGCTTTATACCAAATGCATTGCTTACAATATTAATCGCTATTTTATCAACTTATTATTTTGCTGTTGATTACGGCAGAATCAATCGTTTTTTAATAGCGCAGCTTCCCGAAAAAGCAGCTAAAAATATGAGTGTATTTAAACAGGAATTTATTGGAACAATAATTAAGTTTCTCAGAGCATACGGTTTGATTACCTTAATCACCTTCCTGGAACTTTTTGTTGCTTTCACGATTTTAGGAATAAAATACGCATTCCTTATAGCGCTTATAGTATCGGTTATCGATATTCTGCCTGTTCTGGGAACAGGAACGGTGCTTATTCCGTGGTCTATCTTCTTGTTTTTAATAGGTGATTATTACACAGGGATTGCTATCGCTATTGTTTATTTGGTAATCATGATAATTCGCCAGATAATCGAGCCGAAGATTGTCGGTAAATATATCGGTCTGTACCCTCTTCTAACGCTTATTGCAATGTATATCGGTTTGAAAGTAATGGGTATAATCGGCTTGTTAATATTCCCGATTATTACAATTATTTTAAAGAAACTTAATGACGAGGGTAAGATAAAACTATTTAAAAAGGTCCCTGAAAAGGAAAAGTAGTGTTTTTTATAAAAAGTGGGCTGATTTCGTCGGTGTGCGACAAGAAAGTTATATATAACTTGTACATTACCGTTTAAAATCGCCTACTTTTATTTTTCAGACACCGAAAACAGAAAAATCTGTGTTACCCACTATGGTACTTATTATGGAAAAGAAATCCTTGAGTTGATTTGAAGGTTATGTTATTATAAATATGTAGATTAATTTATATACTCTGGTATAACAATATTCGGAGGTTTTTAAATGAACAAAAATAACTGGCAATGGTATGGTGTAAAAATAATAAAAGAAATCATTGTTGTTGACGAACCAGATAAAAACCTTATTGATGAATTTTATGAAGAAGATGATAAGCATCATTATGAAGAATCGCTATTGCTTATAAAAGCTCCGTCTTTTGATCATGCCTATAAAATTGCAGAGAAAGCTACTAAAAAAGATAATGATTTTTATCCAAATATTTATGGTCAGCAAGTTGCATGGAAGTTTATTAAAGCTGTGGATTGTTTTTTAATATTGGATAAATTGAAATCAAGTGCTGAAGTGTATTCGTGTTTCCATACATCGGATAAAGATACGAGTACAGATGAATTTTTAAATACTCGGTTTAAAAGTTCAGATGAAGGATGTCGAAAAGCAAGGCACTTATAATTTATATGTATAGTATTCGCATACTGCGAAGAAAGACCTGCCGAAAATAAATCGGTAGGTCTTTTATAATAATTCTCTTATGGAAAATCCCCTTTTATCCGCCCGTTTGTTTTGCTCTTTTTTGTATTAAATCGGTGTATTTCTGCAATCGACAAGGGTTACATCGGTTATGTCCGGAATTTTTTTGAGAGCGGAGACCAGCTTGTTCTGCGAAGAGCCTATGCTTATTTCGTAAATAATCTCATGGTGGCGGTCATTCTCGGTCATAGAAGAAAGTCTGTGCTTTATTCCGTTTTCAACAAGCATTCTGCCGACAAAATCAAGCCCTTTATCGTTGTTTGCGCGAACGATAAGAAGATAGCAAGAAGCGGTATTGCTTATTATTTTTAATGTAGAAAATGTAAGAAGTCCGATTATAAGCGAGCCTAAAATGGTTACTATAAAAAAGCCTGCGCCTGCTGTTATACCTGCTGCAACTGCCCAAAACATAAATGCGGTATCGGAAGCGTCCTTGATTGCTGTTCTGAAACGTACAATACTCAATGCTCCGACCATACCGAGTGACAAGGCAAGGTTTGAAGAAATAGTAAGTACAATAAGCGAGCTTATTGCAGTTATCATCAACAATGTTGCTTCAAAACTGCGGTTAAAGGATATTCCCTTGAAGGTCATTCTATAAATTAAAAGAATGAATAACCCTGCCAGAAAAGCAATTCCTATGGATAAAATAATATCGGGTATGCTTACTGTCGAGGAAAAACCTTCAAGCACGCTTTTTTTAATTAAATCAGTAAAACTCATTTTGGTTGTAACCCTTTCTGTTTTTGCATTTTTTAGTCTTGAACAAATCCTGCCGGAAGCCTGATATCCCCTACACAAAGTGCATATTTAGAGACTGATAGCTGCGGAGCATTTGCTGAACACAATCTGCGAATCAATGTCGGCAGTTTATAGTTATACTTTATCTCCATAATTATATTTGCGGGATGAATTGCCGGAATCCCTATACGGTTTTTATCAAACAGACAATCCACGTCCCCAGGCAATGCTTCCACACGTGTGTCAAAGGTAACACGCACATCGGTTCCTTCCATTAAAAAAGCCTCTCTCTGATAACGAACAGTAACCGTTGGTCGAAGTCCCTTTGACTGCATTTCAGCCGCAAGCGGATAGACTTTATTGTCAAAACCTTCTAAAACAAAAGGGGCGTCTGCAATTTTTGAAAGCACCGTTTTTGAAAGTACAGCACTGTCTTTATTTGTTTTTAGCCCTTGCTTGGTCTTTTTCTCAAGCCGTAAAAAAGAATCCTGATAGTCGTAGCTTCGTACCCTAAATTTTGTATGCACCGCAAGACCGTCTGATTTTTCATAGTAAGCGGTTTTATACGGGTCGTCAAAATACAGGCTTGTTACTGTATATATACCCTCAGCGTAATGCTCGTCGGGTTGCAGAACAAGAGAAACACGGTTTCTAATCAGCGTATAAAGCCTGTAATCTAGTATATATTTTTCCTCACGGCGTGAAGAAGCCATATAGAAATTCTCTTTCTCCAACAAATTGTTGGGTTATTTATCTTATTTGCTAAATCCATAATCAGCCATCTGAGAGTCTGAAAGCGAAAAATAACTTTTTATCTGTTTGTAAATCTCAGCTGGACGTTTTTGTTGAAAGGTGATAAGTTTGTTAATATGATTTTGCCAGCCACTCATTGTGAGAGTCCATTTTTCATGGTCGCGAACCATATCATGTTGAATCAGTGTTTTTATCTCGTTGATTCGTGTCAGTACCTTTTCATCTGTCCAGATGTTTTGTAGTTGCCATGCCATTCTGCGGATAAACTCTTCTTTAAAGCTGTTGTTTTTTAGAAGTGCATTTATCAGAGCGGTAGAAAAGCGATTAAGTGAGCCTGTACCCTCAGGATTAAGATGCTCGGAAACGGTAGGATGCAAATAATCCGAAAAACTCCAATCCACATCAAACATTACCCAACGCCATTTCCCATCCATCTCGCTACTCTTGAAAAAACGAATATTGCCATTGTCTGTGTTGGCTATATATATTTCGGAACATATAAAATCAATATAATTTTCCTTATCTATTTTAGAAAGAATATACTGATAATTTTCTTCATTTGATAAATCATGAGATCTTACATACTTTATAAGCTCCTGATACTCGTCACTGTAGGTACCGTTTGCTCTAGCCATTACAACCGAATCCTCGGTGACGCTGTAATTACCGGCAACATAATTCTCATTGAGCTTTTCTCTTATATAGTAAACGCCCCAAAACTCATTGTTAAGGTACACAACGACAGGGCGGTAGTTTTGTACCGCAACGCTTGTTGCGTCTGCGACAAGCGAGGTTATCATTGCGTCACGCATTCTGGCACGGTTGAAATCCTGACCTGCATTTCTAAGCACAAAGGCTTCATATGTGGTAAGATCGCTATTTTTAAAAAGCTTATAATTTAACTCCGACGCACCGTACTGCGACCTGAAAAAACAGCAAAAGGACTTCATGGGCAAAGCCCTTGAATAAGCGCCAAATATTCTTAATCCGCAAGGCTCTGAAAAGCCATTACCGTCTTTCTCAAAAAAAGAGACGGTAGCTTCTTTTTCCCATGTCTGCCAATAGTTAGCACCAACGTGCGGAAATTCGGCTTCAGCATTTGGTCCTTCAGCATATATGCCTGTATAATAATCCCAAAGGTTATCGGGGTTTGTTATTATCGAAACAATATCCAGTTCAATTCCCTCATTGATAACATAGAGCAACTCAAGAACCTCACCCGGAAGGTAACCGTTCTCAAAACAGCGGGCTCGGACGACCGTTGTTGAGGATATTTTTATTGCACCGTTATAAATAGGTGAAGTTGCATTCGGTTCGGTATTGTCCAGTGTGTATCTTATAGTACCTTTTCCGTTTAATTCCACGCTTAAAGAATTAACATCGTTGTATACGCCTTGGTTGACAGACGAAGTGGGTTTTGGTGCAGTTTCTGCAACAGCGGATGAGTTTGCTTCTTTAGGTGTTGCAGAGCTTAAATAACTAAAAGCGGCAGAACCGTTTGCACGTCCATAAGAATTATCGCTGGATAACGCAGGAATAACTATACAATCGGTTATTTTCCCGTCCTTTGACAAATAAACCGATTCACCTTCGGCTGCCAGTGAAAAAGGCAAAACCGTATAACCGTTCGGTGTGTTTATTCCATCCGAGGATAGGATAAACACTATATATCCGCCTGCAGGAATATTTACATTAGGTAAAGCAGCAAGATTCAAGTTATCAATATTATCAGAAAGAAACATTCCCGATAGCGAAATATCATTACCCGTATTGTTGTGCAGCTCTATAAAATCGTGGTATGCACCGTAAGGTCCGACCAGATACTGTTTGTTTACCGAAACAGCCTCGGAAATTTCGATTCCCTGAGGTCGAACGCTGTTTGCATATTCTGCTCTGCCCGAGTCATTATTGGAAAAGCCTAAGCTCGGGGAAGCTGCGATATAGCCGCTTTCATCCCCGTCCTTATTGTACTGCCAGCTTCTACCTCTTCCTGCGGAAACCACACTTACCGGCTGCCCCTGCCTTTTTTCTGGAGTAATCATATAAAGTGTTTCTCCTTGAGAAAGCGAGAAGTTTGCATGAATATCAGNNCTGCGATAATAACCTTGCTTTCGCCTTTTTGTATTTCAAATTCGGGAAGTGCAAATTTATAAGGATTGGAGAGGTCATCGGATAAATACCAGCCCAAAGTGGAAACGGTATCTGAGGAAACATTTGTAATTTCAATAGCGTCACAAAGACTGCCGCCGTATGCCAACTCGTCAACAGATAAAAGCATTTCACTGATAACCAGCGCTGCATCCCTGTCAATTTTACTTTCTGCAAACGCTGCCATTCCGTCTTCATTATTTGCGAAGCCCAGTGAGGGACTCATTTGTGTGTATACGATATTTCCGCCACCATCCATATTGCGGCATAATGAATAGTTATCTTCAGTAGTGGCTACATCAACGGTTGTAAATCTTCCGTCAGGACCTGAAAGCACAGCGGTTTCGCCCTCGGATAGCCCGAAGGAAGCGTGGATCTCGCCGTCTTTATATACGCCGACACCATCAGCGAATACAATAAGGAATTCACCCGGTTGTAGCACAAGGTCAGGCAGAGCATATCTATGCGGATTACCGATACTGTCAGAGACATACCAGCCGTTTGTAGAGACTGCAAAGGCTGCTATGTTTGTTATTTCTATTATATCTGAATAATTTCCGCTTTTATCGGAAAGCACCGATTTGTTTTCGGTAAGAAGCTCGTTGATTATCAGTGTGTTTGAGCCGTCGGAAAGACCTAACTTGTATGCTGCTCTTCCCTCTGCGGTGTTGGGATACCCCGGACTTGCATTAGCTGTAGTCACGTAACTACCTTTTTGAAGGGATAAAACCATATCGCTGTCGGTCTTGATTGTAGTTATCGAAGCACATTCCGCACCGTCCGGGGAGAGTAAATAAACCGTCTCTCCGCCTTCACTTTTTAAGGAGAAAGGTACTTCAGTACCATTAAGAAAAATAACTAAGTATTGTCCGGAAACAAATTCCCTGCTATCGAATACATATTTAACTTCCTTATATGCGCTGTCTGTTAATGCAAAACCCTGTAAATTGAAAGTCTCTCCGCCATTGTATAATTCAATATAATCACTGTACATGCCTTTTGAGTCGCATATTATAGAGCGGTTACGGGTACATACCTCGGTAATTTTTACTCTTATGTTCTCAATATTGCCGTTCAGATTTACCGGTGTTCCTACAAAAAAAGAAAGCAGAATACCTACCAAAACCGCCAATAAAACGCATGATAACAATAATAATGCAATCATTACATCCCGCTTTTGGGTTCGGGTAAAACCTTTAATAGATTGCATAAAAACCTCCATGCTTTACCGCGTATAAATAGTAATTAAAAATTTGTGGAGGTACGCGCTGATTTACTCTGTATATAATATTTTTCACGCTATCTCCTGTTTATATGACTTGCTCTTATACTAATTCGAATTAGAAACAGTGATAAATTAGAGGAAAAGTCTTTGATATATGGGCTTTTTTGAAGAATTTTTCTTACTGTTTCTTAAGAGAAGTAGTATTATAATATTAACAATAATATAGGATACAACATTTTATGCTGTATCCTACTATTTATTATATCCTACCTTGAATTTTTGTCAAGAAATATTTGTTAATTTGTCGTATTTAAGCGGATATATCTTAACTATTCTTATTATCCCCATTTTTTCTGGTAATATATTCATCTATAGCGGAAGCGGCAGCTTTTCCGGCACCCATTGCGAGAATAACGGTTGCAGCACCTGTTACAGCGTCCCCGCCAGCAAAAACACCCTCACGAGTTGTTCTACCACATTCATCAGCAATAATTCCGCCCCATTTTTCGGTTCCGAGATTTTTTGTGGTGGACTTTATAAGCGGATTCGGGGAAGTTCCTATTGCCATAATAACGCAATCTACATCTAAGGTAAATTCACTGTCCGGTTTTACAATAGGTCTGCGTCTTCCCGATTCGTCAGGTTCACCCAAGCCCATCTCAACGCATTTTATACCGCCTACAAATTTCTTCTTATCGGGAAGAATCTCGGTCGGATTGGTAAGCATTTTAAAGATAATGCCTTCCTCTTTTGCGTGTTCAACCTCCTCCGCTCTTGCTGGAAGTTCCTTCTCCGAACGGCGATAAACTATATAAACTTCCTCCGCACCCAGTCTTTTTGCGCATCTTGCGGCATCCATCGCAACGTTACCGCCACCAACAACCGCAACTCTTTTTGCGTTCTGAATAGGAGTATTGCTGTCGTCTTTATACGCTTTCATAAGGTTTACTCTGGTCAAAAATTCGTTTGCGGAATAAACACCCTTAAGGTTCTCGCCTTTAATATTCATAAAACGCGGAAGTCCTGCACCGGAACCGATGAACACAGCTTCAAAGCCTTCCTCAAACAGTTCGTCAATCGACAAAACCTTGCCAATAACCATGTTAGTCTCTAGCTTAACACCAAGCCCTTTAAGTGCATCAATTTCTTTTTTTACAATCGCCTTAGGAAGTCTGAACTCGGGGANNAAGAGCTCTTCCATGGAGACGGTCTTGCCGACAACCGTATTGCATTGAAGCTTGGCGCCGAGTCTTTCAAGAAAGTGGACCTCGGAGTAGACGATCTCCTTCGGAAGTCTGAACTCGGGGATACCGTAAACAAGCACTCCGCCTGCAAGGTGAAGAGCTTCGAAAATGGTTACGTCATATCCCTTTTTGGCAAGGTCACCTGCACAGGTAAGCCCTGCAGGGCCTGAACCGATTACAGCAATACGGTGACCGTTTGAAACAGGTTTTACAACCTCACTCTTATGATTTTTTATATACCAATCGGCAACAAAACGCTCCAGTCTGCCGATAGCAACCGGTTCGCCTTTTACTCCTCGAACGCATACCTGCTCACATTGTGTTTCCTGCGGACAAACTCTGCCGCAAACGGCAGGAAGTGAACTGGATTCCGCAATTATTTTATATGCTTTCTCAAAATTGCCTTTTGCAACCTCATCTATAAACGAAGGGATATTTATATAAACAGGACAGCCTGCAATGCAGGGCTTGTGCTTGCAATTAAGGCAGCGTTTTGCCTCGTCAATCGCTTGTTCCTCGGTATAACCGAGTGCAACCTCCGAGAAGTTTTTGTTTCTGACAGATGGCTCCTGTAAGGGCATCTCATTCTTTTTTAATGACATATTAGGCATTCTGTTCACCTGCCTTGAATAGATTACAAGCCTTGTCGTATTCGTGACGTTCAAAAGGCTTGTACATTGACGATCGTTCCATAGCCTCATCAAAATCGACTAAATGACCGTCAAAATCGGGTCCGTCCACACAGGCAAACTTAACCTCGCCGCCTACGGTAAGGCGACAGCCGCCACACATACCTGTTCCGTCTATCATTATCGGATTCATGCTGACTGTGGTCTTTATTCCGTATTCCTTAGTAAGTAAACATACAAATTTCATCATTATGACAGGTCCGATAACAATGACCTCGTCATAATTCTCTCCGCTCTCGATAAGTGCCTTGAGAGCGTTTGTTACAAGTCCCTTTTCGCCATAACTTCCGTCGTCGGTCATAATTAACAGCTTGTCGGAAGCAGCTCTAAACTCATCCTCAAGAATTATTAAATCCTTTGTGCGGAAACCGACTATCGAATGTACAACAGTTCCCTGTTCATGCAGCTTTTTTGCAACAGGGTACGCTATAGCACAACCGACACCGCCACCTACTACCGCAACCTTTTTTAAGCCGTCCGTATGCGTTGCTTTGCCTAAAGGACCTGCAAAATCGCTTATATATTCACCTTCGTTTTTTTGATTTAATTTCTCGGTTGTTGCTCCGACTATCTGGAAAATGATTGTAATTATCCCTTTTTCTCTGTCATAATCTGCAATAGTAAGCGGAATGCGTTCACCCTCGTCGTCAACTCTCAAAATAACGAACTGCCCGGGTTCCGCTTTTTTTGCCACAAGCGGAGCGTATATGTCCATAAGTGTGACGGTAGAGTTAAGGCACACCTTTTTATTTATCTTATACATTTGTATACCCAACCTCTCTTTAGTAAATAAAAATATTATATCATAATATTTTGTTACTTGCAATATTTTATTGTTGATTTTATTAGCTGTTGAGTATATAATAATTATAATTGGGAAAATTTGTTTTCTAAAGTAAAATATATAAAGGTATTACATTAATGAATATTTTAATTAAGGACATTCTTGCGGTTGTTGATTGTAAAATTATTAAAACCGATATCTGTATTGGTAACAGTGTTATATTATCACTCGGAGAAAAGCCAAACGGTTTTATACCCGAAAAGGTAATTGACGGCAAGGACAAGCTGGCTATTCCTGCGCTTATTAACTGTCATACACATGCTTATATGTCGGTTTTCCGAAACATAGCTGACGATCTACCCTTCAACGAATGGTTGTTTGATAAAATTATGCCGCTTGAGGATGTTGTTGACGAAAAAGATGCTTATTGGGGCTGTATGCTCTCCTGCATTGAGATGATAAAGAGTGGCACAGGAACTTTTTGTGATATGCATATGTTTCCGAATACCACACACACGGCGGCAATAAAAAGCGGTATGCGTGCAGTTGTTTCCAGAGGTTTGTCCGGTGGTAAAAATGATGTTGATGGCGGTAAACGCAGAATAAAAGAGGCCGTTGAAGAGATAGAAAAGTATTCGGGCAACTCTCTTATAAGCTTTATGATTGCACCACATGCTATTTATACTTGTGATAAAGAATATCTTTTAGAGACCATGAGCCTTGCAGATAAATTTAATCTTCCGCTTAACACTCACCTTTCGGAGTCGGTTTTTGAGGTGAATTCCTGTCTTTCGCAAAATGGTGTTACCCCTGTCAAATATCTTGATTCGCTTGGGTTTTTTGAGCATAAAACACTTGCCGCACACTGCGTTCATCTTACTGAGAATGACATGGATATTCTATCAACAAAAAAGGTTAGCGTAGCCGCTAACCCAAAGAGTAATTTAAAGTTAGGAAACGGTATCGCACCCATAAAACAGCTACTTGATAAAGGTGTAAACATCTGTCTGGGAACGGACGGTGCGGCTTCGAACAACTCATTGAATCTGTTCTCGGAGATGAATTTTACCGCACTTTTACACAAAGGTACAAGCGGTGACGCATCCGCAGTTTCTGCGCTTGATGTACTCGCCTTTGCTACCGGAAATGGTGCAAAAGCACTCGGTATTGAACGCTTGGGCAAAATTGAGGTTGGTTACAAAGCGGATATTGCAATTTTGGATACAAATTACCCTCAGATGCGTCCTATGAACAACCCGATATGCGCATTAACTTACTCCGCAACAGGCAACGAAGTTGTAACAACAATTATCGATGGTAAAATTGTTATGGAAAACCGTATTTTAACAAATATTGACGTAGAAGAAGTATATTACAATATAGAAAAAATAACAGAAAAATTAAGGAGTACAAAGTAATGGCAAACGAAACTATGACATACGATGTCAAGGATATAAACCTTTGGGAAAGTGGAAAAATAAAAATTGAGTGGGTAAAACGCAATATGGACCTGCTCAGGGGTATAGAAGAAGAATTTATTGCAAAAAAGCCGTTCAAAGGCTTACGTGTCGCACTTTCAGTTCATCTCGAAGCAAAAACAGCTTATCTCTGCAAGGTTTTGGCATCCGGCGGTGCGGAGATGTTTATTACGGGTAGTAACCCACTTTCCACACAGGATGATGTTGCCGCGGCTCTTGTACATGACGGACTTAATGTTTTTGCTTCCTACGGCTGCTCGCAGGAGGTTTACGAAGCAAACCTTTGCAAGGTTATAGAAGCCGCACCGAATGTTATTATCGACGACGGTGGCGACTTGGTTACTCTCATTCACACAAAATACCCACACCTGATAAAAAACGTTATTGGCGGATGTGAAGAAACCACAACAGGTATAGTACGTCTTTTAGCTATGAACAAGGAAGGTGCGTTGAAATTTCCAATGGTGCTTGTTAACAATGCGGACTGCAAGCATCTGTTCGATAATAGATACGGCACAGGACAATCCGTATGGGACGGCATAAACCGTACTACAAACCTTATTGTTGCAGGAAAGAACGTTGTTGTCGCAGGCTATGGCTGGTGCGGTAAGGGTGTTGCTATGCGCGCAAAAGGACTTGGAGCTTCGGTTATCGTAACCGAGATTGATCCGATAAAAGCTATGGAAGCTGTAATGGACGGCTTTAAGGTCATGAAGATGAGCGAGGCTGCTGCGATAGGCGAATTCTTTGTTACCGTCACAGGTTGTTGTGAAGTTATTACAAAAGAGCATTTTCTTTCTATGAAGGATGGTGCTATACTCTCCAACGCAGGGCATTTTGATGTCGAGGTCGACATGGATACCCTTAAAAAGATAGCGGTCGATTCATATATAGCACGAAATAATATTATCGGTTACAAGCTGGAAAACGGAAACACTGTATTCGTTATCGCCGAGGGCAGACTTGTAAACATCTGCGCCGGTGACGGACACCCAGCAGAAATAATGGATATGTCCTTTGCAATTCAGGCTCTCTCTGCCCTCCATCTCGTAAAAAACAAAGGCGATTTAAAGGATATGATTATCGATGTTCCTCGTGAAGTCGACCTTGAGGTTGCAAGAAGAAAACTCAAATTCTGGGGCTTTGAAATAGATACGCTAACCGAAAAGCAGGATAAGTATATGAATGATTGGGAATAAGGGGTATTCAGGTTATTTATTTTAGGAGGTGTTAATATGTTCGGAATTAGATATGTATCTGATTGTGATAAACCATATTGGTTTACACTCGATAGACATTTAAGTGAAAGTGAGTTTGAACTAAAGATTCGAGATAGAAGAGGTTATGTTATCAGTGATGATGATAAACCTATCGGGGTTATGCGATATAATCTTTTCGGAGATTTCACTCCCTTCCTCACTTTAATTTACTTTGAAGAAGCCTTTCGTGGTAAAGGTTTTGGTAAAAAAGCCATGCAGTTTTGGGAGAATCAAATGGGCGAATTAGGATATAGAATGATAATGACATCAACGCAAGTTGATGAGCAAGCACAACATTTCTATCGAAGGTTGGGATATAAAGATGCAGGTTGCCTTGTTTTAGATACGCCACCATTTGAGCAACCATTAGAAATGTTTCTTATTAAGTATATTTAGTGTATATTATAATCATAATGTTTATCTCGTTAAATGTTTTTAATACACATCAATTAATAAAAGAAAGGACTTTTAAACATGCCTACACCACACAATAAAGCAGGAGTTAATCAGATAGCAAGTACAGTTTTTATGCCGGGGGACCCCTTGCGTGCAGAATATATCTCAAAAAATTATCTTACCGACGCTGTAAAGGTTACCGAAGTAAGAAATATGTACGGCTTTACGGGCAAATATAACGGCAAGGATGTAACTGTTATGGGTCATGGAATGGGTATGCCCTCAGTTGGAATTTATACCTATGAGCTATATAACTTTTATAATGTTGATAACATTATCCGCATTGGATCAGCAGGCGGTCTTGCTGACGACGTTAATCTACGTGACCTTGTTATTGGTATGGGAGCCTGTACGGACAGCAATTTTGCGTGGCAATACGGTCTGCCCGGAACCTTTGCCCCGATAGCGGATTTTTCTTTGCTACAAAAAGCGGTTGCTTCGGCAGAAAAACTAAATGTTAATGTAAAAGTCGGCAACATCATATCAACCGATGTATTTTACAGTCCCAAAGAGGCTAACGAAAAATGGCGTTCGATGGGTGTTCTCGCTGTGGAAATGGAAGCTGCTGCACTTTATATGAACGCCGCGAAATCAGGCAAAAAAGCACTTTGCATCTGCACTATTTCCGATCACTTGTTTAAGGAAGAACAGCTTTCTGTTGAAGAACGGCAAACCGGTTTTGACGATATGATAAAAGTTGCACTTGGGATGTTATAATTTAATTGTGTTAAGAGTTATTTAAGCAATATAAGGTATTCTTATTGCACAAAGCAAAAGGGGCTATTAAAAATGAAAATAAAAATCATCATTACCCTAACCTTAGCAATAGTTTTTATACTTACCTCGTGCAGCAAAATAACCTATAATAACAGCAATGACGAAACTTTATCTGGCACATCAAATGTTTCGAACACAAACGAAAGTAATTTTGACGTTGATATTTCCGTAGATGACATTGTCGAGACAAGCAACGACATTATTAAAGACGGTGTACAGGATGGCAGTATTGTGTTATCGGATAACGGAATCACCGCTGGTGACGGTGTTTTGGTTGACGGAAAAGTTGCGACCATTAAGGATGCGGGCGTTTACACGATCAGCGGTGCTATGAGTGACGGACAGATTGTTGTTTACGTTGATAAAGAGGAAAGTGTGGAGCTAATTCTGAACGGTGTAAACCTTACCTGTTTAACTAACACAGCTATTTATGGGGTTAGTTCGGATAAAATTATAATAACTATTGCAGACGGAACAGAAAATACAATCTCGGACGGCAGTAGTTATACCGAGATTAACGATGACGATTCGAATGCCGCTATATACTCAAAGGATGATATTACAATTAAGGGCAAGGGCAAACTTATTGTTTTCGGAAACTATAATAATGGAATTTCGTCTACTAACGATATAAAAATCATAGGCGGCATGATTACAGTAAACAGTAAAAATACCGCACTTAGAGGTAAAGACAGCGTAAAAATCGGAGAAGGCTGCAATTTAACAATTAACTCCGGTGGTGACGCAATAAAATCCTCGAACGATACCGAAGAGGGTAAGGGTGTAATAATAATTACAGGTGGCGTAATAACTGTCACCTCTGGAGAAGACGGTATTGAAGCTGTAAACGAAATCACAATCACTAGTGGTGACCTCAACCTGACAACCGATAGTGGAAAAACACTTACAGAAAGCACTGGATATAAAGGAATAAAATGTGATTCCTCGATAATTATTGCAGGTGGCACTTTTAACATTACTTCAAATGACGATGCTATTAACTGTGGCGGTGATCTGGAAATCTTAGGCGGAGTAATAACTATTTCTGCTGATGACGATGGAATTCATTCGGATTCTACCGTTAAAATCTCGGGTGGAAAAACTACAATAGCCAAATCCTATGAAGGACTAGAAGGAAATGAGGTTGAAATTTCCGGCGGTGAAATCAGAATAACATCAAGTGACGATGGTATTAATACCGCAGGAGGTACTGACACAATGGGCAACGACAGACCAGGAAAAGGCGGTTTTTCTCAAGGTGGAAACAGCAACCTCACAATAAGCGGCGGTTTAATAGCAATAAATGCTGCAGGTGACGGTATCGACATAAACGGAACCGTTAACATGAGCTCAGGGACTCTGCTTATATGCGGTCCGACCGATAACGGAAACGGACCTCTTGATTATAACGGTGATTTTAAAATGACAGGCGGCTTTTTGATCGCCGCAGGCAGCAGCGGTATGGCACAGGGTATAGGTACAAACTCCTCTCAATATGGTTTACTCGCAGGATTTGACCCACAATCAGCAAACACCATCTTCAGAGTAGAAGATTCAGACTGCAACGACGTAGTTACCTTTGCACCCTGTAAGCAATATTCGTCGGTTGCAATTTGTTCTCCTTCGCTTAAAAAAGGTGAAACCTACACAATTTTATTCGGAGGAAGAAGCACAGGAGCTTTAAGCGATTGGTTGTATACAGGCGGAAGTTACTCGGGCGGAACCGAATATACAACCATAACTGTTTCTTCGATATTGACAACTTCAGGTAACGTAGGCGACAAAGGCGGCAAAAGGTAAATTACTCCATTTTTTCATAATTTATATATATTATATCAAAAGAGCAGATGCAATAAAAACAATGCATATGCTCTTTTTGTGTTGTTTTATTATTTTTTTGTAATATTTTTGTATGAACGTTTATATTATATGATACCCCCTATTTTTATGCTACAACTTTTTGAACATCTCACTTATTTTTTGCATTATTACTAAAAAGTCGGTATATTTTACCACTATTTTACTTATTATATTTATAGTACTAATTCGAATTAGAAACAGTTATAAATTCGAGATAAAGTCTTTGATATATGGACTTTTTTGAAGAATTTTTCTTACTGTTTCTTAAGAAAAGTAGTATACGCATCGATATTAGGAAAGGAATGAAAATCTTGAAGCCACTTAAATTTTTTATCTTCTGTACTTTCATCGCCGTTATGCTTGTTGTTACCGCATCGGCAGCAAGCGACGACATATCTCCGGCAATTGATTTCCTGCGGAGCAAAACAACGCTCGACAAGTGCTCGATTGAAGGCGAAACGGTCAACTTCACAAAAAATGATTTTACCGATGTAATCGGAACCGAGTTCGAGTATATTGTTGTAAATTCACTACCCGAAGGTGGGGTTTTGATGCTGAACGGAATTCAAGTGATTTCCGGACAGACAATTCCTGTTTCTTCACTGGACTATCTAAAATTTATGCCAAGCACCGCAACAGCACAAACCTGTTCTTTCAACTTTTCAACACGTGCCGACGGCTGGGAGGATACCGAAGTTCCCTGTGTGGTTAACATTCTTGAGAATGCAAACTTTTCACCTGTGGTGACTGATGTAAACCTTTCTACTATTCAGGACGTAACTGTTTACGGCTNNCATTATCAAGTTCCCTCGTAACGGATATGCAAGAATCAGCAGTGACGGAAGTATTGTTTATACTCCCGAAACGGGTTATACAGGTGCTGACACTCTTATCTATACCGCAAAGGATAAGTATGGCAATATCTCCGAACAAGCAACCGTTGAGATTGAAGTGCAAAAGAACGAAAGCGGCATTATCTTCGACGACCTTAAGAAGAGCGATAATCACCTTGCTGCAATAAAAATGGCTCAAAAAAATATTATGACCTATTCCCAGGACAATGGTGTTTACGTCTTTGAACCCGATAAACAGGTTTCAAAAATTGACTACCTTGTTATGTTAATGACCGCAACAGGACTTGATGAAAATCTGACCGCTGTTGCCGATACAGACTTTTTGGATGACAACAAGCTTTCCGCAGGAAGAAAAGGATACTTGCACAGAGCATTGCAGCTTGGTTTAATTGACCTTGGTACTGGAACTTTCAGCCCCCTCGATACAATAACAAAAGCGCAAGCAGCAGTTATAACCGCAAAAGCTCTTTCGCTTCCCGAATTATCCGTAAGACTTACCTTTGTTGATATCGCCGATGTACCCGAATGGGCATCGAAGGCGGTCGCTTCGTCTACAAATTTAGGCATTTTTGAAGGCGATAAAGGCTATTTCTCACCAAACAAACAACTTACCCGTGGCGAGGTTGCGTCCGTTCTTTCCAATGTGCTCGATTATATGGAAACGAATAAGTTGAATCCAATTGACAATTTAGATTAGGCTGATTTTTCAAAGGAGTAGAGGTGTTCTTCCTCTGCTCCTTTTTCTATAATAAAGTTCCTTTATATAAGAGCGTTAATAATTTATGTATATTTATAGATAATTGATTAAATTTATTTAAAATTATGCTTGACAATTAAATATATATGGTATATACTTATATTTAAGTTATTAATATATTTCTAAAATGATTGTAATGGGTATATCGGTATGAATAAATATTTCAGGTTGATGCTTTTGTATGTTGTTATTACATCCCTACTCATGGCATGTAGCTCTGATAAATCGGGTACATACGTATTAATTAATGCAATATCTCAAATTGATACATCGAATAAAGTTCAGCAGCTTCATGAATATGATTCTCCTTATACTATCTGTTATCAAAATCCTGACGGTACTTATTCGTTTTATGTTTTTTCTTCGCCTATACAATATAAGACTTCAAATGGATACGAAATTATTGATAATACTGTTGTGGAATCATCAGATAAAAATTATACTTTTGAAAATAAAGCTAATAATATAAAAACATATTTCCCTGTATCATTAAGTGATAGCTTTAAAATTGCTCATAATGATGACTTTTTGGAATTTAAAGTACAAGATGACGTTACAGGTTTTTCCGAAGCTAAGAAATTAATGTATACTAATATGTATGGTGATATAGTCAGCGCGGTTATTTATGAACGAAGCGATATGGATATGGTTTTTTATCCAACTAAAGCGGGAATTAAGTCAGAAATCGTTTTAAAAGAAAAAACTGAAGTTAATCAATATATTTTTTCTGTAACCGGCAATAGTAACAATTATCAGAATAATCAAAATGGATATATTCTTTTTAAAGACGGTAAAAGAAATGTCGGACTTATTTATGCGCCATTAATTAAGGGTACTAAGGAAAAGTATGATGAAGATGGCAACAACTTCAGTTTACATAGCACTTTTGACGTTGTACATGAAAATAATAATTATACTGTGAGTGTTAAAATCGACGATAATTTGATAAACAATGAAAGTACATATCCTGTTAAGTTTGATCCTTCAATTGAGTTATATTTAAGCAAACAGCCGGACAGCGGAGTATATTCAAAACAAGAAAAAACGAATTCATATTTAAAATCGATCAGTATTATAGGAAACAGTGATTCTCTGGGAATGGGTATACAGTATATAAGATTTAGATTTAACTATTTTCTGAGCTGTGATCCAAATAGTGTAATTTCGTCTTTTTATCACATTAGATCATTATCAAATTTTTCGTCATGCGAGAAGATATATATTTATAAACTTAATAAAGATTGGTCAAGTACAGGATTAAATTGGAATAATAAGATTGATTATGGAGAAAAAATTACGGATCAAATAATTGACAAATCTAAAAATATTAAATTTGAAATTACTGAATTCACTAAAAAATGTTTTTCTGATAAAACTTGGATGACAGAGTCAAATGGAGTTCTTTTAAAAGGAAGCGACANNACAATAATACTTACAGAGTATTTACATCATCTGATAATTCATTATATTCTCCTTATGTTGAGATAAATTTAAAGAGTTTACCAAGTAGTTTTACGTGCAGGGAGGACATAAATCCTAGTAATTAAAAGAATCGTTTTTTATCAACTATGATATAAAAACGAGGTATAAAATATAATTTGTAGATGGTTTGAAAGGAACAACATAATATTCAAATGAATGCTATAGTTTTAAAATTATAATAGGTGGTGATGAAAAATGAATACATTCATTCTTTTAAAAAAATAATAGCGATTTAATCATAAAATAAAAATATTATATGAATATTATTTAAATTCATTTGAATGTTTTGAAATAAGTTAGGCGGTGATTCGATATAAGTATAGTGCTAAAACTACTAGGAATTATAATCTCATTCTTGAGTATATTTGCTTATATTTCTTTAAAAAGTCCATATAATCATTTTGCTCCTGTATTTATACTTATTATAATTTCTTTGGGATTAATAATTTATGGAATTGGACATTTAATATCTATTTTAGAAAATAATAAAAAATGAGGAGTAAAATATGAAATTAAAAAAGTTCATAATGTCTTTGATACTGTTGTGTTTTTTTACATCGACATTAACGAATTCCGTATATGCGAATAATGCGAATGATCAAAAAATACAAAAATTATTATTTGTAATGCAACAAGAATCTGATCTTGAAAATATAAAATCAAGTGAGATAATTGATATTTCATCTTTTGATTATGTTGTTTTTAAAACAATAAAAAAATATTCAAAATCAGATTTGAATTCATATCAAGCAATAGCAATTCCATACTCTGAAGCTAATGAAAATATTAATACTTTGAGTTTATTATATCAATCCGGTGTCAGAATATATATATATGGCGCCTTTACAATGGCTGATTACAAGAAAGCTTTAAAACTAGATAAATTCGGTATAACAGTTCCTATTTTTAATACAGATGAGATTAAAATAGGGACAGCTTTTCAGTATTTCGATGAACAGCAGGAAAATAACGTAATTACAAACGTTATTTGCTTAAATAACTCTGGTCAAGGATCAATTAATAATATAGAACCAAGTGATAAAGGATATATTGAACCTTACCAATTTTTTGTAGCAATTAATGATGATATTAAAAAATTAGGTTTTTTACAAGAATTCCGTACTATGGATCTTACTATAGTAAAAAGTGAATTTAATTTTCATACTTATTATCGCAACTCATATGTTTGTACACATGTAGATTATACTTTATATCAAAATCAGAATGAAACTGATCCAACCTATGATTATTTTGCTGTAACCACAAATTCTTGGGTATCATCAACTGCCTATTATATAGTTGATTCCGTTTGCATGACGCATAGTCTCAATTGGGAAGAAGATGAACTTACTGATCACGGTCCGGAATCAGAGACTAATTGCGGTACTGTTAGTATAAGCGTTGATGTAGGTGGTGTTTCTTTAGGTTATTCGATTGACTTAAGTGATGCATCCCCGGATATTGAATGTAACGAAGATTATACTAATGATTCCGTGTTTTGGGACTTTAACAGGAGACTATTGTTTCCTCCTAATTTAGTTAATCAAGTTTTTAAAACAACGACATCGTGGGCATCAACAGGTACATATGCCGGTACAAATTTAACTTATCAAAGCACTGTTGTATTTGGACAGCATTTAGATCAAGAGGAAACACAACCACCAGCAGTTATTCAAGTAAGATACGATTATGGTGATCCACCTCCGCCTTGCTACCATTAAATTGTATATTTAATAAAGTTAATATATAAAGAGATTATGCGTCTAACAATTAAAGATGTTATTATGAGTGCGAAGTTTCAATTAAAGAAAAAGTTATTATTCATAAAGAATAAAAAAAGAGAGAACATTTTTCTAGTGTTCTCTCTTTAACTTTTTTATTTAAAAGCAGCGTTCGCCTTTTTTACGTTTCTCGCAGTTTGCACCTATATCTCCAGTCTTGCATTGGTAACAAATTTCATTTGTCAGTTTTCCGTCCGAGAAAAACTCGTCAAGGTTGTTTATAGTGGTTTTTGCAATATTTTCGAGCGCTTCCCCAGTCAGAAAAGCCTGATGTGAGGTTATTATTACATTCGGCAGCGAAACAAGAAGCGAAAGTATATCGTCTTTAACTATCGTCTGCGAGAAATCCTCGAAGAAAAATTCGCCTTCTTCCTCGTAAACGTCAAGCCCTGCACCGCCGATTTTTCCGTTTTTAAGGGCAGAAAGCAGTTGTTCGCTGTCAATAAGCTGCCCTCTCGAGGTGTTTATTATATAAGCACCATCTTTCATTTTAGCGATTGTATCTTCGTTTATCATGTGTCTAGTGCTTTCGGTCAGTGGACAATGCAGTGAAATTATATCACTTTCGGCAAGAAGAGTATCAAGGTCTGTATAATCTATATCGCTGTCTTTTGCAGGATAAGGATCATATGCAAGCACTTTCATAGAAAAGCCCTTGCAAATCGATACAAAGCAGCGGCCTATTTTGCCTGTTCCGATAACACCGATAGTCTTTCCGAATAAATCGAATCCGACAAGTCCGCTTAAACGGAAATCAAAATCTCGGGTGCGGTTATACGCTTTGTGAACCTTACGGTTGAGTGTTAAAAGAAGAGCGATTGCATGCTCTGCTACCGCATACGGTGAATAAGCAGGCACGCGAACAACGGTGATTTTTTCGTAGGCGGCACGGAAGTCAACATTGTTATAACCGGCACAACGCAATGCAGCAACCCGAACTCCGCCCTCGTACAGCTTTTCTATTGTTTTTGCAGACAAATCATCATTTACAAACGCAATAACTCCGTCAAAGCCTGCTGCCAGTGCTGCGGTGTCAGCGTTCAGCTTGTTGTCAAAATACTTTATCTCATAATCTTTACCGTACTTTTCGAAAAAAGTATGATCATAAGGTTTGGTGTCAAAGAACGCTATTTTTTTCATAAATCCCCCAACACAAACAATTTTATCGTCTCTTTTGTTCGCAAAACATTGATAGCGGAAAAGACCGTTTTACTGTAAGTAAATGTAGGTCTTATGACCTACAAGGGCTTTTCTGTAAAAACACAAAATTTATTTTGTGATTATTAAACAATTACTTTTACAAACCTCTTTGCATTTTCCGCAGCCCGTGCATTTTTCTCTGTCTATAACAGCAAGTCCGCCGTTAAAGCTTATTGCATCGAACTCGCATACCTTTGCACAGAGTTTACAGGCAATACATCCTGCTGTACAAATTTTACGTGTCACGGCACCTTTATCTGTATTGGCACAGAGTACCAGAGCCGTTTTCTTTTGCGGCAA
Source organism: Clostridiales bacterium (assembly GCA_003452915.1). Lineage (GTDB taxonomy): Bacteria > Bacillota > Clostridia > Oscillospirales > CAG-382 > UBA1049. The sequence continues at coordinate 58,266 of DMMZ01000045.1, read as the reverse complement.
CAGACTTATTATCTTCTTTGGACATGCTTTTATACATGCTCCGCAAGCAACGCATTTGTCGGGATTTACATAAGCAACACCGTTTTTTATTATAAGTGCATTATAATTGCAGACTTTAACACAGTCGCCCATGCCTATACAGCCGAAACGGCATTCACCATCACCTCTGAATATTCCCGAAGCAGCCTTGCATGTGGTAATACCTTGATATAAAAATTTCTTTTTAGTATGTTCATTACTGCCTTGACAGAAAACATAAGCCATCTTTTTATCAGCGGTCGCTACCTTCATTCCAAGAATTTCACTGATTTGTCTTGCGACCTTGTCTCCACCGACCGTACAAAGAGTTGTCTTTACTTTACCTGACGATAATGCCTCTGCATAACGCTTACAGCCCGAGAAACTGCATGCACCGCAGTTTGCACCGGGGAGTATGTTAAGTATCTCTTCCGCCTTCTCATTTATCTCAACATTCATAAAGAGGTTTGCGAGCGCAAGGCCTATTCCGCAAACCAAGCCTATACCTGAAACCAACAATACTGCTAATAAAATTGAGTTCATTGCTTCCCTCCTAAACCATCAATTTGTCAACTATGCCTGTAAAGCCTAAAAACGACAACGCTACAAGCGCAGCGCTTACAAGCGTAATCGGCAGCCCTTTTAAAAAATCCGGAATATTGCTGTCCTCGATTCTCTCACGCACGCCTGCAAAAAGAACCATCGCGACAAGATATCCGATACCAGCGCCAAGAGAATTTACAAGAGCTTCAATAAAGCCGTAGTTTTCTCCGCTTTTTCCGATAACAAGAATTGTAACTCCCAATACCGCACAGTTAGTAGTAATAAGTGGAAGATATATTCCGAGTGCTTTATAAAGTGAATTAACGTATTTTTTTAATACTATTTCAACAAGCTGAACCAAGGCCGCTATAATAAGTATGAATAAAATTGTCTGTAAATAACCAAGTCCGTTGGGGACTAATATATACATAAATATCGGATATGTAACAGCTGTTGCCAAAACCATTACAAAGGTAACGGCGAAGCTCATGCCGACTGCGGTATCAAGCTTTTTTGATACTCCCAGAAATGGGCAAATACCTAAAAACTTTGTAAGCACATAGTTTTCGGTTAAAATAGCGGCTAAAAAAATTGCTATAAGAGTTTTTATCATTTGCCGCCATCCTTTCCAGTATCACACTTTTTTTCTGATATTTTTGAACAAGCCGCCGCAGAAGGACAGTTCTCGCAGCCAAATTCTTTTTTACTCAGTTTTCCATGCTGTAAACTGTTTGATAACGCTATAAGAATACCGAAAACAAAGAACCCACCTGCCGGCAGTATAAATATTGTTATCGGAGTAAATATGCTCTCGGGTAATAATGTAAGCCCAAAAACACTGCCTGAGCCGAAAAGTTCTCGTATAATGCCCATACAAAGCATTGCCGCAGTAAAGCCTACACCCATACCCAGACCGTCGATAGTAGAAAACAAAACCGAATTTTTAGAAGCGTACATCTCCGCTCTGCCTAAAATAATGCAGTTTACGACTATAAGTGGCAAGAATATTCCGAGCGCTTGGTCAATCGAGGGCATAAAAGCCTTTACCAGGAGCTGCACAATAGTAACAAAGCCTGCTATAACTGTTATGTATGCCGGAATGCGAACAGAATCGGGAATAAATCTTCTGAGAAGTGAAATAACCGCATTCGACCCGATTAAAACCAGTGTTGCGGCAATTCCCATTCCGATAGCGTTCATTGCTCCTGTTGTTACCGCAAGTGTGGGACAGGTACCCAAAAGAAGGCACAAAACAGGATTTTCTTTTATAAAACCTTTGGTAAATTCGAATTTTAAAGATTTATTTTTATCCATTATTCAGACTTTACCTCCGTAATATATTCATTCAGAGCTTTATTAACCGCATCTGTAACTGCTGCCGAAGATATTGTTGCACCGCTTATACTATCGATTTCTACACCAACTTCAGCTTCGCTGTTAATCCCCTTAAACTGCGACAGAAAACCATCATCTGCTGCCTTTGCTCCGAGTCCGGGTGTTTCGGAATGACTTAAAATGCTTACACCGCTTACTTTTTCATCGCTGTCGATACCCACCATAACTTGCATATTACCGCCATATCCTTTTATAGTTACAGTAATAACATGACCGACTATATTTCCGTTCTCATCTTTTCCAACGACGGCGTTATCTTTTACTTCTTCAAAAGTATCCGCCGTGGAAAGGACAATCTTTCTTGTTGCATTAATATCCTGTTCGGCCCGTTCTAAAATCTTTTTTTCCGTGAGTGCAGAGGTTACCGCAAGAAATGTAGTTGTCAGCAGGCAAATTACAAAAAGCGAAATAGTCGGTTTTATAATTTTTTTAATATCCAGCTTCATTTTCCCACCACACTTTTCTTAGCACCAAAGGTTTTTGGAACGGTTAACCTGTCAATATGCGGAGTTATTATATTCATCAAGAGTATCGCATACGAAACACCATCCGGTAAAGCTGCAAAGACACGAATCAATATTGTTATAACACCGCAGCCTATTCCGAAAATAACCTTACCTTTATTCGATAGCGGACTGGTTGAGTAATCTGTCGCCATAAAAACAGCTACAAACAGAAGTCCGCCACCTAATACGTGAAACAAAGGATCATCCCCAAATGCAAATGCGAGTAACGCAACCGTCCCGACAAATGACAGCGGAACAATGGGTTTTATTACTCTGCGTATTAAAAGATAAGCAAAACCGATAAATATTGCAAGCGCGCTGGTCTCGCCAATGCTACCCCTTACATTACCTAGAAATAAATCCATATGCGACCAGTCACCACCTGCAAGAGGTGTAGCTGTTGAAACTGCATCAACTGTTTCGTTTACAAAAGACCAGTCGGTCATTTGTGTTGGAAAAGAAACAACCATCGCAACTCTTCCGGCTATGGCAGGGTTGATAAAATTGTGCCCGATACCGCCAAAAAACTGCTTTGCCACAACTATAGCAACTATACAGCCAAATAAAGCATAAAAAAGGTTTATCGTAACAGGCAGAGAAAGTGCAAGCAGCGTTCCTGTAACAGGTGCTGAAAGATCGCTTATTGTCATATCTCTCTTCATTACTTTTCTCGAAATATATTCAAGAACGATACAGGCTGTAACGCAGAAAGTTACTATAAGTAATACCCTGTAGCCGAAAACAATTGTTGCAGCAATAATGGCAGGGACAAGTGCAATAAGAACATCTGACATTATTCGTGCTGTGCTGTCCTTACCTCTGAAGTGAGGTGAGGATGATACAAAAAGTTTTTCTGTCATTTTATAGTTATCCTTTCATAAGCTGTGGAGATTATTTAGGCTTTTCTTCTTTAAGTAATTGTTTGCCGATTCTTAGAGATTGCAGTATATGTCTGTGAGCAGGACAAACAAAGCTACAGGAGCCGCATTCTAAGCAGGAAGAAAGATCGTACTTCTTTAACTTTTCCAAGTCCTTTTTTTCCGCAGCAACCGAAAGCATAACCGGCATAAGGCTCATCGGGCAGTTATCTATACATCTTCCGCACCTGATACAAGAATCAGCTTTTTTTAAAACAGCTTCTTTTTCCGCAAAGGCTATTATTGCATTTGTCTGCTTTAAAATCGGAAGGCTATCATCACTTAAGGCAAGTCCCATCATAGGTCCGCCATACAGTATTTTTTTCGGTGGCGCAGAATATCCTCCGCAAAACTCAATAATGTCTTTTATCGGAGTTCCCACAGGAACAATAACATTCTGCGGATTCTTTATCGCGCTGCCGTCAACAGTTATTCTTTTTGTAATCAAAGGAATTCCTGATTTTAAATATTGTGCAAGAAAAGCTACACTGGTAACATTCATTACAACGCAGCCTACATCAGACGGCAGCTTACCGGGCGGAATCCTTCGTCCGGTGCATGCCTGTACCAGCATTTTTTCCGCTCCCTGCGGATATAGCGCTTTAAGAGTCATTACCTTTACTTCGTCTTTGGGATCATGCAGCTTATTATCCGCTATTGACTTTAAAAGCTCAATAGCATCCGGTTTGTTGCTCTCTACACCGATAATAACTTTATGTATACCGAGTAGCTCTTTAATCGCATAAATTCCCGACATAACGCTCCAAGAATTCTCCATTATCTCTCGATGGTCGCTTGTAATAAACGGCTCGCATTCCGCACCGTTTATAAGCAGAGTGTCTATAACTTTATCAGCAGGTACTCTTAGCTTTACATGAGCAGGGAAACCTGCGCCGCCCAGGCCAACCAGTCCGCTCTCTCTTACTGCTTTTAAAAACTTATCATTGGTGCTTACGTCAGGCGGTGTGCATTCTATATGCTCCATTAATCCGTCAGATTCTATTACAATGCTCTCAATAGTCACTCCATTAGGCATCAAAACGCTGCTTATCTCTTTTACAACACCGGAAATTGAGGAATGAATCGGTGCCGAAACAAACGAACTGCTATCACCTATAACCTGTCCTGCCTTAACCTTGTCGCCCACCTTAACTATGGGGTTACACGGAGCACCTATATGTTGAAGCATGGGTATTATAACATGCTTTGGTGGTGGCATTACCACCGATAGTCGGGCAGCAGTATTTTTATTGTGCGATATATGAATTCCGCCCTTTGTTCTGAATGGTTTTATTTGCTTAATTAAATTTTTCATTTCTACCTCCGTATATCGGTAATTGTACTTGCTAATTTGAATTATATATTATGTGTCCCATAATTCGGTCAGCAAAAGACTAGGAACGTGAAAAATGCTGTTTTTTTCGCCGCAAAATTCGACAGCAAGATACAACATGTTGTATATTTGTGTATCGAAAACTGTTGAATTATTCTTATTTAGTAAGGAAATATACGATTTTCGTTTTGGTGAGAAACCATCGTATCAAATTGAATACTGTCCATTTTTAGGGACTCTAAAAGAGAATTCTGCATTGTGCATAGCCAATACTAAAAATAAATATATTTAATAAAATCTTCGATCTGCTTTTATCTGATTGTTCTTTGTTATTATCCATCTGTGTATACTATCATTTTTTTATGTAAATATCAATATTAAAACACAAAATAAACTATCCAATATTAGTAAATAAGTCGAAATTGTTTTTGCATAATCACAATTTTAGCAAGAAATGCATTAGTGGTAAATTTTCTTATTAAAATTGTCATTGAAAATATTGCTTAACTTAATTATTAGTAGTAAATAGGCATTTTATTACGGCAAATCAATACCCCTCACGTTCACGTTTGGTATTTTCTAAAAGAAAACAGCGGTGAATGGAATATATCGCTTTGTATCGGTACATTAAACGAGAAGATATTAAAAACCAGTCAAATCACTGTTTCTAATTCAAGTTGGTATAAAAAAATCCCGAACCAGTGCCTTATCGGAGCTGGTTCGAGATTATTTATATTAATATATTTATATCTTTATCCTTGTATATCCATTACCATTCCTATAAAAATTGGAAGGTTTGTGGAGTTATCGATTATTGCATATACAAAGGGTCTGTCGAGTTTTACATTCTTGGTTTCCACATATGATTCGTCCCTCATTTCGACCTTTGTAACCGCTCCTGCTTTTGTTCCACGCTCATCAACAGAAATAAAGGTCTTGTGCAATACATCTCCTATAAAGATATTTCCTCTCGATGACTTACCGAGCTTATTGAAATCAGCACTGCCTGCATCAAAAGCAATCGGCATACCCATTTCTTTTAAAATATCATTCATTGTAACTTTATAATCATAACTGAATTTAGGCATCGTTGCGTTCACTGCGATATTTTCAGAGCTTTTTAACAGGTTTAAGAAGTTTTCACCCGACATCGAGTTTATATATTCGTTTATATTTACATCCTCGTTCGGTAGTATTGCTATAAAGCTATATTTATCGTTTACATAGGGTTTAATAAAGCCTGTTGCTTTACTGTCTTCTAAATATTTGCTTTCCTCCGATACCATAAATTCCACGTTTCGTTTGCTTCCGTCATACGAATTAAATATACCTTCTGAAATATTATCTTTGTTGTATATCTCTTTCCATTCGGCATCAAAGACAATAGCGTTAATCAGATACATTACGGCATCATCTCTAATCTCATCAAGTATCTTGTCAATCATACCATCGGTATTTTTATTTACCCAGTTATTTATATCAGATAATGTCTGATTGTCAAACGCAGACTTATAAGCCGCGGCATTGTAATAATCTGCGTTTTTCTGTAAAAAGTCCTTTTCGACCGTAAGTCTGCCCTCGTCATCTCTGAACCATATTGAGTTGGCAATCTTAAATTTTGATTTCTCTTCGTTTGAAAGATTTTTAACATAGGTATAAAGGTATTCATTAAGCTCGTCAATCGTTATATCTCCGCCGAGAACAGCTTGCATTTGAGTAAGAGTTTCGTTATCTGCGCCGTTTGCTGTCATTGAAAGCGCAAGCATAACCGAGAGTGGTGAGATTAGTGAATTTTTATCCTCTTCAATCGACTTTTTGAATAGTTCAATCGAAAAATCTGCAGTGTTGTTAATAAACTTATCATCTACAACTTTTCCGCTTACTGCTTTTGCAGAAATACCCTTCATCAGGTTATCTGCTTTTACCTGCATTATTATTGCAGAACAGGAAGCAAAGGTTGTCAGCATCATTGCTGCTATTAATAACAAAGTCAGTGCTGATATAATGAGTCGCCTAGTATTTTTCATCTTAATTTTATCCTTTCTAACGTTTACGGTTAATTAATACTTTATATTATATAAGACTATGTAATTAGTACTTTGGTTTCATTAAAATGAAAAAAAGAGAACAATTTTTTATGTTCCCTTTTAAACTGATATTACTTATGATATTTTTTGCCTGTCAAGATAGTATATGCTCTGTAAATCTGTTCTGCAAGAATCGGACGCATAAGGCGGTGCGGAAATGTCATGTCGGACACTGAAAGTAAAAAGTCGCATTCGTTTTTAAGTTGTTCATCCAGCCCGTGACTGCTGCCGATAATAAACACTATATCGGAATAACACGAAAACTTTTCGCTTAAAAATGCCGAAAAGCCCTCACTTGTTATCCTTTTACCCTCAACACAAAGTGCAACTTTAAAACAGCGTTTTGGTAGTCGCTGTCTGATACGCTCAGCTTCGTTTTTTAATGCCTTTTTGACCATAATTAAATTATCTTCGTTTTCGGGCAGTTTTTCTTCTTTTATCGCAACCGTGTTATAAGTGCAAAAAGGCTGCAACCGTTTGATGTATTCTTTTTCGGCTTCCAGCAGGTAATCTTCCTTAGCGTCACCAACGTGAAGTAAATATATAACTGGCATAATTAAACGCGCTTCTTCTTTTTCTTTACCGAAAATCCAAAAGAGCCGATCTTTTTACCCATTGCAAAATATGAACCGTGTGAATAGGCGAAAAGCCCTGCTTTTTCCAGCCTTAATTTGCCCGCATCATCTAAAAGTTTTTCTTCTACCCCAACCGACACAATATCCGCAATAAACATATCGTGTGATCCAAGCTGAACTATCTCAGTGACCTTACATTCGATTGTAACAGGACACTCTGCTATCGAAGGACAGGAAACAACATTTGACTTTTCGGGTGTGATTGCAAGAGTTGAGAACTTATCAATCTCTCTGCCTGTTTTAACTCCGCAAAAGTCAACTATTCGTACAAGCATTGAGCTTGGCAGATTGATGCAGAACTCTTTTGTTTTAGAAATAATTTCATGTGTATATCTTGACGGACGTACAGAAATATAGGTCTTTGCAGGGTTTGTATTGAGTATACCTGTCCATGCAATTGTGCAGACATTCGTCTTTTCGCCGTCTGCGCTGGTTATCAACACCGCCGGTACAGGGGAGAGTAAAGCTCCGCCCTTCCAATTAATTTTTGCCATTTTATTTCCATTCCTTTTTTATTTTATTTGTGGCAGAGTAGCATCAACAAACGCTGTCCAGTACTTATCGTAAGTAATAAATCCGGGCGGTGAGCCGTTCGGCTTTTTTAGATACCGCACCTGTGTGTAATCAACTCCAACATTTTCGCTTCCACGTTTTTCCGAATGATAAGCAGCAATTCTTGCCGCCTCGGTGTAGTCCTCCGCCGACGGTTCGCTGCCGTCGGTATATAAAATTACGTGTGAGCCGTGAAAGCCCTTGATGTGAAACCAGATGTCCCATTTATCTGCTAAGGCGGTCAGGCTGTCGTTGTCCTTATTGTTTTTACCCGCTTTTACTGTAAGTCCGTTCGAAGTTGTATAAACCAACGGTTTTTGCGGACTGCTTTTTTGTTTTTTGCCTTTATTTTGACCTGCAATATATCCTGTATCAATCAGTTCTTTTCTTATTTCTCCCAATTCCTGAACATTCGAAGAACGCATTATAAAATCAAGCACGCTCTCAAGATAATTTATCTCGGTATTAGCTTTAACTATCTGTTCAATCAGAATTGTTTCTGCGTGCTTCAGCTTTGTATATTTTTTATAACGAAGCTGAGCGTTTTTTGCAGGTGTGAGCTTGGTTTCAAGATTAATTTCTACTTCCTTCTCACTCTCATAATCGTATAAAAACACCTTAGTATCGCCCTGCTTTAAACGGTACATATATGCGGTTATAAGGTCGCCTTCTTTTTTATAAATATCACGCTTGTGGCAATCGGAAAGCTCGTTTTTCTGTAGGACAATCTTTTTGCGAAGTCTTGTCAACGCATTGTTTACTACCTTAAGAATGTCAAAAGCATACTGCTTTATTCCTGCGTTTTCCGATTTTTTACCGTAATACTCTGTCAAGAGTTGCGAAAAGCTCTCTTTGACTTCGCAAATAGCGGAAGTTGCATACTGTTTGGTCGGAATAAAGGAATATTCAATTCCTTCTCCGTCTTGATTCTTAATTATAACAGGAGTAAATTGCTTGTTTGAAATTATATCATTTAATTTTTCCGCTTCTTTGTAAAAACACTCATAGTCAAGTTCGTATACTGTTTCGTCGGTTTTTCCACAGGTTCTGTAAGCAACCTCCCTTGCAACAAGCGGTGAAAAAGAAAAGAAGGTTGAAACAAGAAAGTTATCCGCACGTTTTTCTCTGTTTTCTTCCAATAATGAAAAAAACAATTCTTTGTTTTGAACAGCATCCGTAAGCGGAATTTTGTCCTGCCTTGGAGGTAATTCGTAGGGCATACCTACCATAACCTGTCTGACAGAAGCGGTTATGTCCGCAACAGAGGATGCACCCAATATTCGATTATCCTCGTTGCAAAGTAGTATGTTTGAATATTTTCCCATCATTTCGGCATAAATATACCGCTTTTTTATATAACCCATCTCGTCTGCACTGTTGAATTCAAAGCGTATTATCCGCTCGTCCTTGACGCATTCAACCGAAACAAGGTGTGCATTTATAAGATGCTTTCTGAAAAGCATACATTGTCCTGTCGGCTGTTCGGGGCGAATCAATTCTGTTCCGCTAAGCGCAATGACAGGATTGGAAGCAGAAGCTGAAATTATAAGATTTGTACGCTTGCCGTAATTGTATAAAGAAAGGATTAAAGCAGAGGGTGAACTGAAATGCAGCTTGTCAACTCTTGCGCCTGCCCATTCGTTTATTTCCGCTGCAACCGCAATACAAAAAAATCCGTCAAATGCCATATTCGTACTCTGCCTTAAAAGGCAATATTTCTATTTCTATTTCAGGGAATTTTGATAAAAGCAGTTCTTTTATTTTCGGAAGAACAACATTCTCGGTTTCGTAATGAGTGCCACAGACCATGTTTAGCCCCAACTCTCTAGCCTCGATCAGCCCCGAATGGTTGACTTCTCCTGTAAGAAAAGTGTCTGCACCTGATTTTTTTACGTCAGTAATAAAATCTTTACCACTGCCGCCGATAACAGCAACCTTTTTTACACTATTACCGGAACATACACCATAAACGCTGTCTATTCCAAGTGCATTTTTTATATGTTTGCAGAAATCGTTATAACTCATTTCTTTTTCGAGAATACCGACCTTACCGCAGTGTTCCATTTTTTGTGTATCTTTTATTTCGACAATTTTTGCAAGGCAATCATCCACACCGCCGTCTGCTTCGTCAAGTCGGGTATGGTAGGATAAAACCGCTATATTGTTTTTTATACATTGGATAACTCGTTTTCCGTAGGGCTCGGAATAATCAATTGAAGAAAGTGATTTAAAAACAAGTGGATGATGAGTAATAATCAGATCCGCCGAAATACTTTTTGCTTTTTCAATTGTAATGCTTGTACAATCAAGTGCGATTAAAACACGCTTAACATTCGCATTTTCATCGGGAAGCACCATTATTCCATCGTTATCCCATGGCATTGAGAGTGCTTTCGGCAAAACGGTATCAAAATATTCGATTATATCCTTGATATTTGCCATAAACACCCTCCTTTTTTTACAGATTAAAGTATTGATTTTACTTTTTTAACAATTCCTGCAGCATTAAGGTTGAAATAGTCAAGCAAGTGTTCTGCTTTTCCGCTTGTGCCAAAAGTATCCTCAATGCCCACTCTTGCCATTTTTGTCGGGCAGAATTCGCTTGTTATTTCTGCAACCGCACTGCCAAGCCCACCGATAACAGAATGCTCCTCGGCTGTGACAATACGCTTTGTTTTCTCTGCGTATTTTATGATTATTTCCTTATCAATCGGCTTTAATGTGTGAATATTAATAACAGCAGCATCTATACCTTCGGCTGCAAGGATTTCTCTTGCTTCAAGTGCAGGCGAGTTCATAATTCCGGATGCAAAAATGGCAACATCATTTCCGTCAGCAAGTACAACACCCTTGCCTAACTCAAACGTATAATTAGATTTATCGAACATAACGGGAACAGCAAATCTACCTAATCGCATGTAGACAGGTCCGTCATAGTTAAGTATTGCTTCGATCGCAAAATAAGCCTCTGTTGCATCTGCCGGATTGACAACCACCATGTTAGGAACCGAACGCATAAGTGCTATATCCTCGCAGAATTGGTGCGTTGCACCATCCTCACCGACTGTAACTCCAGCATGAGAAGCACAAATTTTTACATTTAGTCTGGGATATGCAACAGAGTTGCGAATCTGTTCAAATGCTCTTCCGCAGGCGAACATTGCAAAAGAAGAGGCAAATGCAGTTACTCCCGAAGCGGCTATACCGGCAGCAACAGAGATCATGTTTCCTTCCGCTATTCCGCAATTAATAAACCTATCAGGGTATTTTTTTCCGAAGATTGCTGTTTGTGTAGAGCCTGAAAGATCAGCGTCCAGCACAAAAAAATTATATTTTTCGCCAAAGTCGGCAAGTGCGTTGCCATATGCAACACGTGTTGCCACTCTTTTTAAGTTCATGTCAGTATTTATAATGTTACCCATTTTTACGCACCTCCATTGCTCTTTTATATGCTGCTTCAAGCTCTGCAACCGCTATCTCGTTTTCGTCCTTTTTCGGAGCTTTACCGTGCCAGTCTGCTTTGTTTTCCATAAAAGAAACACCTTTGCCTTTTACGGTATTGCATATAATTATACTCGGTTTTTCCGAACTATAAGCAGCGTTTACTGCTTTATCAATCTCTTCAAGATTATGACCGTCGATAACCTGAACAAACCAACCGAAAGCAGCAAATTTTTCGTCAAGCGGAGTCGGGTTCATAACATCCCTAACATCACCATCAATTTGAAGGTGATTAAAATCCAAAAATGCGATAAGGTTTTTCAGTTTATAATGCGCAGCAAACATTGCGGCCTCCCAAACCTGACCTTCCTGCGATTCACCATCGCCGATGATTGCAAAAACCTTGTAGTTGTAACCGCTCTTTAATGCTTTTAATGCCATTCCGCAGGCTGCAGAAATTCCCTGTCCGAGAGAACCGGTTGTCATATCAACCCCGGGCAGCTTGTTCATATCGGGATGCCCTTGAAGTCGGCTTCCTAATTGACGAAAGGTCTTTATTTCCTCTTCGGGGAAAAAGCCTTTGATAGCTAGCGCAGAGTAAAGCGCAGGGCAGGTATGTCCTTTTGAAAGAACAAGCCTGTCTCTGTCAGATTTCTGGGGATTTTTTGGGTCTACATTCATTTTTTCAAAGTAGAGATAAGCAATAATTTCAGCAATTGATAGTGAGCCTCCGGGATGTCCCGACTCGGCGTTAAAAACAGCCTCCAACGATAACAATCGAATTTTGGCGGCTGCCTCATCAAGGCAAAGAAGCTTTTCTCTTTCCATAAAAGAAGTCTCTTTCTCCGGTAATACAACATTTTTTCTTTATTAATTTTGTTATCCGATACCGGTCGGATAACTTTATTGACTTGTTTTGTTTAATTTTTCCAACGTATTATGAAAAAATTCCGGTTTTTCTGCTTCAAACACCATATTTTTACCTGTAATCGGATGGATAAATCCAATATGGTATGCAAAAAGACATTGTCCATTCAACTTGAGAGCGTTTTTGTTATCCCCATAAACGCTGTCGCCTGCAACCGGATGCCCGATCGAAGCCATATGCACTCTTATCTGGTGTGTTCTTCCTGTTTCAAGTGTTAGCTCCACATGAGTAAAGCCGTTGTATCTTCGGATAACCCGATAATGAGTGATTGCTTCTTTCGAATTTTGCCAGGTGACTGTCATTTTTTTACGGTCGGTCTTGTGCCTGCCAATCGGCTTGTTAATTTTACCGCTATCATCTTTTAGGTTACCCATAACAATAGCTTGATATTTTCTTGTAAAAGAATGAACCGCTATCTGTTCGGCAAGTCCTGTATGTGCTTTATCAGTCTTTGCGACAATTAAAAGTCCTGCTGTATCCTTATCAATACGATGAACTATACCCGGACGCACCATTCCGTTTATTGACGAAAGTCTTCCCGCACAATGGAAAAGCAGTGCATTAACAAGCGTTCTGTCGGGGTTTCCTGCCGCAGGATGAACTACCATTCCCTGCGGTTTGTTTACAACCAGCAGGTATTCATCCTCATAAACAATCTCTATAGGAATATCTTGTGCAACAGCTTCTATTTCCTGCGGCTCGGGAAGCTCAGCTTCTATTATTTCATCACCGTGTATACGATAATTTTTTACAGTATTACAGCCGTTGACCTTTACGCACAGTGAAGCTATAAGCTCCTGTGCCAAGGAACGGCTGATAGAAAGCTTCTCTGAAAGATATACGTCCAGTCTTTTATCTTTGTCACTATCACTAGGTAAGGTTTGTTGTATCATCGCTTTTCCTAACCTTGTCCTTTGCTTCTGTCTTTTTCTCAAAAAAGACAACATATACTCCAAGCATAATTGCTCCAAAGGTTATAAACATATCTGCGACATTGAAAATAGCAAATTCAACAAAGGTGAACTCAAAGAAATCAACGACAGTATATCTAAAAATTCTGTCGATCATATTTCCGATTCCACCGGCGAGAATAAACGATAGGCTGATTGTTAATAAAATATGCTGTTTATTATATTTTATAATAAAAACTATTATGCCTATTATAGCAACTGAAGAAAGCAGCATGAATATCCAGCGATGCTCTGCAAACATGCCGAAAGAAGCACCCTCGTTTTCTACATGAGTAAGATTTATAAAAAACGGTATGAAATCAACCTTTTCGCCAATATTTATATATTGAGTAACAAGATATTTTGTCAACTGGTCAAGTGTAACTATAATGATAGTTATTGCACCTGCTAGCGTACTGCGTTTTTGCATCTCTCGCATAGGTGTTGTCCCTGTTCGTCTGAAGCAGTATTTTGGTCATACATCCAACAACGGACGCACTTTTCGCCATTAGCTTGGGTTACTTCAACAGAAATACCGCTTTCAGTTTCGTTGAAAACGTCATGAGTCGGTTTATCGTAACTTAGCGCAACCTGACTGACAATAAAAATTGTCTCGAGTAATGATCTGTTCTGCTCAAACAGCTTCATAGTCTCGCTTTTTTTATCTCCGTATATGGTGATTTTAGCTTCAAGCGATTTGCCAATAACCTTGTTCGCTCTTGCAATTTCAAGAGCTTTCATAACATCATCACGATGCTCAAACAAAGCGTTATATTTTTCTTCAACCTCGTCAAAGCATTGCTTGCTGTCAAAGGTAGGCATATCGTTATAGAACACACTTTCTGCATTTTCACTGTCAAGATGGCTGATAAAGTCCCAGACTTCCTCCGAAGTGAAGGACAAAATCGGTGCAAGCAGGCGGATAAGCGAATTTGCGATAATATACATTGCCGTCTGTGCACTTCTGCGCGCTTTATCATCCTTACGTTCGCAGTAAAGTCTGTCTTTGGTTATATCTATATATAGCTTGGAAAGGTCAATTGAGCAGTAATTGTGTATATCGTGATAAATAAGGTGGAATTGAAAATTTTCGTACGCATTTCTTACACGTTCTACAAGACGGTTAAGGCGAGCGACTGCCCACTTATCCATATCCTCTAAATCTATAATCTTAAGCATATCCTTGTTGGGATCAAAATCGTTCTCAGCCGAGCCTAGGTTAGCAAGAAGTATGCGTAAAGTATTACGAATTTTGCGGTATATCTCTGAAAGCTGCTTTAATATATCGGGAGAAATACGCACATCAGAGGTATACTCAACCGAGGATACCCAAAGTCTGAGTACGTCAGCACCATAGGTTTTTATAACATCCTGCGGATCAATGCCATTGCCTAACGACTTGGACATTTTTTTACCCTCGCCGTCAACAACCATGCCATGGGTAATAACTGTCTTATATGGAGCAACACCCCTTGTTGCAACACTTGTTAATAATGACGACTGGAACCAGCCTCTGTATTGATCGTTACCCTCAAGATAAACATCAGCAGGGAAACGGTGATCCGGCATTTCATCAAGTACATAAGCATAAGATGAGCCGGAATCGAACCAAACGTCCATAATATCTTGCTCGGCACGGAAATGATGACCTCCGCACTCCTTGCATACAGCAAGCTCTCCCAAAATCTCCTCTGGGGTATGCGTATACCATCCAGCAGATCCTTCTATATCAAATAACTTTGCTATACGCTTTATTGTTTCTTCGTTTATCAGAGGTTTTTTACAATCCTCACAGTAGAAAATCGGAATCGGCACGCCCCATTTTCTCTGACGCGAAATGCACCAGTCACTACGGTCTTTAACCATGTTTTCGATACGGACCTCGCCCCATGAGGGAATCCATCTTACGTTCTTTATAGCCTCGAGTGCTTGCTTTTTAAAGCCGTCAACAGAACAGAACCACTGCTCCGTGGCACGGAAAAGAATTGGCGTTTAACAGCGCCAGCAATGCGGATACTGATGGTTTATATGCTCTGTTGCAAGCAGGTTTCCGCTTTCTTTAAGCGTTTCCAGAATTGCCTTATTAGCCTCTGTTGTTTTAAGTCCTGCAAATTTGCCTGCAAGAGATGTCATTCTGCCTTTTTCATCGACCGGAACAACATTGGGTAGCTCAGGGTAATTTTTGCAAACCGCAAAGTCCTCAACACCATGTCCGGGAGCTGTGTGTACACAGCCTGTACCGCTCTCAAGTGTAACATGGTCGCCGACAATAACAAGGCTCTCTCTGTCAAGGAAAGGATGAGTCGTTTTCATTCGTTCCAGCTCCGCACCGGTAAAAGCCGCTATCGGTGCAAGTTTCTCTATTTCCGCAGCTTTTTTAACATTGTTTATAAGCTCGGTAGCAATTATTATATATTCATTGTCGTTTTTATAAAGAGTATAAGAAAATTCTGCATTTAAACAAATAGCAACATTACCCGGCAACGTCCAGGTGGTTGTTGTCCAGATTACGAAATACACATTGTCTAGGTTGCCTGTATAAGGTGTTAACATACCCTTATCGTCTATAACCTTAAATTTTACAAAAATACTGTCGCATTCATCGTCAGCATACTCTATTTCTGCTTCAGCAAGAGCCGTTTCGTCATGCGGACACCAATAAACAGGCTTCAAACCTTTGTAAATATAACCTTTACGTGCCATTTCGCCGAAAACACGGATTTGGTTAGCCTCAAAGCGCGGTAAAAGAGTAAGATAAGAATTCTCCCAATCGCCGATTACTCCAAGACGTTGCTGCTGTCCCATTTGTTTTGCAACATTCTCGCGTGCAAACTGCTCACACCTGTTTCTGAACTCGCTAATGCTCAAACCGCTGCTCTGACCATGCTTTTTAATCATCTGATTCTCGATAGGAAGCCCGTGAGTATCCCAGCCGTGTATATAGGGCGCTTTATACCCGCCCATATTACGGCTCTTTATAATAAAATCCTTGAGCAGTTTATTTAGTGCATGTCCGATGTGCATGTCGCCGTTTGCATACGGAGGTCCGTCATGCATAACAAAAAGGGGCTTGCCTTCTCTCGACTTCATCATTCCATGATAAAGCTCTTCGTTGTCCCATTTAGCTTTTATTTCTACTTCCTTTAAAGGAAGATTTGCCCTCATCGGAAAATCCGTCGAGGGCAGATTTAATGTATCTTTATAATCTGCTTGCATAATTTACAATTGGGGCTCACAAAATCAAGTTGCCCAATCCTTTCGTTGATTTAAGTATTGAAAATACTATTTTTCATCTTCCTTCATAAAACGAAGGAATTCATCATCGTCATCGTCGGTAGCTTTATCATCTGATTTCTCTGCTGTATCATCGGCTTTGTCCTGCTCATTATTCGTTTTTTCGATTACCTTTTGTCCTCTTACAATTATTCTTTCCGCTGTGGTAGCAGGATCCTCAGCCATCGACGACTCAGATTCCTCACTCTTTTTAAGCTCGGATTCTATTGTACCCTTGACATCAGTGAAAATCTTGTAAACAATTGCATCCTCATTTGGAAATACAATGTCCTCAATTTCGTTGACCGATAAGTTCTGAAGTTCTTCTATATGTTTGCGGTAAAGCTCAAAAACATTCTTCTTAAAATCAAGAATACGTGTCCTGATCGACCATATATCTTCCTTTTCCCTTTGAAGCTGATCTCTGAACTCGGCTATAATAGCATCGCATCTGTCCTTGATAGCACCGGTAATTATATCCGCACGCTCGTTAGCATCGCGAATTATTTTCTCGCCCATTTTCTGAGCGGAAAGAAGTGTACTGCGAATAGATTCTTCTTCATCCTTTATTTCATCAAGGTTGTTTACAACAACACGAAGCTTTCTCTCAAGCTCGTTGTTCTCTCTGTAAGCCTCGGTATATTTACCAATAATAAATTCAATGTAATCGTCAACCTCTGCGGCGTTATAGCCTTTGAGACTTTTCGAGAACGCTTTGTTTTTTAATTCATGAGGTGCAAGCATATTTATGACCATGCCTTTCCGTGGCGTTTACGCCACCATAGGAAATTGTGCCGTTCCGGCGATAGCCGGATTACTGCACCATTGCAGTAAAGGCACAAAACCGTGTTTGAAAATTTATTTTCAAACTTATACCTATCCTTTCTGCCTTATAAAAGCAGTGTGATTTTATTTTTTTAATTAAACAAAATTAGTTACGGAAGGTAGCATTAATCTAATTATTGTCAGCAATATAAATGTCGCTACATTAGAAAAGTCCATAGGACTGTCAGCAAGTGCATCTACCTGATTCAACGCCTTACGCACCGGTGATATTACCGGCTCTGTAACTGCATAACAAAATTCGAAAGCCTTTGATTCTTCGCTCACAAAAAATTGTAGAAGCACCCTCGCTAAAATCATATAACTCAAGGCGGAGACAAACCCCGCCACGGTTGATGTTAAAATTACAATAAGTTCCGCCAAAACCGATTCACCCGTAATTTCTATGATAAAAAATTTACTTTATTAAAATAAATTTTTTAGAAAAGTTCTCTTTGTGGTTTAACTTCCTCGCGCTCGGGCTGATCTCCCGATACATCTACATTCTTGGGAGTAATAATGTAGGTGGAATTAGCAACACGTTTAATTTGTCCTTCAATAGCAAAGGCAACACCCGAACAAAAATCTATAATTCTTCTTACAGTCTCTTTATTAGTGTCCTCAAGGTTAAGTACAACGGTACGACGTGCCAAAAGATGATCACCGATTTGTGTTACAGCCTCGAATCTCTCCGGCTTTACAACCTTCATTTCAAGAGCGGAAGATGAGCCTATACCGCCGGTAGCTCTGACGGGAGCAGCCTGACGAACAGCCGCCTGTGGAGCTGCCTGCTCCTCGGGTGTATCCTCTTCATAGTTGTTCTCGTAGCCTTCCTCATATTCCTCTTCGGCCTTAAATAAATCCGAAAAACGATTGAACAGTCCCATTTTAAACCTCCAAATATTTTATAAATATAAATTATTTTTTAATATCGATTTTAATTCCTTGTTCCAAATATAGCCGATCCTATCCTTACCAGTGTTGAGCCGTTTTCGATAGCAGACATATAATCACTGCTCATACCTATCGACAATATGCCTATATTACTATTATCTACTTTTTTATGAGATATGTCAATAAATTTTTTACCTAATTTATCAAAAAAAACACAGTTTTCTTGTGAATTTTCACATTTTGGCGGAATTGCCATCAATCCACGCAGTCTGATATTGTCGAATTTTTGAATTTTCTTGGTAAATTCGTCTATCTCTTCAAATAATATGCCGGACTTTGAAGGTTCGTTCGCAATATTTACTTCAACCAAAATATCCATCTGTTTGTTTATGCGGCATGCATGGATATTAATTTCTTCAGCTAACTTAATGCTGTCTACCGAATGAATGAGGTTTACCTTATCAATGATGTACTTTACCTTATTTGTCTGAAGATGACCGATAAAATGTATATCCAAACGCTCTTTATCAATCCTATCATACTTTTCAAGTAACTCGTTGACACGATTTTCACCAATAACAGTTACACCGCAATCAGCAGCAAAGTTAATAATCTCCGCTGGTATTGTTTTTGTTGCCGTAAGCAAGGTTGCCCTGTTTTTTATCTCGGCAGTAATCCGTTCGATATTTTCTTTTATTATCTGTTTATCATAAATCATTGCAACACCTTGCCAACGTATAAATTTCTACCCGAATAGATAACGGCGTCATAGAGCGAAAGATCGGTACGTGATACATATGCTTTGTTTTTTCTTAACGGATAATTAGGGTCAATAGGCAGCTTACATATGTAATATCCGTTTTCCTCGTATAAAATAGTAGCTTTTTTAAAAATAATTTTATTTCCGTCCAGCGCAAATACTCCGGTTTCTCCGTTATTAATTCTAAGTGCGGAAACAGAAATTTTTAATCCTGCGTAGGTATTTTTTATTTGCTCTACCTTTTGTACCCGAGTGTAGTTAAACCCGTCCGGCATTGCGTTGGAGGTATAAATCAATAGAACTCTGTCAAGGTCGGTCTGGCTAATTTTGCGTGCCAACTTCATCTCGATTTGAATACCCGATGAAAACGGAAAGGCAAAATTATATAAATAACCATCTTTATAATTGCTTGCTGTTCGTTTGTCTGTCTCACATACCATGTACCAATCCGCACTGATAATTAGTTTGCCTACCGAATTATTTATTAAATTCTGATCCGGTATAGACCCCGAAAGTGTATCAAACTTGTCAATTGTAAGATTGTTCAGGTTATCTATAGTAAAATTGTTTTCATACCCATCAATTGAAGAATAAAAATATCCCGCTTTTTGAGATGCATGTATAACTCTGTTTCCCGAAAGTGAAGCCTCAAGCGTTGCTTTTTCGCTTTTCAATGAATTTATCTGTGTTTCGTAGTTTAATTTATCTGAAACGATTGATTGCTTGCGGTTAGACTCTATAATTAGTTCATTTTTAAACCGCAAAGCCTTTTCCAGATCATTCTCATCAATTGCTCTTATTATTTCAAGCATTATGATATCAATGTTTTCATCCAGCTTTTTAATATCGGTTGTAGAAGAGCCTGTGTTTATACCGCTTTTCTCAAGTACAGTAATTTTTTTGTTGATATCTTTTATACGATCCTGAAGATTAGCTTCGGAAGAATCGGAATAGGTGAGGGCAATCTGCTCTCCTTTGCTGACCTTTTCGCCATCATCTACAAGATAGCTGTTTGTGCCTGTGGCTGTTTTTGGCACTAGATACTCATCACGAAAAATATACGCCGTCATTTCTGTTTTTTCTATTGCTGTGGTATAGGTAACATTCTCCATCTCCAGTATATCACCGACATTAAGGGCAAGCTGTAGTACAAGGTAACCTATAAGCACCAGTGATAATAAAGTCATGGCAAATTGCTTTAATATCTGCTTTTTCAACCCCTGTACCTCCCATTTTTATTCTTATATTTTGCAAATTTTTTCTGATTTTTCAAAAATAAAATTACTTTTTTCTGTTGATATGTCAAATACGGTTTTATTTTCCATCCGGCTAAAATAGGTCATCTGTCGTTTGGCGTAATTTCTTGTATGTTGCTTAATGTCCTCGGCAACCGTCTTTAAGTCGATTTTTTGTTCAAAGTACGGAAAAAACTCTTTATATCCTATTGCAGCAGAAGCTGTCGGAGTGTCAGCCAAGCCTATTTCATAAAGCCTTTTTACTTCGTCCTCAAGTCCGGATTCAAGCATCTTATCAACACGATTATTTATTCTATCGTATAAAAGCTGGCGATCTGAACTATTCAGATAAATAATTTTATAATCAAAAATACTGCCACTTTGTTTGCTTATCTCGCTCTGTTTGGTTTTTGTTAGTCCTGAGGTTAAGTACATTTCCAATGCGCGAACAACCCTTTTGACATTATTCGGGTGTATAGCGTTTGCACTTTCAGGATCGACACTCTTTAAATATTCGTGCAAGACATCATTACCTTCTTTTTTAGCTTTTTCGTAAAGTTTATTTCTCAAGTCAGGCTGTGCTTCCATTTCTGAAAGCGATCTTCCCGAGAGAAGCAAGTCTATATACAACCCTGTTCCGCCGGCAATTACGGGTGTTTTATTTCTTTTAAAAATATCCTTTGCAGCATCTGTTGCTTTTTCTATAAAGGTTGCCACCGAAAAAGCTTCGTTAATATCGGCAATATCTATCAAATGGTGTGGAATTGCTGCACGCTCTTCGCTTGTTGCTTTTGCGGTTCCGATATCCATTCCTCTGTATATCTGCATTGAGTCGCCGCTTATTATTTCGCCATCAAGTGATTTTGCCAGCTGCAAAGCCAGCTCGCTCTTTCCTGTTGCTGTTGCACCGACAACTGCAATGACTGGTATTTTTTCCAAATGCCGGCACTCCTTTTAGTTTAGTCGATTGCGAAACTGCGGTTTCACAATCGAATTTGGGGATTTCACTCGCTTATCGTATAAAACAGAAAATTTCTTTTTTATTTGGTCGGCGAGTGTGACTGCGTAAAACGCGTCTTTAAAGGTGTTTTACAGTCGGGTAACCCGCCTGTAAAACGATTTTTTTAGTTTCACAATTAGCTAGATTTAAATTATAAGCATAGCGTCCCCGAAAGAGAAAAATCTGTATTCTTTTTGGACTGCTTCCTTGTATGCTGCCAATGTTTTTTCATACCCTGCAAATGCCGAAACAAGCATTATAAGCGTACTCTCGGGTAGATGAAAGTTGGTTATCAAAGCATCTACTACTTTAAACTTATATCCCGGATAAATGAAAATATCGGTCTCACCCTCGAAAGGGTGTATAACACCGTTTTCATCGGCAACACTCTCCAGAACACGTGTGCTGGTTGTGCCAACCGAAAATATTCTGCCACCTTTTTGTTTACACCGATTTATAATGTTCGCGTTTTCTGTGGTTATTTTTATATATTCCGAATGCATTTTATGGTTTGAGAGATCGTCCTCCTTAACAGGTCGAAAGGTTCCCAAGCCAACATGCAAAAGTACTCTTGCAGTGTATACACCTTTTTGGGGAAGTCTCTGTAAAAGTTCGGGAGTAAAATGCAATCCTGCGGTCGGAGCTGCAGCGGAACCGTTATATTTTGCGTAAACGGTCTGATAACGCTCGCTGTCTGTAAGCTTTTGTGTTATATATGGTGGAAGTGGCATTGTACCTATTTTCTCGAGAATCTCAAGAAAAATTCCGTTAAACTCAAATTTTATCCTGCGTATTCCACCCTCAAGAATATCTGTTACAGTTCCTGTCAGCCCGTGCGGATATATAATTTTTTCGCTCAGCTTTGTTTTTTTCCCCGGACGGGTAAGGCAATCCCACAATTCGCTTTTGGCTTTCTCAACTCTTTTTAAAAGAACCGTTTCTACCTCGCCCGAATGTTTTTCGCTTTTTCCGAAAATTCGTGCCGGTATTACTCGTGTGTCATTTATTACAAGGCAATCGCCTTCTTTAAGATAGCTTTCTATATCAGAAAAGTGCTTGTGTTCAAAATTTTCTTTATCTTTGTGCAAAACAAAAAGCCTTGAAGTGTCACGTTTTTCAAGCGGTGTCTGGGCGATTAACCGCTCAGGAAGTTCGTAATAATAAGATGATTTTTGCAGTAGATTCATCGATTCCTCTTTTGCACAATTATATATTTTTATAAATAAACTATTACAGGTATCGCTATTATACAACAAAACACTACGGTTTTCAACTAGAAGGGAAAAAGTTTGAAAGATAAATTTTTCAAACTACGGTTTTGTGCCTTTGACTTTATTGGAAAGTCAATTCGGCTATCGCCGAATCGCACAATCGTCAAACGCAGCCTTTAGGTGTGTTTGTTTATTTCGGCGGTAAACCGCCGAGGAAAGGAATGTTCATTTTTATGAAAAAGAACCCCCTGTTCAAGGGAGTTGCAACTGCTGTTATAACACCCTTTGATGATAATAGAATAGATTTCTGGAGATTTTCAAAATTTCTGGAGTTTCAACTTACCGAGGGAATTGATGCGATAGTTGTCTGCGGAACAACAGGAGAAGCGTCTACACTCTCAGTCGATGAACAAAAGGATGTTATAGATTTCACTATAAAGCAAGTAAGAAAGCGTGTTCCGGTAATTGCAGGCATAGGCGGAAACGACACCGCAAAAGCCATTGAAATGACCAAATTCGCCTGTTCAAAAGGTGTAGATGGTTTACTTGCCGTTACACCCTATTATAATAAATGCACACAGGACGGACTAATAAAACATTACGAAAAAATAGCTTCGGTTTCCTCAAAACCGATTATACTTTATAATGTCCCTGCAAGAACCTGCGTAAACATAGAACCGAAAACTTATGCGGCACTTTCCGAAATAGATAATATTGTTGCAGTAAAAGAGGCAGGCGGATCTATTTCCGCTGTTGCAAAAACACTTTCTCTCTGCAAAGAAAAACTTGATATCTATTCGGGAAATGATGATCAAACACTTGCGATAATGGCACTTGGCGGATTAGGGGTTATAAGCGTTACATCCAATGTAGTGCCAAGGAAAATGAAGCTATTATGCACCCGTTTTTTCGAAGGCGACATAGAATGTGCTGCAAGGCTGCAGCTTGATCTGATTCCTCTTATGGAAATGCTTTTCTGCGAAGTAAATCCTACTCCCGTTAAAGCGGCACTTGCGGAAATGTGCTTGTGCAAAAACGAGCTGCGAGGACCGCTTCAACCTCTTTCCCAACGCTTTATTCAACCACTAAGGGAAGAGCTGATAAAAGCCAGAGCTTTATGCGTTCAAGCATGTGAATAATATTTTTATAAAAAAAGCGTGCTGCGAATTTTTCGCAACACGCATAATATTTTTATAATTTAGATAAGGGCAAGGATAACAAAGTTAATAATAAATAAAACCGTAGAAATCCATAGTATAGGGTGAATGTCTTTTTCTTCTTTTTTACAAAGCTTGACTAAGCAGTATGTAATAAATCCAAATGCGATACCATAGGAAATACTAAAACTAAATGCCATGAATACACCTGCAAAGAAAGCGGGAATCGCCTCCGAGATGTCTGCCCAGTCAATTTCCTTGAATGAGCTAAGCATCATAATACCTACCACAATAAGAGCAGGAGCGGTTGCTGCGCCCGGAACTATACCGAGGAAAGGCGCAATAGCCATACTGGCAAGGAAAAGAATAGCAGTAACAACGCTGGTAAGTCCTGTACGTCCGCCAACACCAATACCTGCTGCGCTTTCAATGTAAGTAGTTGTATTCGAAGTACCAAAAACTGCGCCTACAGATGTTGCTATCGAATCAGCAAACAGAGCCTTGTCCATTTTAGATTTAAAACCACTACCTGATTCAAGTGCTTTTTGATCTTCTGCATTAAATATTCCTGTTTTTCTGCCTGTGCCTATGAATGTACCGATTGTATCAAAGGTATCGGAAAGGCTAAACGCAAATATTGTAGAGATAACCAGTAAAATATTCTTTGTTTCGTTGAATAAAGAGCCTAATCCGTCACTGCCGAAAGCAGCACCAAAGGTTGTTCCGAGTTCTTTAAAAGGAGCTAAGAATGCATCTTTAGTAAATACTAGAGATTCAAAATCAATGCCTACCTCTGCTCCTAAAAATGTCATCGCTATGCCTACAAATGTTGTGATTATTATTCCAAGGAGAATTGATCCTTTAACCTTGCAAACAACAAGAATAAGAGAAATAGCTATTCCGAAAAGTACCAACCAGAGTACCGGTGAGTCTAATTGTACCAACGCCGGAACTGCACTGCTGTCGGAAATAACTGTTCCTCCGGGTATAAGGATATTATGTCCCGGATCAGAGGTGAAGTTTAACAAGCCGGCATTCTTTATGCCGATATAAGCAATAAAAATACCTATACCGCCGCCGATTGCATGTTGGATGCTAACCGGTATTGATTTAACAATAGATTTTCTTATCTTTGTAACGGTAATAAGAATATTTACTAAACCGCAGATGAAAACCATAGCAAGAGCTTGTTGCCATGAAAATCCAAGTCCGAAGCATACTGTATAGACAAAGAATGCGTTAAGACCCATACCGGGTGCTTGTGCATAAGGAACATTTGCAAAAAGACCCATTACCAGCGTTCCTACCGCCGCTGCAATAATTGTAGCAAGGAAAACCGCACCAAACGGCATACCTGTTTGTGATAACATTAATGGGTTTACAAAAATGATGTAAGCCATTGCGAAGAAAGTGGTAAATCCGGCGACTACTTCGGTTGAAACTTTTGTCCCATTTTGCTTAAGTTTGAAAAAATTTTCAAGCATAATAACCCTCCATCTTTTTATTTAAAAACCAAAAATGCTTTCGCAAAATTTAACAAATAAAAGCATTCTTTTTCATAGAATAACACTTAATATAACACAAATCAACCCGAAATTGTCTTGTTAACAAAATGTTTACAACAATCGAATTCATTAACAAAGATTTCTTCCAAAAAGTATAAAAATGGGATTTTTAGTAAAAAAATATACAATTATACGCATTATATAAGGTTTCGCCCCTTGAATAATTAACAGAAAAAGTATATAATAGAATATTGTAGTTATTATTGTTTTAAAAGGGGAGTTGCGCGTGCCATTTCTACTTGCACCGGCAGGCAATATAGAAGCGTTAAAAGTGGCAATCGAAGCAGGTGCTGACGAGGTATATCTTGGCGGCAGTTCTTTTAACGCGCGAATAAATGCAAAGAATTTCAGCCAAAAAGAATTAATTACCGCCGGTACGCTTTGCAGAGATAACAATGTTAGGATGCTTATAACTCTAAACACCCTCGTTTCAAACAAGGATTTCGAGGCTGTACATGAATATGTTACTTTTCTGGAACAAAATGTACAGCCGTTTGCATATATTATTCAAGATCTTGGACTTGCTGTTTCCCTAAAAAGAGATTTTCCGGATATTGTCATGCACGCAAGCACGCAGATGCAGCAGCATTCATCGGGTGCGGTAGGTTTTCTTAAGGATTTAGGTTTTTCACGTATTGTTTTAGCTCGTGAGATTTCCGCAAAAAACATAAAATCCATGTGTAAGAGCGGTATTGAATGCGAGGTTTTTGTGCACGGTGCGCTTTGTGTAAGCATGAGCGGTGGTTGCCTTATGTCTTCTATGATAGGTAGACGAAGCGGCAACAAGGGTGAATGTGCACAGCCATGCCGTTTGAAATACGAAGGTAAAAAGGATTATCCTCTCTCGTTAAAGGATTTATGCCTTGCAGGACATATAACCGAACTTATCGAAATGGATGTAACCTCGTTTAAAATTGAAGGACGTATGAAAAGTCCCGATTATGTATATACAGTAACAAGCGTTTACCGCAGGCTTATTGACGAAAAACGCAATGCAACAGATGAGGAAATGAATTTGCTCCGCAAGGTTTTTTCACGCGGAGGTTTTACCGATGGTTATTTTACCGGGAAACTAGGCGCGTCAATGTTCGGTATGAGAAGCGAAATTGATAAAAAGCTTTCGAGAAGTATAAAAGCAGAAAAGCTGATCTCTGCTCCACGTACACTTTTTACGGACATAACAGAAAAAGTTACACCCGCTCCTTTAAAAATTCCGCTGAAGGATCCTTTGAAAATTATTACCCCTTCGCAACAAAAAGGCTTTGTTTTCCGTTTTGATTGTAAAAGTCCGGGAATTAATGTTATAAAAAAATGTTACGAGCACGCTGTTCGGATTGATTTGCCGGTTTGGGACATTGAAAGAATCGACGGTTTGGAGAAGTATGCGGAGAAAATAAGCGTTATTTTACCTCGCACAATTTACGACAGCGACAGCAGTGAGGTCAGAAAACTGCTTGGATATGCAAAAACTGCCGGAATTTCTCAGGTAACTGTGTCTAACGTTGCGCATCTTAACATCTGTCAAGGTTTTTATACGCATGGTGATTATTCGTTAAATGTAATAAATTCCGAAACTCTGGCGTTGATGGAAGACCTTTCGTTCTCCTCAGTAATGGTCTCGCCTGAAATAAGTCCTAAGTATTTTAACTTCTCACCGCTTGCGAAGGAATACATTGTTTACGGACGGTTACCGCTTATGCAGACCGAAAACTGTATTCTCAAAAACATAGGCGTTTATTGCCGCGAGAATTGTTCCGTTAAACTGATTGACCGCACAAAAGCAGAATTTCCTGTAAAAAGAGAATATAAGCACCGAAACATTATTTATAATTCAGTACCGATTTACCTTGCCGATAAAATCAAAGAGCTTAAAAGAAGCGGTGTCGGACTTTACACGCTTTTATTTATTGATGAATATGAGAACGAGAGGGAATTTGACAAGCTACTTTCTCTCTGCTTAGAAAAAGGTCCTGCACCCTTTTCATATACAAGAGGGTATTATAAGTAAAAAACATTGTTTAGTAATTTTACAAATTCTATAATAAATTAAAGGGGATTTTTATGAAAAAAATTTCATTAGTTATACTTTCCTTTCTTTCGTTGACTCTATTATTCAGTTCCTGTAAGAAAGATTCTGAAGATTCGGACAACTATCAAAAAGGCACTTTAACAGCAACTGCATTTGAAAGCGAATATCTTGATTTAAAATTTAAACTGCCGTCAGGATATACAATGGCAACCGAAGATGAGATGGTTAAAATGGCTAATCAAGGCGCAGAATTAATCGGTTATAATTCAACTGATCTTTCTAAGGTAAGTATTATTTACGAAATGCAGGCAGTATCATCTACAGGTTATCCTAACATAATAGTAATGGTAGAAAAACTTCCTTTGTCAAATATGAAAATTGATACATACTTAGATTCTGTCAAAGAACAGCTTTCAAAAGTTACAGCTATTACATATAATGTAACCTCTACGACCGATAACGAGGCTTTTGTTGGAAAAAAATACTCAAAAATGACTGCCACCGCAACATATGGAACAATTTCTATTGTTCAAGATTATTATGCAAGAGTTCAAGATGGCAGAGCCATAGCTATAGTTATTTCCTATACTTCCGAAACTAGTACACAAAAAGAGGCTTTGCTTTCTGCATTTACAAATTTTAAATAATAAGAAATTAATGTTTGCTGGCGCGAACTGTATTCGCCCGAAAATAAGGAGTATGTATATGGTTCATTTAGTTTACTGCGATGACAAAGAAAAGGTTTTGGAGAAAATACTTGACGGAACTAAGACAATGGTTGTCAGGGGTGCTTCGGGCAGAAAAATTCCGCACAGCAGAGTATTTGCCGGTGAAACACTATATTTTATGAAAAAAGGTAGTGCGTTAATTTCCGCCACCGCCACCGTTACCAGTGTACAGAACTTTGTTAAACTGGATGACGCTGAAATTATTAAGGTTCTTGAGGAAAATCAGAATAAGTTAAACCTATCCGAAAAGCAAAAAGAAAGATGGCACAAGAAATGCTTATGTCTGATTGAATTTAACGGTGTAAAATCAATTGAACCTCTGGCTTTTGATCATCAGGGCAATATGGACGATTGGCTAATCTTAAATAAAATCGAGGATGTTGTAGTTGGAACGAGTATTCCGTATAATTACGATAATTCAAGGTTTTAAATCAAAATAAAACGCAAGCGTTGAAAAATTCAATGCTTGCGATTTTTGGTGAATAATGATTAAATTTATTTCTTTTTTATAGGATAACAAACTTCGGTTACCCAATTGTCCGGATTTTTATCCATACCGGGGCTTACATGATAAATGTTAAACATTGCTCCATCAAAATCATAGTTATTATCAAAAACCCAATTACCAATAGCTTCGTTTATCTCTCCAAACTGGTCATACCCACCTCTAAAAGTAACCGATGCTACTTGAATCGGTGCTACCGTTTTGTAAACAACGCTTTTGGTGTCTTGAAATTTTCTCGATACTGAAATTTGAATCTCAACATCCACTTCGCTTTCCTTATATCCCTGGTCGTGGAAAATTGCAATCGAATAGCACGGATTTGCAAATCCCACATTTTGCGGAGCTATTTCTTGCATCAGTTTGCCCCATAGCATACCCTCTGCCTCGTAATTTGAAATAATTTCTCTAAGACTAGCTACAGACCTCTGTGGTATTTCTTTTACATTTACATCATATTTCATAGTATTATAATCCTTTCCTAATCGTATAATTGTTGTTTCAAGCAACAGTAATCTATCCGCCGCAGCCTGTGCTTGCTCTTTTACCTCTGCACATTTAATCTGTAAATATTGCTTGAGTGTAGTGGCATCTCCATATTGTTTGATAATTTCTGGTATCGCTGTAAGACTGAATCCCATGTTTTTCAGCATAGTGATACGCCCCGCAAGCGATAATTGTTCCACAGAATAATATCGATATCCAGTAAAGTCATCAACACTTATAGGCTTAAGCACATTAAGTTCATCATAATGTCGCAACATACGGATACTCATTCTTGTCAGTTTTGAAAAATCACCTATTTTTAGCATTAACATTATACCTCACATGCATGTATTCTTTTGAGCTCATAACCATAATACAGTATACCATAGTGTTAGAGTCAATAGCTTTTCGAAAAATATTTTATTTTTTTAATGTAATTTACGTTAAGCTGTGTTTAAACAAAAAAAGGCGACCAAAACTGGTTGCCTTTTTGTATCATTATTCTATTTTTAATTGAGATATCCCCTACTCCGCAATAGTTACAAACAACATTTTTTCACTTGAATTTTCAAGTGGTGTAAAATCGGTCGAACCATAAATTCCAACTAAAGAAAAATGATTTTTTTCAAGCAAAGAAATGATTGTCTTCTGGGGAAAAAACTTTTGCTTTTGTTGCTCATCAGAACGATAATACACTCCGTTCTCTTCCGAGAAGAGCGTTAAATAGAAACTGCAGGTCTTTTTTGAGGGAGAATATTGATTCTGCCATACCAGCATATCATCGTCAAATTCATATACAAAGCTGTTGTCTGCGAATATTTTTTCGTATCGGTATTCGGTATTTACGTCAAAAACAAGCAATCCGCCTTTTTCAATGTAGTTTCGTAGCAATGCAAAAACCTTATCAAGCTCTGTATTGCTGTTTAAATAGTTAAGGCAATCAAATGACGAATAAGCCGCTTGTACAGTGCCAAACAGGTCAAGGTCACGCATATCCTGACAGATATAACGGATGTCGATACCTTTCTTTGTTTTATTTTGGGCAACCGAAAGCATATCAGCTGAGATGTCCACACCGATCAAATCAAAGCATTTTTCTGCAAGTAGCCTTGTTATACCACCTGTGCCGCAGCCCAAATCAAGTACCTCCTTAACCTTTATTTTAGAAAACCTTTCAAAACAGGTTTCTAAAAAAGAAGCATAAGGAGAGTATTGTTCGCCATTTATGTTATCATAAAGTTCTGCTGTTATTTCAAAAGCGTTCATCTCTGTAGTCTGTCGAGAACCATGTTATAACCATCGCTTCCGAAACGAAGAGAACGGTTTACTCTCGTTATTGTTGCGGTAGAAAGACCTGTTTTCTCAGCAATTTCGTTATAAGTAATGCCCTCGCGTAGCATTTCCGCTGCAGTCAGACGCTTGCTCATCTCTGTTATTTCGGAAATGGTACATATATCATCTAAAAACCGATAGCATTCCTCGACGGTTTTTAAAGAAACCATCGCTTTACACAACTTGTCTGTCTGTTCGTTTTTTACCTTTTCAATCATGCTTATGACCATGCCTTTCCTCGGCGGTTTACCGCCGAAAGCGGGAATTGTGCCGTTCCGGCGATAGCATCTTGCCGTAAACGGCAAGTTAATTACTGCACCTATTGCAGTAAAGGCACAAAACCGTGTTTGAAAAATTTATTTTCAAACTTATGACCGTTTCTCCAACAACACTAAAAATATTTTTTCAAAGTGCCATTTCTCCAACGACAAATGGCACTTTATTATAAAAACTTAACTATTTTATCTTAACAATAAATTTTGCAGGTACGCTTGCATCATATCCATAATCTACCGACACTTCAAAAGAATCTTCACCTGTAAATCCACTTTCGGGAGTGTAAATAAAATTACCATTTTTATCTATTGTAACCTCACCACTCTTAGGGGCAGTGGTAATAATGAAATTCTTTACTACATTCTCGCATATAACGGTGATAACATCATTAACAGAGCCCGAGACAGTACAATCGTATGATTTGCTCACTGCGGCAGGTGTTGATGGATTAAATTTACCCTTTATGAATTTATAGGTATCCTTATATAGAGAATTTATATATTTATCCTCCGAGTTATAAGTTTTATATATCGCATCTGGAATACCTCCTTGATAGTACATATGCAGAGCATCAGTCATATAACCTGTTAATGCGCCAACAGCATAATATTTCTTTAATCTATCAACATCCTCTGCTTTTGAACCGCCAATTTCAAGCTCAATACACATTCCCAGAAGTTTTGCAGCATCAGCAGCGTCAAAAAGACGTTGATCAGGAATGGTGTAATTAAATGCGAAGTTAGGCTGGTAACAGGCAAGGTCAAAGCCGAGTTTTGCCCATTCGTTATAACCGCTTGCTTGGAAATAGGGTATCCACGAGGTGATAAAGCCTAGTGAGCGAACATATTCGGTTGTAAACTTGATAAGGTTAAGAAGCGAGTAGTCGCTGTAATCAATTTCCTCGGTAAACCAGTAGAAGCCCTGTATGTATATGTTTTTATAACCCTTTTGGTTAAAAACCCTTATCTGCTCGTCAATGAGCCATTTAATAGCGGTTTTCCTGTCCTCAAATTTAGAAAAATCAAGCATTTTTCCATCTACTTCACCGAATTCTTTTTGCTTAACAACAGGATATAGTATTGAAAGGAATACACTAACCTTATAATCAGGTTTGCCGAGCGTAGCTTTTGTCTCTCCAACAGCAGCTTCGAGAGCATCCATGTTTCCACCCTCGATGTACTGCACATCCATATAATACTGCCAATCTTCTTTTTTAAGTGCTTTCTTCTGATGCCCCTCGTAAAGATAGGCAACATAAGGAAGGAACATATATGAGTCGAAAAGCGTATCTTTTATCTGGCCGTTCTCTATATAAGCAACATGAGGAAGATATATTTCCTTTGTAATCGGCTTAATCTTAGGATGGCATATGTAAGAAAGCAACACATCGTGAGTATTGTTAAACTCCGCAGGGGTTGCGTATTTGTTGGGATATGAAATTATAACTTCTTTATCGGGAACAATCGATTTTGCGTCACCAACCTTCTTTATGCCGTAAATCTCTATCTCATCTATATAAACATGAGAATATATTGTAAAGGTAATTTTTATGAATCTGGCACGGAATATACTGCTGAATTTACCGCTTATGCGGACAATATCGCTTTCTTTTTCCGAATATATTTCTGTTGCCTGATGAATCTCCTGCCAGTCAACACCGTTTTCTGTTGCTGAAAAAGTAACTGCTGCTGGAAGTCCAACTGCAGTTGAATTCTCTTTAAGAAAACCTACAGAATATCCGGAAACAGCGCAGATGTGCTTAAGGTCATATATAATGCTTCTTGCCATACCTCTGGTGAAACGAAACCAACCCTTCCCTGTATAGGTTGCTTCGGTAGCATATTTGCCGTCTGTAAGCTCTGTCCCAGTGACGGGAGTGTTATATTGCGGTGTCGCCATGTTTCCGTCAACTGTTGCATATGCAATAATCTGCTGTGGTAAACCTAGAATCAGGTTTTGCTCCTTGCCGTAGTCATCTTCTTTTTCGCTCCAGTAGGTAGGTTCGGTTTTAGGAATGTTTACCTCGCCGTAATATCTGGTAGGTTGGTTAATCATAGTTATAGCTCCTTAAAATTAAATGTGATTATATTTACACATTGATTTGTAGTATTATACATCTTTTTTTATTGCGTTGCAAGACAAATTCCAATATTTATATTTTATAATGTTGACTTTTTAAACAATAAAATATATAATAATATACAGACTTAAAATATATCGACAAAATTTATCTAAAGGATTTTTAAAAATGAAAAAGACGCTTTGTTTATTGTTGATTTTTATTTTTACTTTTATAACTTTTGCCGGATGTTCTGAAAAAACAACCGATATTACAATAAAGATAGTTGTTGACGAAGGCGATGACGGTATTTACGAACAAATCATTTTAGACGAGGAGCTAAAAATCACAAGCGATGAGCCGAGTATTGATGATGTCATCAAACATCTCAGCGATAATAAAAAAATAACCGTCGAGTATTCAACCGATGAAGAAGGAAACGCCGGACTTGCCGTAATAAACAACTATGAAATAAAGGATGAATTAAAAGATATCGAGGATGATATTTATACCTTTTATTATTGGAGTGCAAGCATAAACGGTGGAGAGGATGTTGTCGGACTTTGGTCGGAAGCGAAGGTCCAGGATGATGACGTTATAATTATTAAATACGTAATAAGTGATATAGCCCTTGATACTAATTAAATAATAAATTTTGAAAGGATACAAAATGCATGAAAGAAATGATGATTAAGCTTGAGACAATTAAAGATGTGCAGAAGTTTGTTGGAATCGTAGAGAGATGCACTTTCTCGGTAGATTTAACCTCGGGACGCTACACAGTTGATGCAAAGAGCCTTATGGGTATTTTTAGCCTTGACTTAATGCAGCCGATAAAACTTATTGCACACGAGAACGATGCTAACCTGTTTGCCCAACTCGAGCAGTTTAAAGTGTAGAACTACATAAAAACAAGGCGTACCAAATTGGTGCGTCTTTTTTATGTACAAATTGCTGTCACCAACCTCGAAAGGACTATATTTACATGCAAATAAGCAAAGAGGAAGGCTTAAAATTTTTAAATGTTATATATTTTACTCGCCGTAATACCGTATTTTTTATAGCTCTAATCGCAGCAATAATTTCAGCTTTTTTTGTTCCGTTCGATAAAGAGTATGTATCATATTTTGATTTTAAAACACTGACCTGTCTTTTTTGCGTACTTGCAGTAGTATGTGCTTTACGAAATATAAACTTTTTTAGTGTTCTTGCAAGAAAAACAGTTGCGGTATTTCATAACACAAGAATAGCTATTATAGGCATTGTTTATATAACCTTAATCGGTTCAATGCTTATAACGAACGATATGGCGCTTATTACCTTTCTTCCTCTTAGTTATTTTATTTTAGTAAGTACAAAGAAACAGAAATACATGGCTTTTACCTTTATTATGCAGAACTTTGCGGCAAATCTAGGTGGAATGATTACCCCATTCGGTAATCCGCAGAATCTTTTTCTTTATTCAAGATTTTCTATTCCAAGCGGAGAATTTATGAGAATAATGCTTCCGCATTTTCTGTTTTCTGTATTTCTGATTACTATATGTTGTCTGTTTATAAAGCCCGATCCTCTTACAATTCCCGAAGAAAAACAGGAAATTCCAAAAGGGAAAACAATCATATACCTGATACTTTTTGTGCTTTCGGTTGCGATTGTATTTAGAGGAGTTCCTTATATTATCGGACTTATTATAGTTCCTATCGTTTTGTATTTTTTAGATAAAAAAGCACTATCTGCTGTGGATTATCCACTTCTTTTTACTTTTGTTTGCTTTTTTATTTTCGCCGGTAATATGGCGCGTATTGATGCTGTAATGAATCTTTTTACAGATCTGCTTGAAAAAAGCACTCTTATCTCAAGTATAGTCTTGAGTCAGTTTATTTCTAATGTTCCAGCGGCAATTTTATTATCGCAGTTTACGCAGAATTATTCCGGCTTGCTGGTAGGTGTAAATATCGGCGGTGCGGGAACGCTGATATCCTCTCTCGCAAGCCTTATTACTTTAAAAGAATACATAAAATATAACCCAGGTAAGACAGGGAAATATATTCTTTTATTTACGTTATACAACATCGGTTTTCTTGTTTTGTTTACTGCTTTTGCTTTAATACTTAGATAATAAAAAACAGAGCTTTAGTGCATTTACGAAAAGAAGAATTAAAAAGTACACAAACCTTGCTAAACATCGTGATTGTGTGTCCAATAACAAAGGTCAAAATAAGCCATGAAACCTATAAACCATAAAACAAACCGAGAAGGATATTGCTTCTTTCTCAGTTTGATTTTGTCGCACTTATGTGGTATAATTATACATGCAGATTATTTATATAATCTCTGGCCGAGAAACGGCTATAATCATATTTGCAACTGTGAGTTGCGGAAGTTCAAGGTTCGTTTGGTAGAATGCAACTAAACAAAATGTTAAACTTAATCAAGAAAACAGGAGGTGGTCTTTATGACATTTGGAGAAAAATTGCAAAACCTACGGAAATCAAAAGGTCTGTCGCAAGAACAGCTAGCAGAGCAGATATCTGTATCAAGACAAGCCATTTCAAAGTGGGAGATTGGCGAATCAAATCCCGATATAGAAAACATCATACAAATAAGTAACACATTTAATGTATCTATTGATTACTTATTAAAAGATGAAAGCCTTATTGTTAATGAGGTAACCGTAACCAAAATTCATCAAGAAAAGCAACTTGATAAAAAGTCTCATTCTTTTATAATAGGATTGGTCTTTTTATCAATGAGTTTCATTGGATTAATGATTTTTTGGATTTTATCAATAGTCGAGCCATCATTTAACATTAAAAAAGAAAATTTATATTCATTTTTATTAATACTTTTCTGTTCGCTTGGAATTGTTGGGATTTTCTTAATTATGTATAAAAAACTAAAGAATTTATCAAAAAAAACGAAGATTATAATCGCTATAGCATTTGTAGCCCTATTTTTGTTGTTATTTTTAATTTCATTATTATTGAGTCGTACTCGTGAGATTAATTATGGATCAACAATAATCAATGTAATATGTGAGTCAATATAAAAACCTGAATAAAATAAGCATAATATACGCAAAGAGGTTCGGAAATTTTTCCGAACCTTCTTATTATTAGTCAGCCTTCGATTCGTTTTATTATAACATTATTTATGATATCTGCGGATTCTGCTTATGTGCTTCTGTAATAACAGCAAGCTGCTGACGAACCTGATTAAGCTTTATTTCATGCTCAATATCTTCGGTAAAAAGTGTGTATATCTGGTCGTAATAGGTCTGGACTGCGGCTATGAAGGGAGCTTGTGGATCGCCGTCCCAGCTTTCCTCGTACCAATTCAATTTCTCACCGCAATATGCAGGGAATTTCTCCTCTCCCGAGGTCAAGGTTTCTTTGACAAGCACCTGTTTGGGAGCTTCTTCCTCTTTAAAGTATTTATAATCAATATGTGCCATAGTTCCTTTAAGAGTTCCTCTTGTACCCTCGACCTTATAGGTGTATGAGGGATAAGCGTCGCAGGAGGATATATCAAGGTCTATAAGAGGACGGTCGGGAGCCGTAAGTATTAATTTAACATAATCCTCTGCGTTTCCGAAGGTGTTGCATCTGTCCATTTTGCAGAATACATTCGGATTTCCGTCATAGTAATCCAAAAGGTTAAGTGCCTGATCAAGCGGATGCGGTCCTGTATTAGCAAGGTTGCCGCCATTGAATTCAAGACAGCACTGCCAGTCCCAGCGTCTTGCAAAGCCGTTGAACTGTATTCCGATATGCACGATTCTGCCCAATTTTCCCGAGGCTATAACCTCTTTTACTTTTAGGAAATAATTTGCAAATCTTGACTGTTGGAAAACCAAAAATTTACGTCCATTTGCTTTTGCTATACTGCACAGAATATCAAACTGCTCAACAGTCGGAACACAAGGCTTTTCACAAAGTACATTAAAGCCATGCTCAAGAAGATCCTTTGTAATATCAAAATGCAGATTGCTTGGTGTAGAATTAATTACAAGGTCTATATCCGTTCTGCCAAAAAGTTCCTTGTAGTCGGAAAAAGTCTCGCAGCTGAATTCTTCTGCGGCTCTGTTGCGGCGTTCTGCCAACGGCTCGACAACTCCTACTACCTTAAAGCGTTCAGTGTCCTTTTTCAGATGTAAGCCGTGAATATCGCGACCACTTCTGCCCTGTCCCATTATTACCACTCTCAGATGTTTCATGCGAATAAACGTCCTTTCGTATTGCCGACTAGATTGTATATTAGCCAGATGAATACCTATGTCGTGTATAATTCTAGCTCACCTCGTAAAATGCGAAGCATTTTTAATGCCGACTAGACTACAAATAAGCCAGATAAATGCTCACGTCGGCTATATTATATCACGCAAAAAACAAATGTAAAGGGTTATAATGAAATTTTAAATAACTTTTTTTCTTTGAGTGCGTCAATGTCAGCGAAAAAGACCTTAACTCCCTGCTTTCCTCCCAGTCGTTCTGCCGGATAAAAGAAAACAAAGGCCTTCTCGGTAAGAAAGAAGTTGTTTTCTGCAAAAAATGTTTTTAAGCATTTTTTATATTCATCTTGTTGTAGAATTCCGGAACTTCCACTTTCTGCAAAGAGATTAAGTAGATATTCTTTTGCACCTGAATTAAAAATATCCGAAAATGAATATATATATCCTTTTTCTTTATTCCAGACCTGTGCGGTGCGAAGTTGATTTTGTTCATTAACCCCGTCATAAATACTTATGTCGGTATATATTGAAAGAGTATGTTTGTTTTCATAAGAATTAGTGTACCTCATTACACCACCAAGAGGTCGAAAATCTTCTCTTTCCAATAACTTTTTTGCTCTTGCTAATAATTCACTCTCTACAAATTGCAGAAAGTTTTTAGCAATTTTCTCATAAAAAGGTTTTGCATTTGACTTTAATTTGTCTTTATCCTTTAAAATAAAGACCGGGTATGCTATGTTTATATGTAACAGAACTTTTCCGTCCTTATCAATGAGCGTCTTTTTAATAATCTCCTCTTTAATTACCGAAGTTTCATTTTTTGTAAAAAACATATGTAGCTCTCCCTTTACACATTAATCATTAGTTTAGTAATGATTAATGCTTTTGTTTCAATATTGTTCAATAAAAACTATTCTATTATTGTTTGTTTTATTACATTTACAATAACTATTTAGTTGATATTTTTTTTAGATTTTTACTCTCTTCGCTTGGTAAAATCGTTTCTTTTAATAAAAGCATTTCCGAAGCGATAATAAAAGGTGCTATAAAATTAAGTGTCGTTGCTTTGAAAAAGGGTGCATCAAACAAAAAAAAGCAAATTGATATCGCAATTGAGGTTACAAACGCAGGAAAAATCTTTTTAAAACGACATCTGTGCATATATGTCAAAACAATTGCGGTCGAAGGCGGTGAAACCACTGTAAAAACATACTGATAAATATTTTCTCCAAAAAGCGGACTTAAGGTTAATTTTCCTGTTAGCACCGCTATTGCCGAAAGTAAACTTAGTATGATAAAAACAGGGGATGCCATATACGTTATAGCGGCAACACCGGTCTTGCTGCGTGTTCCGTAAGCCATAAAACCACAAACAACAACCAAAAATAACGCTAAAACCCATATATTAACATCTTTAATGTAGCTCTTATGCAGTTCGATGAGAAAAAACGTAATATGCATTGAGAGGGATACAAGTATCAACGGCACAAAAACGGCGGTTTTTTGACAGCAGAAAAAATAAAGCGAAAAAAGGTAAAGATAAAAAACGGTTAATAAAATTGAAGAAATAAAACAAATTGCTGAGAATTCAGCACATATAAGAAAGGATGCGGTAAGCACTGTTGCGAATAAGAAAAACATTATAGCTTTTCCTTTCTTCCAAGAGTTTTTTTAGGCAAAGCAAGTAAAAAATCCTGCATACCGACTTTATCAAACGGTGCTATCGGCGACATATAAGGTGCTCCAAAACTTTCTGTTTTACACAATAAAAATAAAAGTGCCAATGAGCCTAATATAATTCCATAAAATCCTAATTTATAAGCTAATACAAGAAAAAATATTCTTATAAGAACAGTAGTATACATATAAACCGGTACAATAAAAGCACAGACCGCTGACATTGCAACCGCTATTATAACCACTGGTGAGGCTATACCTGCCTGCACAGCGGCATCGCCTAAAATCAATGAACCAACTATACCGATAGCATCGCCGACAGATCGGGGCATACGAATACCAACTTCTCTTAGCATTTCGAAAATCATCAGCACAATAATAACTTCCCAAAATAATGAGAAAGGCATGTCAGCTCGCATTTCCTCTATTGTCTTATACATTTTTTCAGGTATCAATTCATTGTGAGAAGTTATCACGGTTACTAAAAGTGCCGGAAGATATAAAGCTGCCAATAACGCAAAAAAACGTAAAAATCTTATAAAGGTTGCATAATACGGAGAACGATAATAATCCTCTGAGGACTGTAAGCTCTCTGCAAAAACATACGGAGCGGTTAAAATAAACGGACTGCCGTCAACTAAAATGCCAACCCTGCCGGAAATCAATTTCGAAGCTACTTTATCCACTTTTTCACTACTGCCCATTATCGGAAAAATCGGATATTTTCTAGTGTCAATGAGCATTTCTATGTTTCCCGAATCAACAATTGTGGTAGCGGAAGAATTCTCTATTCTGTTTTTTATGTCCTCCAATACCTTTGAATCGGCTCTGCCATCTATATAAGCAAGTGTAATTTTGGTCCCTGTTTCCGACCCTATATTTATCGATTTGTACTTTAATCCAGGATTTTTTATATATTTCCGTAGAATAGCCATATTTGTTTCTGAATCCTCGATAAAGCCTGCTTTTGGACCTTTTACCGTAACATCACTGGTCGGTTCCGTTATACTTCTTCCTACTGTAAACTGTGCGTTTGCAAGCACGGTGTACATTTTGTTTTCGCTTACCTTTTCAATTACAATCAGAACTTCACCACGCAGTAATGCTTCGCAAATTGCTTCACTGTCTTGAGGAAACTTGAGAGTTACACTTTGCAGGATTGTTTCGAAGTTGCCGGAAAAATCATGAAGTGCCTTAATATCCTCAAGCATAGGTTTTATTATTTTTTCACTTATATAATCACGCTGAGTTATGCCTTTGAAGAAGCATATAAAAACTTCAGTTCCCTGACTTTTAATTCTTCGCTGCATAAAATCATCACAATCGGAAAATACACCGGTTAGATAACCATATATTTCGTCAAGAGTTTTCTTATCCATTTTTTAACCATTCCTTTCGGCGATGTGCGGAGTTTTGTGTCGGTTTGGTGTAGCCAAATTTACACCATACTGCACGGCGTAAAAGGAACAAAACTCTTTATTTAAAAGTTTACTTTCAAATTCTTTTCCTATAAAATTAACATTTTAACTATTTTCCCATTTTTTATTCTTTTTTATTCTGTGGTAAATTTTTTCGTGTTTTTTAATTCGTATTCTATTGACATAATACCTAAGTATGTTTATAATAAATCTTGTATATTGTAACTAAAAACAATCGTGTAGAAGAGGAGGAAATTGTTTGACAAGAAGAAAAAAGAGCTCTCAGACGCTTATTGGAATAATTCTTTGTATTCCGATTGCATTTATTGCTTATTTTATTATTTCTTATTCCTCACACAATATATCTCCCGAAAGTGTGAATTCTATAAGCATTACACTGCCGAGTGGCGAACAATATACGTATGATGACAGAGAGCAAATTGATTTTTTTGTAAATGCACAATTGGATTCAAAAAGAATATCAACACCTGTACGGGATATAACAAATGAGTCTCCTGTTGTATTACAATACGACCGAGGTGATAAGCTGGTTAATTTTAAGCTTTATCCGCAGCTTAACCTTTCGGGCTGTATGCTGGTTGACTCTGACAATACAATGTTTTTAATGGCAACAGATACTGCGGGAGATTTATTGGTACGACCTGAATTTCAATATTTATACAACGAGTCCCTGTTGCCTATATTATCTGTCGTTTCTAGTGCAGACTCCGCTGGAGTTTTCCCAGCAAGCTACGAGTGGCATTACAAGAAGGTTGATGGAAATTATTATTCGGATTCGATTACAAAAACCTATGATGAAGCTCCTGATGCTATAAAAAGTATTTATCCTAATACTGGCAGCACGTTAAAATTTTCCATTGAACCGAATGAATATGAGGTTCTGTTTAAAACGGAAAATGGAACCACAATCGGAATAAGCGATTTATCTTACTTAAACTTTGATAACGACACAAAAATTCAGGTTTTGATAACCGCAAAATGGAACGAGACGAATTCAGCCGATTTTTACGGCGAGGCGACTTACTCTTTCCCGTTATTATACGATATTCCTGCAGTTGTTACTCTTGAGAAAAAAACATTTGATGCTGGTGATGTTGCTTTACTTAATATACAACATCTGAATGAGAATGAAAAAATTACTGTCTCAACACCGTTAGAAACCTCCGGAATAACCTGTTATACCGAGGGCGAAAATACATTTGCCCTGCTTCCCATTTCCGGTAACAACACCTCAGGTGAATATACAATAAACATTGAGGTAGGCGGAGCTGCTTACAGCGATACTGTTACTGTAAAGGAAAAAGATGTTGTTCGGGAGCTTTTGTCTGTTTCTGATGAAGAGTATAACGAAATGCTTTCGGAGGAAGTTGTTAAAGATGCGACGGATAAATTAAATGCTGTTTTCGGGAAGCCTAGTGCAGAAGCGTTTTATACCTTCGGAACAAAATTTACTGTACCAGTTAACGGAAGTATAATAGACTCTTACGGAAAAGAAGTTATTATCTCCAAAGATGCAACCACCCGTAAAGTAATCGGAACAATTTACGGTGTTTCGGAAGGTACTCCAGTTAAAGCTACACAAAGAGGAAAGATAGTTTTCACCCAAAGCCTTGCCGCTACAGGCAATACTGTTATTATTGACCACGGCTTTGGTATAATGACCTGCTACTTTAACTTGATGAACTTTAATTGTGCTGTTGGGGACGTAGTTCAACAGGGCGAGATAATAGCAGAATCAGGTTCAACCGGCTTTACAAACGGTAAGTCAATACTTGATTATGCAGTTGCAGTGAATGGTGTTTTTATAAATCCAAACACATTCTTCAATACAATTAACCTTTCGACCGATAATATTTCTTAATCCGCAGCTTTGTTAACATAAAAAGACAACAGGGAAACGACTTTAACGTTTCCCTGCTTATTTTGTTTGTTCTATTTATTTTTCAGCAAGCAAATTTTTAAGCTCATCCATAAAGTCGCCGATGTCTCTGAACTGCCTGTAAACCGAGGCGAACCTTACATAGGCAACCTCGTCAATAACTTTTAGCTTTTTCATAACCATTTCGCCGATAATTGCAGTTGAAACCTCGTTTTGTAGGGCGTTCTGTAAAGCAGCTTCTATCTCGTCGACAATTGTTTCCATCTGGCTTCTGGTTATCTGGCGTTTATCGCAAGCTCTGATTATGCTGTTGAAAATCTTGTTACGATCAAAGCTCTCCCTTGATTTGTCCTTTTTAATTACTATTATAGGCACTGTCTCAATTGTCTCATATGTTGTAAACCGCTTTTGGCAATTTAGGCACTCTCTTCTTCTGCGGATAGATGAATTCTCAGAAGACGGACGCGAATCTATTACCTTGCTTTCAGAATGCGAACATGATGGGCATTTCACAACTTTTGACCTCCAAAAACAAATTTATATATTATTATGCTTATTAATTAATAATAGATATTTATACTGTAACATAATAAAAACGATTTGTAAAGAAAGGAAATATATTTTTTATGAAAAACAAGACAAAAAGAAGATCCTTATCTCGCTTTGCTTCACATATTTTATTAAGCGGAGCTATTGTTATCACTGTTTTCTGTGTAGGTTACATAACAACTTTAGATATGATGAGTTCTACATATAGAGCAGCTATTGAATTTTATGTATTGCTTTTAGCCGAACTCACCGCCTTTACCTGCTTTGCGGATTATATCCACAAAACACTTTAATGGGTTGTTGTAAAAAATGATAATAAAAAATGCGTGTAGCTGATTAAAGTAACACGCATTCTTTTTATATTTTTAAAGTTTCTTTCCCTTTTTCAAGAAGTATTCTGAGCGGATAACATAATAATAATGTTATAATAAAGTTACCGACACAATGAGTCAAATCGAACCATAACCCGCTTGTCCAGTATGCAACCGCCGCTCCCCAGCCACCTATAAAATAACTGGTAATCGCACTTAACGCACCGAAAGAGAGTCCGAAAACACCTGCAATCATAGCCCATAATATAGGTGAACGAAGTTTACGAAACGGAAAAGAAATAAGTACAAGAATAGCCCACGCATATAAATAAAAATATGTCCAAATGTTGAAGCCGTATAAAATTTGTTCTATTGCAACAAAAATATAAGTCGGAATCAACGCATACCATCCAAATACACAGGTATAAGCTATTATCAACGTTGATACAAATTCTATATTATACCTGATAGGATTCACTTCTTTAAAAATAACTAGTATTGCTCCCAGTAATGAGAACAAAACCATCTTTCTGAGTTTGCTGCTATTATTTGGATAATATAAGCTCAAAGGTATCACCGTCCTCTATGGGCGTGGTAGAAACTCCTGTCTGAGTCATGTTTCCGTCCTCGTATATTCCCCACCATTCCTGCTTATCCTCGTTTGCAGCAACGCCGTCAACCGCTGTAATGAAAAAACCGTACTCACTGTCTTCGCCTTCTACAAGGTCAATCTGGTTTAATGCGTCAAGCAGAAATTCAGCATCTGTACCGATTGTAAAAGTTTTGGTTTCGTTGCCTTCAACTTTTACCAGAACAATGATTGTCTTTGAAAACTGTTCTTCAGAATTAACGCTTTCTGCGACTGTTTCTTCGGTATCACTGGCTACAGACTGATCCGATACGCTTATTTGCGAAGTCGCACTGGATTCATCGGAATTGTTTTTGCCGGAATTAGAGTTGATTAACGTAAAAGCAACAACTCCTATTAGCAACGCAAACACCAATGCGACCAGGATGATGATCTTTGTTTCCTTTTTCATAAATAAATCCTCCTTTCTTTGTAGATTCAATAAATAGGAACTCTACAAAGAATGGAGGAAAATATTTCTATAGCGCAACGAGACAAACTCTTTTTTAAAGAGTTGTTTTGTACCTGCGCCGATTTTCTCGCGGCTCTTTGTACGGTCTACAACATCAGTTACTGATAAAAAGGTTGTACATCCTTTTCTTACCGTAACTTGTTGTATCAGTAATCGGGCAAGTCTTCTGACTTAGGCTTCAACACCTGCCGCTACCTTCCCAACAACAACTTTGACTAAATGTCAAGTTTATATCAGTGGCATATTTGCAACAGACTCTTCCTTTACAGCGACGAGTTCGTGGGGGATTTTCAC
The DNA here is from genome assembly GCA_003452915.1 of Clostridiales bacterium. Lineage (GTDB taxonomy): Bacteria > Bacillota > Clostridia > Oscillospirales > CAG-382 > UBA1049. The sequence goes on along the minus strand of DMMZ01000045.1, from coordinate 14,152 downwards.
CCCGCTTCCTTATTAAGTCGGGCAATAACATAAAAGTGTATGCACCGGACACCCGAGGACCTAAATATTATATTAAAAACTATTAAAATACTGACAAAATCATTTTCTTGATTCTATCTGTATCATTTTAGTTTATAAGCAGAAAAAAGTCAATAATATCTGTCAAAAAAATCAGCAAATTCAAGCGCGAATAGTCTTTTTCTTTCTCTCTCGGACACATAGTTATCGTTAACGGACATTTCAGACACAATTTCACGTTCAAGCGTAATTGACAGTGTAATTTGTAAACGTGAATAATCCGAACCGGGTGCGCTAAAGCTTATGTCCCATAAATAGTATTCACATAGCTTTTTTATAAGTAGCAATTCAAAGTATATCCAGCTGTCAGGAGAGGAAAAATTCTCGGTTTCAAGATCGCCTTCACAAATAAATTTGGCCGTATTCTCTGGTAATACACTGTCGGTTAATATCGAAATATACAATTTCCCATTTATTGTATTTGTGTCAATTCTTAGTTTTTCACTCTGTGAAATTCTTATACTGTTATATATCATAAGGCACAAAACTATATTAAAATCAGGTTCACATATTAACGCATAACGGCTTTTTAGCATATCGGCACTTCCGTTATAATTTATTTGTACACCTAAAGGACGAAGTGCGTCACGTAATGATATTATAACAGCATTTAGAATTGCATCAATGTCACAAAGTTGTGTCTTTGTATTTTTTACACCGTTCACTATTCGTAAAAACTCGCTGATATGCTGCTGAGATCGTATTATGCGATTACATTTGTGTTTAATCAACTCTGATAGTCCTATTTCACCATCCGAAGATATAACACTCATCTGACACAAAAGAGATTCGGTTAAGTCGGTATTAAGCTGCATTAATTCACTAATGCGGTTTTGCAGTGTTGCGGTCAGAGTTCTTAAGCCTATAAAGTAATAATCATCTCCACGGTATACATATGCCCAGCAAAGTGTATTTGCATCTATGCTCACTCTTATTGTCTCACCGACTTGCTGTTGGATAAGGCGTTTAAAATCTGAAGCGTTTAAACGGTATTTTATTGATGAACCCATTCTCAAAGGAATAATTCTATTTATACAGAAATCATTTTTACAGCAAATTTTATAATCCTTATCAAGCAATAACGCAGGGTATGCGAGCTCTCTTACTGTCTTTTTCATGCTATCCATGCATTTATTTACAACAACATCCTGCATTATTGTACCTCCTGCTTTTTTACAAACTATTAATATATTACTATATGTATACATTAGCATATTTTGTCGAAAAATGCAATAGGAACTCAATAAGTTGTATAATTTTTTGTTAACTCAAGGTTTTTTTAAAATTGTAAATTATCACATTCTTTTATTTCCCGACCTTCTTTTATAATAGTTGAAAGTCTTGAATTGTCGCCTTTAATAATTGCATCCCTGTATGCAGAAAGGTTATTTATCAGCGTATTTATCTCTGTGACCAGGTTTTCGCTGTTGAGCATAAAAAGCTCTGTCCAAAGACGTTCATCCGCTGTTGCTACCCTCGAAACATCCATAAAACTGCCTGCAGAAAAGCCTTTTCTTTTAGTACACAACGGCGACTTCACATATGCTCCGGCAAGTACGTGCGGAAGCTGTGAGGTAAACGCAATAACCTTGTCGTGAAACTCAGGTGTTGTAACGGTAATTGTTCCTGCTTTTAATATATTAATTAGTTCTTTTAAGATATCAGTTGCTTTTTGGGAAGTCGTTTCGGTTGGTGTTATAATATAGCTTGCACCAACAAAAAGTGTTGCATCGGTATTAAAATAACCGCCCTTTTCTTTACCTGCCATCGGATGTCCGCCTATAAAAAACAAATCGTTTTCGTTACATATCCGCTCACATTCAACTATTATGTATTCTTTTACTCCACAAACATCGGTAACAACCATGCCTTTTTTAAACAAGCGAGCGTTTTCTTCAAGGAAAGAAACGGTTGCATATGGAGGTGTAGATATAACCGCAATGTCAGCTTCCAGCATGCTTTCCTTATTCCAAATTGAATCTATTGACCCCTGCTCCAAGGCTGTTTTGGCTACCGAAACATCACGGTTCCAGCCTATTACTTTTATGTCGGAATTTTTCTTAACCGCTTTTGCAATCGATCCACCTATCAGACCAAGTCCAATTATTGCTATACTTTTCATATTTATGACCATTCCTTTCGCAGATGTTTAAGTCTGAAAGCATTCTTTTTGACTTTAACTCTTTTAAAAAATTATAATTTTTTACCGACAGAATCCGCAACTTTCTTAATGTTTTTGACAACAGAATCAAACATCTCTGGTGTTAACGACTGTGCACCATCACATAAAGCTTTTGCGGGGTTATTATGAACCTCGATTATAAGTCCGTCTGCACCTGCTGCAACCGCTGCCATGGATAGTGGTTCAACCAGCCACGGAAGTCCGGATGCGTGCGACGGATCTATAAAAACAGGAAGGTGTGATAATTTTTTTAATATAGGAATCGCTGAAATATCAAGGGTGTTGCGTGTTTTGGTTTCGAATGTACGTATTCCTCTCTCGCAAAGAATTACCTGTTCGTTTCCGCTTGCCATAATGTATTCCGCACTCATTAGAAGTTCCTCAATTGTACTGGAAAGTCCTCTTTTTAACATAATCGGTTTTGGCTGCTTTCCAAGAGCTTTTAACAACTCAAAGTTCTGCATATTTCTTGCACCTACCTGAATAATGTCAACATCATCAAAGAGTTCAATTTGTGAAGACGACATCACTTCGCTGATAATCGGTAAACCTGTTTTTGCTCTGGCTTTTTTTAACAAGTCAAGTCCGTCCGCACCCATTCCCTGAAATGCGTAGGGGGAAGTTCTGGGTTTAAACGCACCGCCCCTGAGAATAACTGCGCCCGACTTCTCTACTTCAATAGCTACTTCGGTAACCTGTTCTTCGCTTTCGACAGAACATGGTCCTGCTATTAAGGTCAGGCTACCGTCACCGATTTTCAATCCGTTGCCCAAGATTATAACGGTGTCGTCCGGATGAAATTTCCGATTTGCCTTTTTATAAGGTTCTCCGACACGCTTAACCTCGCCAACTATTTCTTGTGCTCTTATCGAATCCTCGTCAACGGCAGAGGTGTCTCCGATTAAGCCTAATACAACACTGTCATGTCCTACCGATACATGCACGCCCACGTTATATTTCTGCTCAAGATATTCTTTGAATGCTCCTATTTCCTTTTCGCTTTTGTTGTTCTTTAATACAATAATCATTTTTTCTAAACTCCTTTTAAGGCAAATTAATATAAAAAACCGGAGCCCACTGTTTGTGAGCTCCGAATTGTTCCCTTTTTTGTTTATATTTGGGAAATCAAGCTTTATTCACAACAGTATTATTAAAACACGACAAGACCGCATAATAATAGCGGCCTTCGTAATAATAATAACTTCTAATATCTGTTGTCATTTTAACTCCCGATAAAGTATTATGTTTACTCTGCGTCACTGGTTTCGGATATTTCCTCGGAAATGTCGGTCGAAATCTCTGAAACTGCTGCGGATGTATCCTCTTCCGAAATCTCATCCGAAATAGCTGCCGAAGTTGTATCTGTTGTAGAAGTGTCGGCTATACTTGTATCATCAGTTGATGAAGTCTCGTCCTTATTTTGAATAACTGTGTGCATAACATAGAGTGTAAAAACAAGAATTGCAAATAATATTCCAAGAACTGTTGTAAATTTACTAAACATCTTTTCTTTGGTTTTAGCCTTATTTTTGCCGAAATAAGTATCAGATGAGCTACCGGATAATACGCCCGAAAGTCCTCTTCTTTTACTTTGCTGCATCATTATAACAGCTACTAAGAAAATAGCAATTATAATAAGTATTCCACCGATTATCTGCTCAATTATTGTCAATTCCATTTTATATATCCTCCGAAAGTAATTAATCAATTCTTTTTTACGACTTTTGTATTACTCTTATGCCGCTTATGCCATATTACCATATAAAGAATTCTTTTGCAAGAGAAATTTTTTATTTTATAAAAATTATATTATAATACATAAATTATGAATTTTCGTCATCTTTTTCTTTGAAATTCCTTCGTTCGTTAACTTTTTTTACTTTTTTTACGCCCCTCATTACCGAAGTTACAATAGAAAACAATATATATATAGCAATCAAAGAAGCAAAAATAATTAAAATTACCTTCATCGTTTTACCAAAAAGTATGTTTTTAATTTTATTTGCAGTCGAAAGCAATCCGCTTGAATCAACCGTACTCTGAGCAACAAGGTTTACTTTGCCTATTTCAGTTCCGTTATATGTAAAAAGCATTGTGCCGACAACTTGACCTTTTGTAATAGGTGCGTTAACCATATCTACAATTTGTTCGTTATATTCGCCTTTATGCACTATTTCGCTGTCGTAAGTAATTATTCTTTCAATCTTAGACATTTCAACGCTTTTGTTGACAAGCCGTTCAACTTTGTTTTCCGGCACAACTGAAACATGGTCGTAGTCCTTACCAAGGTCAACCCTGAGTTCGGATATAAGCTCTCCTTGTTCAACAATCGTTTTGTAGCCAAACGAGGTTAGTGTCCAAGGGACAAGAATCTTCATGTCGTCATATGCATTTCCTGCGTTAAACGATCTTATACCGTTTGCGTCGCGAATCTCGCCACTGGCTTCCATAATTACGAGTATATAAGACAACCCGTCTTTTTCCACTGCGGTTATAAGAGTGTATCCTTCATTGTCGTTACGCTGACCTGCAGCTATTCCGAGAGCCTCGGCCATTATAAAATCGCTTATCAGAGCATCTGAGAGCAGATAGTTTTTGTTGTGAATTGTATTTCCCTCATTGAAAGAAAACGATGGTTGTTTTGCTATTACCAACAAATCATTGTATTTATAAAAAGCAGCTGCAATCAGCGCAACATCCTTTGGTGTGGTCACCATATCGTTTTGCACAAGTCCAGTAACATTTTTATAATAGCTGTTTGTTGCACCGATTTCGACAGCCTTTTGATTCATTAGAACAACGAAGCCCTCGATTTGTCCGCCTAAAAGCTCTGTCGCACAATAATAAGCGAGCGCACTGCAAGCATCGTTTGCATTTGCGACTAAGGAAGCACACATCAAATCTTTTGCCGTAAACGATTTGCCTGCGGTTAAACCTAATCTGGGAGCACTTTTGTCCCCAAGCGTACCGATATTGTACAAGGATTTTGCGCTTACAGTTACCATCTGTGTTTCGGCATTTATACTCTTCTCTTTGAAAATATCGTAGACAACCATCATCGTAAGCAGTTTTGTGCTTACTGTCGGTGCAACAACCTCGTCTCCTCTGTTATCATATAACAGCTGACCGCTTTCAATATTATAAACAGCTACTGCATTCCCTGCGTTTAATATCGGAAATAATCCTTCACCCTCGGCAGAGCATGGTATATATAGCCTAAGCATAATAATTATTAAAATGAATAATAATGTAAAGGTCCGAAATGCTCTTCTTTTCAAACTTTACTCCTCCCCGAAAAATTATTATGTTAATTTATAAAATAACTTTCTGCAGAAACAATATCTTTTTGTATCTGTGTTTTCAATTCTTCGAGAGAAGAAAACTTAATTTCGTTTCTTAGTTTCTTTTTTAATTTTACTCTTACTGTCTGGTCATAAAGATTACCGTTAAATCCAAAGAGATGTGTCTCGCAGACAGGACCATCCCCCGCCTTGGAAACTGTCGGACGTATTCCTATGTTAGCAATTCCCTTGTATTCCTTACCGTTTGCCTCACACAGCACCGCATATACACCGTATTGGGGTATTACTCTATATTCCGGGAACACCTGATTTATAGTCGGGAACCCAAGTGATCTACCAATCTGCCTGCCGTAAACAACCGGAAGAGTAAAACAATAGGGTCTGCCAAGTAATTGCTCTGTAAGCTCCGCATTACCCTCCCCGATAAGCATTCTTATTTCGGTAGAGCTTACAGGTCTTCCCTCAAAGTAAACCGCAGGGACTATTATGCAATCAATTCCATAAGCAGAAAGCATTTCCTTCAAACTTTCTGCGCTGCCGCTTCGGCCTTTTCCAAAGCGAAAATCAAAGCCACAAACAACGGTATCTGCGTTAAACCCTTTGATCAGAACGTTCTCGGTGAATTCTTTCGGCGAAACTCCGCATAAAGCTTCAAAATCTGCAAAATAAATATTTTCAGCACCGTATTCGTTTAAAAAACGCATTTTATCTTCTGTTCCGGTAAGATATTTAACTACTCCGCCGGTAAGAATATTTTTTGGATTTTCGGCAAAAGTAAATACAATACCCTGAAACTGCTTTTTTGCGGAAATCGATGCCAAGGTTTTAATAAGCAGTTGATGTCCTATATGAACTCCGTCAAAATTGCCTATAGATACAATTGTTTTATTTGGTATAGGCAGGTCATTATCGGTAAAAATGTTCATATCTTTGCTTTTCCTCTTCCTTGCGGATATTTATCTGTTTAAACTAATACCCGATTATAAAAACTATAAAAAATCGAGCAAAAACCTTTGATGTATGGGTTTTTGTGTAGATTTTTTATCGCGTTTTTAATGAAGGGTTAGTATTAATATAGCCTTTTTTTTACTTTTTGTCAACTTCAAGCGGAATATTTTTCGATTTGAAGCCAAAAATATATGTATACTCTTAATAATGAGGTTAATCAATGACCCTTAACAGTAACAAGTCGGTAAATATATTTAACGCAGTCGTAATGGCCGGCGGTTTTGGAAGCAGACTTGCGCCGATGACTAACAACATACCAAAACCAATGCTCCCCGTGTACGGCCGCAGTACTTTTGAACGTATACTTGATCTTTTGGTTAAAAACGGTTTTTCAAATGCTGCGGTAACCACAATGTATCTGCCCGAACAGATAGAAGCAGTTAAGCATGAAAAAATAAATTTATCCTTTTTTAAAGAAACCGAACCAAAGGGCTCCGCAGGTGCAGTACGAGCTTTAATTGACAACTTAGATGACACTATCTTAATTGTATCAGGTGACGCTGTTTGTGATTTCGACTTAAAAAAGCATCTTGACAAGCATATATCGGAAAAACGAGAAGCAACAATTCTGTTGACAAGGACGAAAAAGCCGCAGGAGTTCGGAACAGTCCTGACAGACAGTAAAACCAACAGGATCAAATGCTTTTTGGAGAAACCATCCTGGGCTGATACACTCTCAAACTTGATTAATACAGGTATATATATTTTAAACAAAAGCATTATTCAACTCATTCCCGAAAGAAGGTTTTTTGATTTCGGACGTGATTTGTTTCCGCTTTTACTGCAAAAAAATGTTCCTCTTTATGGAGAGGAAGCAAATGATTTTTGGTGTGATATTGGCAGCTTTAGTGATTTTTATAATTGTAATATGAGTTTTTCTGGCGGTAAAAATATTTTTGGCAAGGATTGTTGTATAAGAGAGAATGCAAAAGTAAATAACAGCATTTTCTTCAACCGTATTTATATAGGTGAAAGCGATGTAAAAGGCAGTATAATCTGTGATGACGTTATAATAGGTGATGGTTGTATTATCCCTGAGGGCTGCGTTATTGGTGCAGAATGTGTTATAGGCGATAACGCTGTTCTTTCAAAGGGCGTAAAAATCGCTGATAAAATTAAGATTGGACGAGGTGCGAGAATAATGGGTAATGTCTTTTTTAGTTCTGCTGCACGACATTTGTTTGGTGACGAAGGTATAAGCGGTATGTACGGGAGCGATATTGACGGCGAACTATGTTTTAAACTCGGACAGGGCTTGACTTCACTTGGAAAGCCTGCACGAATCGGCGTTATGAGTGACGGAAGTGAAAACGGTGATTTACTTGCAGACATAATTAAAGTTGGTGTTCGTAGCAATGGCGGTTATATACTTGAGCTTGAAGAAGGATTCCCCGAACTAGCTATGTTTGCTTCACACGAATACAATTTGGATGCCTGCGTTTATGTGAGTTTTCATAAGGCTGATAAAGGGATAAAATCTGTCAGTATTTCTTTGTTGGAAAAAAACGGACTTCCGCTCTCTCGTGATAAACAACGAAAAGCAGAAAGTGCAATGAGAGAGAAACTTCCACCTCCAAAGACCATTCCCGAACCTGAGGTGCTTGTTGGTGAGAACAGAGTAAAGTTTCTTTATTGTCATTATTTACAACAGCAGGTCGGTCAGCTTGGTAGAACTGAAGTTTTGTCTAAAGGAAAGAGCAAACAGGCGAATTTCTTTTTCTCAAACCCCAAGGAATTGAATGCAGAAACAGACTTGTTAAAAGAAGAAGGCGAAATATCTGGTAAGGACACTTTTATTTTTAACGACGACGGAAGTGTATGCGCACAAACTGCTGACGGTAACGAATTATCTTTCTGGCAACTCTTCGCCTTAGCGGTGCAGAGCGGCGACAAAAAAGAATTGTATCTTCCTCAATATACTCCCGAGATTATTGAACAATACCTTAATAATCTAGGTTTTATAACACATTTTTATAACGATAACGACAGCGAGGAACGAAAAAACGCATTTGACACACATTTTTACAATGACAGCGTGCTGCTTTCTTTGTTAGTGTGTAAATATCTTCATATTAACGGAATTACACTTGATGAAGCATTACAGACTCTTCCGCAATTTTTTCTTCGCAGCATAGATATAGATATCGACGAGGAGGACAAAGCAGACATGATAGGTATACTTGCTGAAGAATGCGATGACTGTTCACGCGGTGTCAGACTTCGTAATGACAAAGGTAGTATAGCTGTTTTTCCACGAGCCAACGGTAGCTTCAGAGTTTATGCCGAGGCTGTAAGCGCTGAGTTTGCCGATGATTTGTGTGATTTTGCGGAAATGAAAATAAAAGGTAAGAAATAATATACGGGCAGGCTGCCAAGCCTGCCTAATTTATAGGGAATGATAAACCTGGCATTCCGCTTTTTTAATCTCCCACTGAACCGACAAGCCATGCATTTTTAGAGAGGTTAATTTAAGCATAAAAACGTCGTCGTTTTTGAAATCTACAGAGAAAAATAATTCTTGGTCGTGTATAACCCCTTTATCATCCTTGTATTTACAACTACCGTATACCTTGCCCTCATAAAAATCTATATAACCGCTGAATGAATTTTCCACATAATCATACATTTTACCTTTTACTGCACCGATCTGACGATAAAGGCATCCGCCTTTTTCGTAATAAACGTATATAAATTTTTGAATATAGAGCTTAGCTGCTTCTTCTGTCATTATTTCCTGAAAATATTTCGTCATTTCATATATTGACATAAACTTTTCTATTTTCTCGTATTTGATTCCTTTATGTTCAACAATGACCTTCTCGCCGTTTTCGAGAACCGCTCTTGAGCCCTTTAAAATCAAGTTGATTTTGTCGGCGTTTTCGATTAGAAGATAGTTAAAATATATATTCTCAGGATTATAAGGTTCATAAGATTCTTCTTCTAGTCTCCAGCCATATGCATCTGATTTAATAAGTGTCATATTTATTAATTTATGATCCTCCGGATCAACTGCACAAACCATCTTGACTTTAATTCTGTCTTTTTCAATGGATTTAAACATTAATGATTCGAAATTAATAAAACACATATAGTCATTGTTTCCACTCATGTATATCTTATCGTCAAATATTTTATACGAAGGAAATTCTTCATCACCAAACATTATTTCCTCTAACGAATTTCCAAACGAGTAGATATAATTATCCGAAATATTTCTTTTTACATATGAAAATAGTTCATCTTTCGTCGTAGCTATTTCAGGTAATAATGGAAAAAAATACAGATATCCGTCTATTATTATAGGATTGTCAAAATCAATTTTTCTTGTTAATCCTGAAAATACTTCCTTTGCTTCAAATATTTTTTTCACCACCGGAATCAGTTCCTGTCTTAACTCCTCATTTTCTATGACATCTCCGAAAGGTGCATATTCTGACAAATCAATTATTCCATCTTTGTTTTTAAATGGTTTATTGACAAAGTCGTAGGAATCGTCTGACGATGTATCATCTTTGCTTTCTCCTGTCTCTGTATAACTTATTTCGCTTGTTTCAGAAAGTTCATTCGATTCCACAGATATTACATCAGAAATTACGGAATCGTTTTCTAAAAAACACTCCGTAGACTCATTATTTTCACCACGATTACATGAAGCAAGTGTGCTCAAAGTTAATATAGCAAGTGCGGCAGTTACTGTTTTTTTCATGAATAAAATCTCCCAGTTGTTTCTCTTATATATACTTTAATAGTGGCGGAAAAAATACAAAAAGTTTCATCATAAAAAATATTTTTATTAGAAATATGTCATTGTCTAATTGGAAAGGGCGAACACAGTTCGCCCCTACATTTTAATATTTAATTTTACAACTAATTGATAGCGGAGAATTATCTTTGATAATTCTCCATAGACTACTGCTCTGCGGTAGTATTTATTCCGCCCCTGCAATAGCGAACAAATAATCTACATTACCAGGAAAATTTATATTAAACTTCTTTATAGGGACACCGTTGACCTTGGCAAAAAACCTCTCGCCGTCTGTAACAGAAAAGTTAGGAAAATCGGCAAGTCCTTTACCTGTCAGCTTTACATACGCTTCCTTGCGAACCCAGATACGCACAAAACGCATTGGATCACCGTCACCATCCCGTACATATTCTGCCTCTTCCTCAGAGAAAAAGCGTTCCGATAAAGCTGTGTAATCAGTCTTGTTTTCAGGACCGAAGCGGCCGAGATGCTCACCGTCAATGCCGACCGGCATATCCGAAAAAATACACAGCATAATAGTACCTGTCGTTGTGACCGAGATAAACTTTTCGGTCGAAGTACCCTTTATATAAGGTTTTCCCTTACTTGTATATAGAACCTCGACTTTATCGTTTTCAAGATACTCTTTTATTGCTTTCTCTACTGCGGCGTGCCGCTTTTCTTTTTCCGGGTAGTTCTCCAGAATAAAGGTTTTTATTGCCATACCGTTATAACCCTCTCTTGTGCCAATCGCTATTTTTATTATTTTTTCTATATTTCTTCCGATATGTTATCCACATCCGTAATTTCTTCGCTGTCTTCGGTTTCTAATTCATCAGAAGCTGTTTCTTCAATTTTTACGCTGGCAAAGCCAACTATTGAAGCATCCTCACCCAGGCGCATTACAATTACACCGCCTGCGCTTCTACCATAAATCGGTATCTCATCAACCTTTGTTCTGATAATTATTCCGCTGTCGGTAATTAACATTATTTCATCAGTCGGCTCAACAATTGCGATACCGGCAAGGCTACCTGTTTTTTCGCTTAATCTGTGACAAATTATTCCCTTGCCACCTCTGTTTTGAAGGGTATATTCGTCTATATCACAGCGTTTTCCATAACCGCCCTCGGTAATTGTAATAACTTTGATATCTGAGTCAACATAATCTTTTGGAATAATCGCGCTACCGACTATATAGTCACTGGCTGCAAGACGCATAGCACGAACACCTCTTGCCTGTCTGCCCATTACACGAACATCCTGCTCATCAAAACGGATTGACAGACCTTTTCTGGTAGCGGCAATAATCTGTTCATTGCCTGTAGTTTTCATTACATAAAGCAACTCGTCACCCTCGTCAAGCGTAACGGCATAAAGACCTGCTGTTCGGCGTGTCTTGTAATCCATAAGCGAAACCCGCTTTATAACTCCGAATTTCGTAAGCAAAACAAGGTTTTCGTCCTCTGTAAACTCGGTCACAGGGATAATTGCGGTAATTTTTTCTCCCTCGTCAAGCGACAGAACGTTTACAAGGTTTATTCCCTTTGCTGTTCTTCCGCTCTCGGGTATCTCGTAACACTTCTTTATATACATTTTGCCCAAATTTGAAAACATAAGTAAAAAATCGTGACTATGAGATATTATAACGTCCTTAACAAAATCTTCTTCCTTTGTAGACATTGCAGTAATGCCCTTGCCACCCCTTCGTTGTGCCGAATAAGTCTCAGAGGGTAAACGCTTTATATAACCGGCATGGGTTACAGTAATAACACTGTTCTCACGCTCTATAAGGTCTTCCATAAGAATTTCGTTTTCAACTTCAACAATATCGGTTCGGCGTTCGTCACCGTAACGGTTTTTAATGTCGTTAAGATCTTCTTTGATAATTGCCGTAATTTTATCTTTATCGGCAAGGATTCCTTTAAGTTCCTCAATTAATGCATACAGCGAGATAAGCCTGTCCTCAATCTTCTTACGCTCCAAGCCAGAAAGTCTGCCCAAGGTCATCTCGACAATTGCCTGTGCCTGTATCTCGGTAAAACCAAACCTTGCAATAAGGTTTTCTTTTGCTTCGCAGATGTTTGAGCTGGAACGGATTATCTGAATAACCTCATCAATATTGTCGATGGCAATTTTTAAGCCCTCGTAAATATGTGCTTCTCTTTCAGCTTTTTCAAGTTCGAAAATTGTACGGCGTGTAATAACATCCTTTTGATGACCGATATAATGCACCAACATCTCTTTAAGATTGAGCGTCTTTGGCTCTCCGTTTACAAGAGCGAGCATATTGATTGCACAGGTGTCCTGTAGCTGTGTGTATTTATATAGCAGATTTAAAACAACCTGCACGTTTGCGTCTTTTTTAACCTCCACAACAATACGCATTCCGTTTCGTCCGGATTCGTTTCGTATGTCTGAGATACCTTCTATACGCTTGTTTTTTACAAGTAAAACCATATTGTCCAATAGTAAGGAACGGTTTACCTGATAAGGAAGCTCGGTTATTATAATACTTGTCTTGCCATGTTTTTCTTCAAAATGCGCTTTTGCTCTTACTCTGACCTTTCCTCTGCCGGTCATGTACGCTTCGTAAATTCCGGCTGTACCATAAATAGTACCGAAAGTTGGGAAATCAGGCCCTTTTATAAAAGGAATAAGTTCGGGTATCGAACAATCGGGGTTATCTATAAGGAAGGTGGTTGCGTTTATAACCTCGGTAAGATTGTGTGGTGGAATATTTGTTGCCATACCAACTGCGATACCAATAGAACCGTTTACCAAAAGGTTCGGAAACCTGGAAGGTAAAACCTTAGGTTCTTTTCTCATATTATCGTAGTTTGGCATAAAGTCAACAACGTTCTTCTCTATGTCAACCAACATTTCGTTTGATAGCTTTGCCATTCTAGCCTCGGTATAACGGTATGCAGCCGCACTGTCTCCGTCTATGTTACCGAAGTTACCGTGTCCGTCTATAAGCGGATATCTGAGCGAAAAGTGCTGTGCCATACGAACCATAGTGTCGTAAACGGCAGTATCACCATGAGGATGATAACGACCAAGCACGTTACCGACGGTTGTTGCCGATTTTCGGAAAGGCTTGTCCGAGGTAAGCTTATCCTCATACATAGCATAAAGAATACGACGATGGACGGGTTTTAAACCGTCTCTTACGTCAGGAAGTGCACGCCCGACAATAACGTCCATCGCGTATTCCAGATATGAGCTTTTTATTTCTTTTTCTATACCAACATTGTGTATTGTTTGTTCTTCATGAGAACTATAGTCAAAATCGTTTTCGTGAGCCATTTTTTAAATCCATTTCCCCAACAATATAAAGAAGAGTTAATTAATCACTACGCCGTTTGTCGTTGGATCAAACAGTTATAGTTTTTAAATTTCTTATATCAATAATTTCCTCTTAGAAATCAAGATTTGTTACATATTTTGCGTTTGTTTCGATAAATTCACGGCGCGGCTCGACCTTGTCGCCCATAAGTACTGAGAATAACGCATCCGCTTCATAAGCATCTGTTATCGTAATTCTTTTTAATATACGCCTTGCGGGATCCATGGTTGTCTCCCAAAGCTGCTCCTTGTCCATTTCACCAAGACCTTTATAACGCTCAACAGTTACATTACCGCCCAGCTCTTCGATATATTTATCACGCTCTGCTTCGGAAAAGGCATAGCGCTCTTGCTTTCCTTTATGAACCTTAAAAAGCGGAGGTAATGCTGCATAAACGTGTCCGTTTTCGACAAGAGGTTTCATGTGACGATAGAAAAAGGTCAACAGTAGCGTTTTTATATGTGCACCATCGACGTCGGCATCCGCCA
>DMMZ01000020.1 GCA_003452915.1 Clostridiales bacterium | reverse complement strand
TTCTTCAGGTCAAAAAAGTCAGGAGTCAGGTTCGACTGATGCAGGATTATTTTATCAAAATCCTGATAATACAGATTGCCTAATAAATCGAGGCTATCCTGAGGGGAATGAATGATTATTTCGTCGGAGATGATTTCCGCGATTTTGGTTTGGTTGATATTGTGGGTGATGATGTTCATAGGGAAAAAGAATTTTCAACAATATTCCAACTGCCTGTTTTATCACTTCCGATACGTTCAATTATTCCTGTTCTTTTCAGTTCCTGAATATGTCTCTTGATGGTTGCCGTAGAATATCCTGTTATATCGGCAAGCTCTTTGTAAGTTGCATCTGGGTTTTGTTTTAAATGTTGCAGGATGTTTCTTTTTACAGGGTCATTTATTGTATTTACAGGGTCATTTACAGGGTCATATTCAGTATTTACAGGGTCATTTACAGAATCAACGAACTGAACGTGCATTTCCCGGTTTTTCAACACATGGCTTTCGCCAAGCAATAAATTCTCAAAGAAACGCAGTAAGAATTCATTGGTAGCATGAATATTCTTCGTGTAGTTTTTGTAATTAGCTCTGACTAATGCATTTCGAAAATACCACGAATGTTCTGCAAATAAATCGTTATTTACTTCAAAGCCGAATGTACGAAAATATTTTATTAAGAAAATGGCTGTTGTTCGTGTGTTTCCTTCGCCAAAAATATGAATTTGCCAAAGGTAGGAAGTAAAATGTGCTAAGTGCTCTATAACTTCTTGCTGACTTAATCCTTTATAGCTAAACTTTTTTTCTTGTTCAAAATCATATTCCAACGTGGACTTCAAGCTCTCGGCGCTTCCGTATAAAACCGTTTCGCCATTTAGTACCCACTCCTGTTTGGTGATGTTATAGTCACGGATTTTGCCGGCAAACTTGTAAATACCCTTAAATAACCTGCGATGAATAGTAATGTATTCGGCTGGTGAAAACGTAAACGTTTGTTCACTCAAAATTTCAGCAATTCGGGCCGAAACTTTATCGGCTTCTTCGGTGCGGTCATCGTTTGTTTTGGCAGGATGCTGTTTGTAATAAGTGTCAATGCGCTGCTTTACTTCTTCAATAGTAATGTCGCCTTCAATGTTTTGTTTAGCATTTGCAATGAGATATTCAGACGGCTTTAGTCCGTCAACTTGTTGTAAGCCGATAGCTGTTTTCCAAACTTTTGCTTTTTCGGCTTTGTTTGGCTCGCCCTGTCGTAAGTATTCTTCAAAATTATCCATAGTCAAAATTATAAACTTTTCGAGTAACTGCAAATTGTTTGAAATGATTTATTTCGGATGTCGGTTTATTGTTTTGTTAATATTTAGTTTTTATTTTGGTTGATAAAGGATTGCTTATTATTTTTTTGATGTTGACGACTACATCTGGCGGTGACGAATAGCTGTATGCTCAATAAGGGATTGCGGGCGATAAAATATCAAACCGTAAAAAAGTTTATGCGGGCTACAAACCTCCGAATACTGATAAAGCCGTTATTGAGCATACAGCATATTAGGTGATAGGAGTTTGAGTCGTCAGTTCGTATTATAATTTAAATCTTACATTATTTAATTCTTCTTGTCGTTTTCTCCAATATTGTATATAATAGCACCAGTAATTAAAATTCCTAATAAAATTAGTCCAATTACTGCTTTAGAGGCATCACTTTTTTTCTTGAATTATGATATTGATATTCACCAGCTTCTCTATTATGCTGTCCACCGGAACTGTCAGTTCTACCACTATGTCCATATGAAAAAAACGAAAGCATAAAAATAAATATTATACTAAGAAGACTTTTTTTGAAAGTATTTTTCAAGTTCTTTTCTTAATTTAGTCTTAAAGCACTGAATAACAAACATCTAATCCAATTTTTCTCAATTACAATGGCAGTAATCTCTATCAACATAGGTTTTATTATTGTTGCTGTTAATATAATAGCAACCACCTTTGGGACCTAAATAGAGTTGATGTCCATTGTAAGTTCCACAAGAATATGAAATTTCATCACTCGTTGCACAAGACAAAAATGAGATTAAAAATAATAAAAATAATAAATGACTAAGACTTTTAATCTTGATTTTCATGATTCTATTTGCTTAAATACTTAATTAATCCTTCTGGACCTGAAAATAATAAAACTAACCCACAAACAACTCCAAGTATGAATAGCAATAAACAACCACTATTTAAGTTGTTTTCTCTTTTCCTTTCCTCTGATCAATTATTCTCCTTGTCATATTGGAATTCTCTCAAACGCTTACGCTGACTGTATTTCGAATTTGGGTTGGCTTGTCGTGGCATATTCATTTAATTTATGACATTCGTAATTGTCAATGTCTGTCCTTTTTTTTACGTTTACACCTAACACCCTAATATTAACAACTCCTTTTCCAACTTAAGCAATCAATTACTCATACATCTGCTTTACCATTTATCTTTACACATTCTANNTTCAGCAAAATTAAAAATCAATAATATATGAAGATAACGCATGGAGGATATAACAATGAAGTGGCTTGTTACAAATTGTAGCGTTCAATTTATATTTTTCCAAAAGTATACATATTTCATTAAATTAACAATTCTTTTGCCATTTATTTTCAATGAGATACCATATATGATAACTTCAACCATAAGGAAAAAGATCTCACAAGCTAAATTATTAATGAACGTGAGTTCGATATAAGAAGATTATATATGCAAATCTTTCAAGGAGCGATTACCTGCCCCGAATGGTGCAGCATATGGGTAACCCCGTACGGAGCTTGTCCCGACTTGTCGGGGCGAAGCGCAGTGCGGGGTAAGCGATCCTCCCACGAACAATCAACCCCGGATGGGGTTGTACAACTTTTTCTTAGTTCGACCCCTCTGGGGTCGTGTAGTGTGTGTGGGACATTCATCCCCGAGCTGCGCTTCGCTTGCACGGGGTTAATCATATTAAACC
>DMMZ01000053.1 GCA_003452915.1 Clostridiales bacterium | reverse complement strand
CGTAAAATAGAATTACGATCTTCAATTTGTTTCTGCTTGTTCAGCAGTTCTTGAACATCTACTCTTTCAGCTTTCTCCGGTGTGATTAAATCGAGATCACCAAACTTTTTAATTTCTCTGCCAATCAACAATCTTTCATCTTCCAAGTTTTGTAGTTTAGTATCAATCCCTTGAAAACTTATTCCGATAGTTTCTTTACTAAGTTCTTCAAGTTGTGTTCTGAATAGTTCCAAACAGAACTGATATTTTTCTAAAGAAGTTTTTTGTGCGAATGGTCTTGGATTGAAAGTAAGTACGTTTACAAACGTATCTAAAAATCGCTNNGTTAGATTTTTTTGTCGCGGTACGTTTAATAACGTAATCACCAACTCTTAATTCTCCGGTTGCTTTTTCTTTGCCGTGTTGAATGATGTCTTGATTAAGGTGTTTGTTCCCAGAAATTAACCACTTGATTGAATCCCATAGCGTAGTTTTGCCGGATTCGTTCTCTCCCTTAATTACCAGTAAGCCACTCTCATTAAATTCGAGATCAATAGCTTTTAACTTTCTCAGTCCGTCAATTTTCAGACCAAGCACTTTCATTGATTCTGTTACTTCCTTCATTTGACACACNNTATCTCCCTTTTGCTCTAAACTTTCCTGTTCTTCTATTATCATTTCTTTTTTCTCGTCTGAAGGTTCTCCCCGCAAGTCTTCAATCATCTTTTTCCTTCCACATCTTTTTAATCATCTTCTTTGCTACAGTTTGTCAATTCCGGTATTCCCATCTCCGCCATTTTCTCTGCGATCTCGTCAGCATTCTTCTTTAGTTCTTCGTTGCTTGGAGTTGGTCTTGAAAAGATTTCATTAAAGTTATTGAGAACTTCTGCCAGCAGTGGTCTTACTTGATCGTTCATTTTGATTCTCCCTTTTGATTTAGTTTGTCTTCCAATTCTTTAATTATTTTATTNNGCAGCCGAAGCGGCCGTTCTCGCCTCGCCGAAGCCTTCGGCGGAGGCGGGTTTTTTTATATTTTTTTCTTCTGCCATGTTAAAAATTTTCCAATTCTTTAATTATTTTATTTTGGTTCTCTATGATTTGTTTGTCCCCTTTATTAATACCAGAAATGATTACTGCAAATAATATCGCAACCGCCGACAATACTATTATCAATATTATGCCTACCAAGTCTGACATTAGTTTAGAATGATTTTAATGTTGCTCGGTGATAAGAACAAATACGGAACTTTTTCTTCGCCGTCATTTACTCCTCCTTCATTAAAAATTTTACAATCTCAATTACTTTATCTGCTGCGATTAATAAGAACAGTAACATTCCACCCAAAACTATCCAGCTCATGTTATAATTCTATGATTAACTCTAAAATGATTACAAGGGCTAAAAGTTCCGAAATGATAATTTGAAAATTTGTGTTCAGACCAACCAGAGATTCTTGTGTTCCCAATTTTTCTTTTTTTCTCCGAATCGTTTTTCTTTTCTGGTTTGTTCGCAATCCTCATGTCAATTTTTTGAACCACCCTTGCTTTCTGTCTGCCGAAAAGACTTTTGAACATTCTGCCGATAGTGTTCCCTATTTGCATTTTCTTCTCCTTTTATAGAGCCCGTTAAATAAAAATTTCTTGTAACATTCGCCATCAAGTTTTATTAGAACCCCATTATCATTCTTGTTGGTATAAATAAAAAGAGTGAATATCCTCGTAATTTGTTCCTTGATGCTTTTCATTTCTTCCTCCGTAACATCGGCTCTATTATTAAGTATGCCAGGAGAATAAACGCTACCCAACAAAGACCTTCAAGAATTATATTTAGTGTCTCGGTTTGCATCTTCGTTAATCCTTATAAAAATATTTTAGACTAAGTTTCTCTGCACCATATTTTCTTTTCATATAAGCGATAAGAGAAAGAGTGATTTTTTCCAAAAGAGCTTTTCCAACACCCCCTATCAAACATCTGTTTATTTGTTGAGTGCTTCTTGATACCAATTTGCCTTTACTGTTTTCTACTTTTAATCTTCTTGCAAAATAAGTTTGTGGAATGTGATTATCGGTTATCATTCGGTGAACTTTGGTGTGGTCAATTTCTTTGAAGTATGTCATTCTTTTTCTCTGTGTTGATTTATTGTTGATGTTAAAATCAACATCCGCTCAACAAATGTCAAGAAAAATCTTTTGTGAAATGAAATCATTTTTAGGAAGGACTATAACAACTACCGTACCAATCAAAAAGTCTTGTTGTAGCCCATAGTTGGTTTGAGGAGGTTGTCAAGATCGATTTCCAGCTCATACAACTTTAAGATTCTAACCTCATTATTGAGGTCACGTAAATTTGGTAGAGTAGGATTTTCTTTATACTTCTTAGCAAGATCAACACCGATTGCAACATGGCTTCCGTCAACTTCATGCGTCATCGCTTTACCAATGTCGTGTAAAAGTCCGGCACGCTTTGCAAGAGTAGAATCGATACCAAGCTCAGCCGCTATCATACCGGCAATAAAGGAAACTTCAACAGAATGCTTCAATACATTCTGACCGTAGCTGGTACGAAATTTAAGTCTTCCCAGAAGCTTGATCAGCTCAGGGTTAATACCGTGTATTCCTGTTTCGAAAGTGGCTTGGTCGCCCTCCTTCTTAATAATAGCCTCAACCTCTTTGCGGCTTTTTTCGACCATTTCTTCTATGCGTGACGGATGAATTCTGCCATCCGAAATAAGCTTTTCAAGTGCAAGTCTTGCCACCTCGCGTCTTATGGGGTCAAAGGTGGAGATTGTAATAGCCTCGGGTGTATCATCAATTATAAGATCAACACCAGTAAGTGTTTCTATTGCTCTTATGTTACGGCCTTCTCTGCCAATAATTCTGCCCTTCATTTCGTCATTAGGCAGGTCTACAACCGAGACAGTAGCCTCAGCAACACTATCAGCAGCACAACGCTGTATAGAGAGCGAAATAATATTTTTCGCTTTTTCATCAGCAGTTTCTTTACATTCCTGTTCGATCTCAGCAAGTTTTATAGCCATTTCATGACGAGCTTCGCTTTCTACTCTACCAAGCAGCAATGCTTTTGCTTCTTCAACAGTCATCTCGGAAATTTTCTGTAAAAGTTCGGTCTGTTCATCCTTGAGCTTCTCGATTTCTTCTCTTAAATCGGCGTTGTCCTTGATTTTTTTATTTAATAACTCTTCTTTTTTCTCGAGATTATCAAGTTTTTTATCAAGATTTTCTTCTTTTTGAATAGTACGTCTTTCCAAACGCTGAAGATCGTTTCTGCGTTCTTTAAGCTCTCTTTCGGTCTCGTTTTTAATTCTGAGAACTTCTTCTTTAGCTTCAACAAGCGTTTCTTTTTTTGCGGATTCAGCCGCCTTTTTTGCGTTTTCAATAATTTGTTTTGCTTCGCTTTCAGCCGAACCAACAGCCTTCTCAGCGATTTTCTTGCGAAATATTATTCCTGCAAAGAAAAACGCAACTGCGACAGCTATACAGATTAGCAATACAATTACGGGGTCTCCCATAGATTTGCCTCCTTTATATTAAAATCTATGATTCCCGATTCGATATTCAATGTATTATCGTTAAAATATTTAATAATATATATATACATCTATATAAAATCGAAAAACATTCGATATTGCTTTATTATACACTTTTATTATTGCTATGTAAAGAAAAGATTTTTCTTTTTTTGTCAATATTTACAAAATGTTCAAAGTCTAGTTAATAGCTTTTGTCAGCATTGTTGACTAATGAAAATTTATAATGTATAATAATTGCCGTAATCGATTAATATAAATTTTATCAGAAATGATAAATTATATAATTATAAGGCAGGTAAACATTTATATGCATGATATATATTTCGACTCTGCAGCAACGACAAAACCAAGTAAAGTGGCTATTGAAGCGGCTTTTGCAGCAGCCAATGAATACGGAAATCCTTCCTCATCACACTTCAGAGGAATAGCAGCACGAAAAGTTATCGAAAACGCACGAAAACAAGTCACTTCGGCATTGGGTTGTAATGAAGAAGAATTGATATTTACAGGTTCGGGAAGTGAATCGAACAATCAAGCGATAATAGGAATTGCAAGAGCCAGAAAAAAACGCTCAAATGTTATAATTTCAACAGATAGCGAACACCCATCTGTCGAGCAAACGCTACAATATCTTGAAAAAGAAGGCTTTAAAGTAATACGGTTTTCTACAAAAGTTGGGAATATAGATATTGATGAATTAAAGGAATCACTCAAGCAAAAGGTTGCTTTAATCAGCGTTATGCGTGCAAACAATGAGACCGGTGCGTTATATGATATAGCTAATATCAGAAGAGAGATTGACAACAGCGGTTGCGGTGCTGTATTTCATTGTGATGCGGTGCAAGGTTTTTTGAAAACTCTAAACCGTACCGAGCTTGTTAAATACTGCGACTTAGTCAGCATTTCCGCTCACAAAATTAATGCACTTAAGGGCTGTGGGGCATTATTTATAAAAAAAGGAATAAACCTACCTGCTTACATCCTAGGTGGCGGACAGGAACATGATTTACGTAGCGGAACAGAAAATACACCTGCAATTGCCGCCTTTGGGGCTGCATGTGACGAATGGGTCTCAAACAGGGACAGAATTGGATATATAACAGATTTACGGGATTACGCTGAGGTCAAAATATCGGAAGCACTTGGTGACAGAATTGTTATCCATAAACCTGCTCAGCGAATTTGTTGTATTTTAAGTATTGAATTAATTGGAGTAAAAAGCGAGGTAGTGTTAAACTATCTCTCGGGAGAAGGCATTTGTGTTTCGGCAGGCTCCGCCTGTTCTGCACACAAAAGAGAGAATCGGGTGCTTACCGCATTCGGACTTGCCGAAAGTGAGATTGACAATACGATACGTATAAGCTTTAGTTATTTTAATAACAGAGAGGAAGTTGACTTGTTTGTCGATGTTTTGAAAAATGCGACAAGTCTTATCGGAAAAATATGAAGGAAGTTATACTGCTTAAATATGGTGAAATAGTTTTAAAGGGCTTGAACAGAGGGTATTTCGATAATCTTCTGTTAAAACGTGTACGAAAGTTACTTAAAGAGGTTGACGGTAAATTCAATCTTGATTATTCACAGTCAACGTTATGTATCAGGGGTGATGAAAATGCGGATATAGACAAAGCATTTTCACAGATGAAAAAACTCTTCGGAATAATAACTGTTTGCCGTGGCGTTGAATGCGAAAAAGATATGGATGCTATTAAAAAAGTACTTGTCGATAACGGCGAGCGCTTTTTACACGGAGCAAAAACTTTTAAATGCGTTGCAAAACGCAGTGACAAGCGTTTTCCGCTTACTTCTCCTCAGATTTGTGCCGAGTGCGGTGAACTTATATTAGACAATTTTAAAGATATAACTGTTGACGTTATTAATCCCGATGTTAATATAACAATAGAAATTCGTGATACCGCCGCTTTTGTTCACGGTGGCGGCGAAAAAGGTGCAGGCGGTATGCCTGTCGGCTCAAACGGTAGTGCGCTGCTCCTGCTTTCCGGAGGAATTGATAGCCCTGTTGCAGGATATATGACTGCAAAACGCGGTGTTTCCATCGATGCTGTATACTTTGAGAGTCCTCCTTACACCAGCGAAGCAGCACGTGAAAAGGTTATTTTACTCGCAAAAAAATTGAGTGAATACGCAGGTCGTATTTATCTACACTGTGTAAGTGTTACGGAAATTCAACAGGCGATGACCGGTGTATGCGAATCAAAACTTTTCACTCTTTTATTACGACGTTTTATGGTACGTATCGCAGAAAAAATTGCAAATGACATAGGCGCAAACGCACTTATTACCGGAGAAAGTATCGGACAGGTTGCGAGTCAGACAACAGCATCGATTGCGGTTACCAATTCGGTTGCAAATATTCCCATTTTTCGCCCCTGTATTGGGCTTGACAAGGAAGAAATCGTTGCCAGAGCAAGAAGCGTAGGTACATTTGACATATCGGGTCTCCCGTATGAGGACTGCTGTACCGTATTTACCCCAAAGCATCCCAATACGAGACCTACAGAAGAATTACTTGTCCAAGAAGAAAAAAAGTTAGATATTGAAGGTCTTATAGAACGTGCATTTACAAATAAAACCTGTATAAAAATCGGTTAGTTGGAGTACTTATATGATAGTTAAAGAATTAATAATGTTATTAACCGAAAAGAATATGAAAATAGCCACAGCCGAATCCTGCACAGGTGGATTGATTGCACAAATGATTACATCGGTTTCGGGTGCAAGTGCGGTCTTTGACTGCGGAGTCGTTGCTTATTCAAATGAAATTAAAAAGTCTTTGCTTGGTGTAAAAGCAGAAACATTGGAAAAGTATGGTGCTGTTTCTGAGCAGACAGCATTCGAGATGGCACAGGGTGTACGAATCCTTTCGAATGCAGATATTGCTGTTTCGGTAACCGGAATTGCAGGACCGGGTGGTGGCAGCGCAGAAAAACCTGTCGGCACAGTATGTATAGGGGTTTCTACAGAGTTAAAAAATATAACTAAAAGCTTTCATTTTGACGGTGACAGGGATGAAGTACGAAAAATGACAGCCGAAGCTGCTCTTGAATTAGTAATGTATATGTTAAAAAATAAGTAATAAGTTTATTGAAAAACAGCACGCTGCATAGTTGCAACGTGCTGTTTTTGTTTATGTCAGATTGTCCATTTCTGAAGTATAAAAGACACAACGGTCTTTACCGGTTTTCTTAGCATAATACAAAGCCTTGTCAGAGTTTCTATATAATTCCTCGAAACTGTCGCCATTAATAGGTGATAGAGCTATCCCCATGCTTGCCGATATATAAACATCGCTTTTGCTGTCAATTGTTAGCTTTTTTAATGCGGTACAAGCTTCTAAAGCTTTTGATAATATATCAACCTTAGATTCAACGCTCTTCATAAACACAACAAATTCGTCACCTCCCATTCGAGCAACTATATCCGTATTTCTAAAAACAGATTTTAAACAAATAGACACTCTGGTAAGAACCTCGTCACCAGCAACATGACCATATTTATCGTTTATTAGTTTAAAGCTGTCAAGGTCAATTGAGAGGAATGCATTTTTTTCAGATGAAGTATTCGGATTACTTAAAAAATCTGTTATGAGATCGTGTGTCGCCTTACGGTTGTATAATTCTGTTAACGGGTCACGTTCGGAATTGTACTTGATGGCCAATTCCTTGCGTTTTATCGCATCTATATTTTTTATATAGGAAAAAGCTTTTATGTCTTCGTTTTCGGGGTCTGAAAGTAGATTAGTCGTACAGGAAACCCAAAACGCCTGTCCATTTTCATCAAGATGCCGATATTCATTATATAGGACAAGTCTTCCGTTCTCATATTCACTGATAAGATTTTCTCTGTTGGAAATATTTAGAAACGGTATTTTATCTTCGGGATAAATAATTGAATCACAAAGCTTTTTAAGTATATTGCCATATGATTCATTTAAATTTTCTATATGATAATTATTTTCTTTAGAGAAGGTCTTTATATAACAATCATTGGTAAGATTCACCTCGTATGTTGAAATTGCATCCGACAACATAGCGGAACGATATTTTTCTTCTCTTTTATGCTGTAATTGTGCTTTCTTTTCTTGGGTTATGTCTTCGAATGTGCCAATAGAATGTCTTGAATTATTTATATAATCATTTATCGAAGACAATGTAAGCTTATTCCAAACAATCTTTCCGTCAGCACGTTTAAGCTTTAAAATTAAAGATATCATATTTGTATTAGGATTCGATATCGATTTAAAACAGTTTATAAAGTTTTCGGCAAATTCGTCACACACAATACCGTTCTCTATAAAGTATGACGGTCCATGAGCTATTATTGGCAAGAGACGGTAATATGAGCCTGTCCTTGTAACAAAATGAATTTTATCGGTTTCGGAATCATATTCAAAGACGATATTGGATGTCTGCTCCATCGCCATTCTAAAACGTTCATTGCTTAAAATTAAGTCCTGTTGAGCCTTTTTCGTATTGGTGGTATCGATGCAAGTACAATATAGACATGGATTCCCGTCTATTTTATCAGTAGTGCGAACGCATTTATTCAATACCCATATAATATTGCCCGCAGAAGTTATTATTCGGTATTCCAGTTCTGTCACTTTATCGGAATTCTGAGCGCTTAAAACCATTCTTACCATCATCCTATCATCGGGATGTACACTTGCAAGAAGGTTGTCATTTGATTTTTCTACGAGTTCGTTTTTTGTGTAACCAATAATATTTAAAAATCCGTCACTGACTAAAGCAAATTTATAATCATTATTAACTAAACATTTAACTACTCCACCCGGTATAGCATTTAAAACATTATTAAGCAGCTGTTTGGCGTGGTCTATTTTTTTTCGCGATAAACGGCTATAATATGAAATAATTATAATTACTATAACGAAAATGAAGATAACTTTCAACAATAAAATCATTGAAATATCATTAATATACCCTGTGTGTGTTGCTATTACCGTTTCCGGTACTGTTTGCATAACATACCAGTCATTCTCGTCGACCGGCATATAATAAGTATAATACTTATTATCATTTACTGTATATTCAAACACCCCGTTTTCACCGTTTTTTATTTCATTTTTTAAATTCTCTAAACTAAAACCATTTTCAAACTCTGCGTTAGCTAAATACGAAAAAGCGTTTTCTCGCATATCCCTTAGTCCGCTGTTTTTGGATGCAATAATAACATCTCCATCAACTTGAATAATGTCCGCAAAACCATTGCCGCCAAAACTGCTCATATCGGTTGCGGCAGAAAGACTGTTGATTTCGTAAACACCCGTGAGTATTCCGACAACCTTGGAATCATTATATATAGGAGCATAATATACAATTATTTTTGATGAATTTAAAATCGACTCTAAAACATCGCTGACGCCGCTATTTCCGTTAAAGGCATCGGTTAAATAACTCCGCTTTGATATATCAATATAATTACCGTTTTCATCAAAACTCTTTCCATCGGGAAGAACAATTCGTATTCGATCAAAACTTCCGGATTTATTAATTAACTTTAGTTTTGTAATAGATTCTGTTGAATCAAGTTTTTCATAATTAAAAAATTCCTCAGCTGCATACTCGATAAAATTTAACAAATCGGATGCTTTGGTTTTAACGTGATTAGAAGTTTGTAACGCTATCTCCGAAAGTTGTGTCTTATTTGCATCCTCAGTAAGAACAGCACTTTTCTGCGAAAAGTTATAAAAAAATACAAAGGACAGTAAAATTATCAGAATTATTCCAATAATTGATAATTCACTGCCAATTTTTACAATTTTACTCTTAAAACTCTGCAAACAATTCACCTCGATTATTAAATTTATATACAAATAATATATTATAAATAATTATTATTTGTTTTAATTTATTATAAATATTATACTATTATATAATAAAAATGTCAATGGAATCCACTTGCTAATATTAACGATAATTTAGAGTAAAAATGTAATTATATCCGATACTTTCTCTGCGATATATGTAGCTTCCGATTTTTCCAGTTCTTCTCTGTCACCATAACCGTAAAGAACGCCGATCGAATCAATTCCACAAAGATTTGCACCGTTTATATCAAATTTACGGTCTCCAATCATAACAGCTTCTGAAAGATTTATTATATTTATTTCAGAAAGTGCCTTTCTGATTATGTCCACTTTCTCACTATGTTTTTGCTCCAGATCACCTGCCGAAACAAAAGAAAAGTATTTTTCAAGGTTATAATGTTTTAAAATACGCTTTGCGTAAATTTCCGGCTTAGAGGTTGCCAATATAAGTACAAATTCTTCTTTTTTTAACTGAGTCAACAATTCGTAAATTCCATCATATACAGAGTTCTCATAAATACCGATATCCGTATAGCGTTCACGGTATTTATCAAGTGCTAAAAGTGCTTTTTGTTCATCAAACCCATAATACTGCATAAAAGATTGTCCTAAAGGCGGACCAATCATTTTTCTTAAATTATCATCTGTTTCGCCATTTATTCCGAAATAAGAAAGAGCTTGTCTGAGGGACGCAAAAATACCTGGTTCAGAATCGTTTAGTGTACCGTCAAGGTCAAAAAGAACATATTTATACTTTTTCAATTTATAATCATTCCTATCTCAACATTTATGCCGGCAGTAATAAACGTACCTAAAGGCTACGTTTGACGATTGTGCCGGATCAGCACAAAACCGTATTTGAAAGATTTATCTTTCGAATTTTCTCCGTTATTTTCATATATTATAATATAACTATATAGTAACTATTCTTTTTTGTCAATATAATTTGGTTGAATAGAAAATCAAAAATATTTATTAGTGTATAATTTACAAACTACTTATAAATATTGTTAATTATTCAAGACTAATTTGTAAAAATATAACGAAAAATAAAAAACATCATTAAATATATTGACAAAAATAAATAGTCGAGATATAATGAAGTGTGAGTAAGTTTTGAGTATTATATATTTAATATTATAATTGGCAAACCTGCCGAGAGACAGGGACGCAAAGCTAAGAGTCTTGCTTGTTAAATTATAGCATGATTGTCTGGTTGCATCATTCATAATGAATATGCAACCTTTTTTGTTATAAATATATACAAAAAAGATATAGCTACACATTATATGTAAAACATTTTATTTATTTAAGGAGGAATATAGCGTGAAAATTATTACTAACAGAGGTACATCATCGCGTACCTCTACTAATTTTACATTGCAATTTATACCCTGCAGGGTGTGGAGGTTATTATGAAGAAATCATTGTTCGGTTACAATATAAAAGAAACCGACAATTTATTTAATTCGATGCAAAACCATATCGATGTACTTACAGGCAAAATTACAAACCTTAACGCAGAACTTTCTTCAAAAGGTACTAATTTTGTCGATACTAATGAAACAGATCGTAAAATTATCCAACTTCAGAATAAAATTTCCGAACTGGAGAAAGAAAACTCTTTAATAAAACAGGAACTTTCCAACAAGCCAAAGCCAGAGATTCAAGATAATAATAAAAAGGTTGAGCATATCGGTAAAATTTATTTAACTGCTTATGAAGAAGCGGAGAAAATCAAAAAGCAAGCTCTAGTTGATGCAGATGAATACTTAAGTAAATTTGAAGGCATAAGAAAAGAAACAAAACAAAAATTTGCAACAGCACTAACTGATATACGTGCGCAGCAAAACAATATGGAAGAACTGCTAAACGATTCTGTTCAGTCTATTGTTGAAATGTTAAGAGATTTTGGTATTCAGAGTGATCTTATGCTTAAGAAGCTGGACAATCTTGAAACAGGTTTGAATGTAGAAAAAGTCGCACAGACAATTCGTGGTTAAAATTTAATTATTTTATATCGATATTATTTGTGAGGAGTTGAATCGGCATGAAAAATATTACTAACACAGGTGCATCATCGCATAATGCAACAAATTTTTCATTGCAATTTATACTCTGCGGGGCATGGAGGTTAATATGGCAATAAGATCCTTGGCAAATGCAAGAAGAGGTGGATTTAATAAAGCTAATATTATAGCGTTTATTAAATTCACATTTATTGCTATATTGGCATTTATATTGTTTTTAGGTTTTGGTACATTTTCTACTTATTCTATTGAGAATAGTAGCTCTTATCAGATTACCGACTGGAAATATATATGGACCGAAAGTGAAAAAGAACTAAAAAACACAGTTGTTGGTTGGGAAACAGCAGATAGTGATAATCCTATAAAAAATGAAAACAAACTAAAATATTTACATCTTCAAACTACATATCTTACTAACAATCAATATTATATCTTAACACTACGCAGTGGTAACAGTCCGATTAACGTAGAAATTGACGGCGAAAAGATTGTGGAACAATTAAGAGGTAATTATATGTTCTCCAATATATCGCTTAACGAAATATTACTTGAACCTTCTACAAAAGAAAAAGTAATTGATGTTTATATGTATGTACCTACAACGTTTAATTTTTCTGTTTCATCGGAAGCTACTGAAAACGGTAAGGCTAATATCCGGATTGTTGAGATTTCTGAGCTTGTATTTGGTTCAATATTTGTCGGTTTCGGATTAATGCTGTTATCGGTAGCTATAGCAATATCTATCAAGAAAAAAAATATGAATGTATTTGTATTATTAGGCACATTGAGCGCGGTTTATGGTTTTGCAGTAATTTTCAATCAATCAGGTATATTTTTACCAGTTTTTAAATCTGCTATATTTTATAGGTTGATGATTACTTTCCTTATGCTGACAGCTTTTTTTACTAAACTGGTAATAGCCAGAATTTTAGAGGTAACAAATGAACTCCGCTGGTTTACATATATAAGTGCAATATATGCAGCGTCATATTTACTTGCACCATATTCTATAATACAGCTTTTTCTACTTAAGACCTTCGGAATTTGGAGTCTAATCTGCCTTATAGGTTTTGCTTTTATAGTTTTAAGAAAAGGACTTCCGACAATAAAAAGCATACTTATAATAATAACAATATTTCTAACGGTTCTTCTTGGTCAAACTTTATATTGGCTTAGCTATCTGATACCAATAGATATTCCGAGCAGAGAAGCATTTTTAATGGCTGTTGGGATATATATAATTGCTTTAATATGTTTTTTCGCAAGTAATACCTTCTTCGGGACACAAAGACTTACAACAGAATTTGGCGATGATAATAAGAATGTGTGGCAAATCATTTCCAGATTATTAGTTACTAAAGCTGATACAAACAGTAACCATCTCGAAAATGTATCTCGTTATGTCAGCGTAATGTGTGAGAGGATGAAAATGTCACCGGAAACAATCGGATTGGTTGCGTCGGCTGCACTTTTACATGATATTGGTAAAATTGCGATTCCATTATCAATTATTGAAAAAGAAGATATTATAACACAGGAAGAATATGAACAGATCCGTTGTCACGTTTTTCATGGGTATAATATTCTGACAGATCCTAATGATAAGTTTCTGCAATTATCAGCAACTATTGCAAAAAATCATCACGAAAGATATGATGGAACAGGTTATCTTGGATTAAAGGGAAATGATATAGATATATTTTCACAAATTACCGCATTAGCTGATAATTTTGATGCGCTGACCGCATTTCGCACATATAAAAAAGCTTGGAACTTCAACGATGCTTGGGATTATATAAATACACATGCAGGTGACTTTTTTGACCCTGAATTAGTTAAGATTTTTAATTTATGCCGTAAGGAATTCTGGGAAATTTATCAACGCAGAAACAATGCCGTTTAAAT
Source organism: Clostridiales bacterium (assembly GCA_003452915.1). Lineage (GTDB taxonomy): Bacteria > Bacillota > Clostridia > Oscillospirales > CAG-382 > UBA1049. The sequence continues at coordinate 70,945 of DMMZ01000053.1, read as the reverse complement.
AATTTTAAAAATACAAGTATTCGCATTCGACTAAAAAGATAAGTATTGTCAGGAGGGATGACATTTTTGGAGCTTTTGTTTACAGGAAAACTATCCTCGATATCTGCTGGTTTTTGTAATAATTTATGCACGCAGCATAAGGTTATATTAGCCTCCGAGGATGTAAATAAAGACAACGTGGGAAAAACAGCAATCCCTTTTTCGGTTAAGTCAGACAGCGATAAATTTGCTAAATTATTTCGATCATATAATTTTGAAACAGTTATCTTCTTTTCCGAATCGGCTGAGGGGATCAGAAAGAATTCGGGTGAGCTTGGAAGACTTGAAAATGTACTAAAAGCTTGTGTTGAATTCGATGTCGGAAAAGTTATATACATATCTTCAACATCTGTTTATTCAGGAACATTTAAAGCTGATGAAAGCACAAAAATTGTTCCCGCAGACAGTTATAGTGTTGAGCTTGCCGCTTGTGAACAACTCTGTGATTTTTACAGAGCTAACGAGGGGCTTTCGGTCGTTATACTACATGTTCCTTATCTCTATGGTTATGGAGAAAATTCTTCTGTTGTTGCAGCGCTTGTAAAGCAAGCGGTTGATCGTGCTTCTATACGCTTTCCCGGAAGCAGAGAACAAATATGCGAATATTTATCTCAGGAAGATTTAAGCGGACTTTTAATGCGAATTGTAGACGACTGGCCAAATCATGAGGTTATAAACGTACCTGGCGGCAGTGCATTTTCCTTTTCGGGGCTTGGGGTGGAATTTATTAAATTAATACCTACACTCAGAATCTCATATGCAGGAGGAAACAAAACAATACCTGCTCCTATTTCAGCCGAGATTCCCAGAAAAGAATATGACTGGGTTCCCACTCTCAACATTGCGGATGACCTTCCGAGGTTGATAAGAGAATATAGTAACCGTTATGAGAGCGAAAAAGGTAATATTATAAAACGCATAAAAGCATATGCAGCACGAAATAAAATTGTTGTAATTATTGCAGAACTTTTATTCGGATTTTTAATAATGGAGCTGTTAAACACCTTAACCACCACAATGGTACAATTTCAATATGTGGATTTCAGACTTTTATACGTGGTAGTTATCGCAACGCTGCATGGACTTGGAGCTGGTATGGCAGCTTCGGCACTTGCCTGTGTATCAATGATAATAAGCTATTCGCAGTTAAGTATGGATTGGCGATTTCTGTTATATAACATAGATAACTGGTTACCTTTCGCTTGTTATTTAATAATAGCTGCAATTGCAGGCTATACAAAGGATAAATACCGAAACCAGCTTATGTTTTTGGAAAATGAAAATAACGCACTTGAGGAAAGGTATTTTTTCCTAAACGAGCTTTACGGTGAAGCATTAAAAAATAAAGGTGAATTCAAAGCTCAGATACTTAGTTACAGCGGTAGCTTCGGACGTATATATGAGGTTGCACGCCGACTTAACAGCCTGCTGCCCGAGGTTATATTCAAAGAAGCTATCGGTGCGATGGAAGAACTTTTATTAAATCAGACAATCAGTATATATACAATAAATGAGGATTCCGGATACGCACGTCTTGCGGTTTGTTCGCAGAAAATGAACTTGAGAGCACCAAAATCATTGAAGCTTGATAATTATTCTGATATACTAGAAAGTTTGCGTGACGGTGAAGTATGGAGCAACAATATACAGTATGCAGATAACCCTGACTACTGTGCTGCAGTGTTCCGTGAAGGGAAACCTGTTGTACTTATCATGATACAAAAAGTTAAATTCGAACAGATGGCTATGTATTATCAAAACCTTATCAGGGTTTTATGCGGATTGATACAAGTGTCTCTCCTGCGTGCATATGAACATAACGAACGCTGGGAGAGTGAAAGATATATCACAGGTACGCGTATTATTAATAAAGAACATTTTAAAATGCTTCTTGAAGCCGAAAAAGCGATGGCAGAAAAGGAAATTGCTGAATTTTCACTTTTACATATTTTTTGCGATACTAATGATAGAGGAAATATAAGTGAGACAGTATTAAATACTCTTAGAGGTACTGACTATATCGGACTTGGAGAGGACGAAGAAATTTATGTTATACTCTCACAGGCAGGCCGTGTAAATATTGATATTATCGCACATCGTCTTCGCGAAGCAGGCATTATCTTTGAGGTGACCGATAAAATCGGAGCAGCATAATAAAATATAAACTAATTTATTATAAAATTAATAAATATTGTTTTACAGGCGGGTGCCCATAACATCACAATAGATTATAAACAGAAAGGTGATATATAAAGAATGTGGTATCTGATATTACTTATAATACATCTTTTTATTTGTTTAATTTTATATATTTCCATTCGTACAGGAGCAATGGAGGTAACATCATATTTACTTCCTATAGCGATATTTATTCCTGTATTTGGTTTTATTGCATTAGTTATATGTGACAGACTTGCTAAAAACGGAAAAGCCAACACCAAAGAGCTGGAACTTGAGGATTTGATGCTCAGAGCAGATGATTTCCGTAGAATTAAGCATGAGGATGAGAAAACTGTAAAGACTGTTGTCCCACTTGAGGAAGCGATTAGAATCAACGATACACAAATCAGGCGTAAATTGATGATGGATATTATGAAGCAGGATCCTGATAAATATATAAAGCTACTTCAGCAAGCACGTCTTAATGATGATATGGAGGTTACTCATTATGCCTCTACAGCTATGATGGAGGTACAGCGAAAATACGAAATTGAGCTTCAGAGATACGAAAAGGAATTACAAGTTAATCCCGAGGATACTAATGTACTTAACACTTATTTAAAGGTGCTTAAGCGGTATATTGAAAGCGGAATGCTGGAGGATAATATGCTTGTAATTCAACGTGTTAGATTTGATTCTCTTTTGAAAAAGAAAATTGCAGAATTTCCTTCGGAAAAACAGCCGTATATAGATCTGGCGGAAAACTTAATTGAGCTTAGTTATTTTGATGAAGCTGAAAAAACCGTAAGGTATTTAACTCACAGATGGCCTAATGACGAAAATATGTGGGTTGCAAAACTTAAGTTATGCTTTGCATCTGGTAATAAAAAGCAATTTGATGAAACTGTCAGTGAAATAAAGGAAAGAAAAATTTATTTCTCATCTCAATTCAAGGATTTACTTACTTTTTGGGATTCGTCTGTTAAGGAATATAAATATACGTATTAATAGAGGTTTTAGATGATAAACAAGGCAAGAATGCGAATATTGTTAGTGCCGTTTTTAGTATTAATATTAATGGCTCTGCTTTTGCTTGCCGAAAGAACGGGTCTTCAGTTTAAATCAGAAGCAAATGATGTTTTATTTTTACCTAAAAGTGTAACAAGCATAATGAGAGCAGAGCAGGAAGACGAATGTCTTATGCTTGTTGATTCGGCGTCGGATATAACGCTTGTTTTCAGAAAGCAGATGGAGGATGTGCTTGACAGCATGCGTATTGGGTACGATGTAGTTGATGCATCAAGCAATTCTTTGCCGGAGCTTGATAAATATCGTACAGTGGTTATTACTTTCAGTAATCTTGACATTCTTTCCGACGATATTATGGAGCTTTTTGAGTGGGTTGATGACGGTGGAGGACTTATGCTATGTTGCGCTCCATCACCTACTACCGTATTTCAGGTTATAAAACAAAAGCTTGGAATCCTGGAATCAGGCTATAGCTACGTTAACGTTGAGGGTATGCAGTTTACTTCGGATTTTATGATTGGAGCAAAAGGTATTTCCTACATGTGGGACACTGCCTGGGAAGCTTCTCTTGGGGTAAATTTGTTGGAAAGCTGTAATGTTCATGTAACTTCGATCGGCGATAATTCGGCACCCATGGTATGGGATTATCGCTACGGTAATGGAAAAGTCGTTGTTAACAACCACTCAGTCGTCGATAAAGGTGCAAGAGGGCTTTTTGCGGCAACATATTCTTTGCTTGAGGATGTTATTGCTTATCCAGTAATAAATTCATCTACATTTTTTTTAGACGATTTTCCAGCACCTGTTCCTATGGGTGATGCAACTTATATAAGCCGTGATTATAACAGAAGCATTGAAAGCTTTTACTCTAATATCTGGTGGCCGGATGTACTTGAGATTGCGGATAAATATGGCATTACATATACCGGAGTTGTTATCGAGAACTACTATGATTCTACAGAAGAACCTTTCACAAGGAATATGGATATAGAAAGGTTTTCATATTTCGGAGGTATGCTTCTCGAGAATGGCGGCGAAATAGGTATACATGGTTATAACCATCAACCGCTTGTTACATCTGCGTTTGTTTATGATGATAGCATTAATTATAACACCTGGGAAAATATGGATTTAATGACTATGTCATTAAATGAGCTTGTCGGATTTACAAAATCATTATTTCCGGATACAAATATATCTGTTTATGTGCCGCCATCAAACATTCTTTCAAACGAAGGCAGACAGGTTTTAGGTACGAGGTTGCCTGGGTTACGTTGTATTGCATCTGTTTATGTAGCTGAGGATATACAATTTGAGCAGGAGTTTGAAGTCAGCGCTGATGGAATAATTAATCTTCCCCGTATTATAGCAGGCTGCTTAATAGACGAATATATGGAATGGGCAGCTATGAATGAATTGAACTTCCATTTTGTTAACAACCACTTTATGCACCCTGATGATGTTCTGGACGTTGACCGTGGAGCTGCATTAGGCTGGGAAGCAATGAAAAAAGATTTCGATAGTTACCTGACATGGTTATACGATACAGCACCGACAATCCGTAATTTAAACGCAACACAAGCCGCAGCAGCTGTTGAGAGGTATGACTATTTATCGGTAAAAAGAGAAATTTCCGATAGCAAATACAAGCTTTCGCTTGGCGGATTTTATGATACTGCATATCTGATGTTACGTTTTAACAACGGTGAGCCGGGCAAGGTAGATGGCGGAACAATTGAACATTTAGAAGGAAATCTTTATCTTCTCTGCGCTTCACAAGCTGAAATTACTATAGAAATAATAAAATAATTTATATTTATATTACCATTAAGTTTAATGTAAAAGTCGGCAAAGAAGAGGAGATGAAATAAAACATAATGCGAATCTGTATGGTATTGGAAGGCTGCTATCCCTATGTAAGAGGCGGAGTATCCAGCTGGATGCACGGTCTTATCGGAGCAATGCCTCAGCATGAATTTGTGTTGTGGATTATAGCCGAATCCCCCGAGATGAAAGGCAAATTTAAATACGAAATGCACCCGAACGTAAAAGAAGTACACGAGGTGTTTTTGATGGACGCATTAAAGTTACGTCCTAAAAGAAGCCGCCGTAATTATAAGTTTACGGAGGAGGAAGTTGCACAGCTTCGTGCATTAATTTCCTGCGAGGACCCACTCTGGCCTATATTATTCAGGTTATATAATAAGAAAAAAGTCGGAGCTATCGATTTCTTAATGGGCGAAGAATTTTTAAACATCCTATTGGATTTGTGTAGAGAAAAGTATCCTTTTGTATCCTTTGCTGAACTTTTCCATACAATGCGTTCAATGCTGCTACCCATGCTCTTTCTTATGGGACAAGAAGTACCGATTGCAGATGTCTATCATTCCACCTCAACCGGATATGGAGGTCTTTTAGGCTCAATGGGAGGCTGGAGTACGGGACGCCCGTTTGTTGTAACCGAACACGGTATTTACACCCGTGAGCGTGAGGAGGAGATACTGCGTGCAAAATGGGTTCCGCCCTATTTCAAACAGCAATGGATTTCTCTTTTTCATATGCTATCTCATTGTGCATATAATAACGCGGCAACAGTTACTTCACTTTTTCCACGTGCCTCCGAAACGCAGGTGGAGATAGGATGCCCAGCATATAAGTGCAGGGTAATAGCCAACGGTATCAACCTAAAGAACTTTATTGAGCTTCCCTTAAAAGAAGAAGATGAATACATAGATATAGCAGCTGTAGTAAGATTATCACCGATTAAAGATATAAAGACAATGATTTATTCGTTTTTTGCACTTAAAACACAGGTTCCTAATGCAAGATTACATATTCTCGGTGATACCGATGACGAAAATTATGCAAAGGAATGCAAGCAGCTTGTAGAACAACTTGGGGTAAAAGATTTATTTTTCGTTGGTAATACAAATGTACCCGAATATTTAAAAAAGATAGATTTTACAGTCCTGTCGAGCATATCGGAGGGACAGCCACTTGCTGTACTTGAATCCTTTGCAGCTGCACGCCCCTGCGTTACTACAGATGTTGGATGCTGCCGTGAATTAATAAGAGGCTATCATGACGATCTAAATGGAAAAGCGGGGATACACGTTCCGCCCATGCATCCCGAAATGCTTGCAACCGCAATGGAACTACTTTGTAAACGCAAGGACATAAGGCTTGCGATGGGTAAGGCAGGACGAAATCGTGTAAAATCATTTTATGTGCACGATACTATGATAAACAACTATCTCAAAAACTACGAGGAGGTGTTGTCGCAATGGCGGGAATTGGGTTTGAATTAAAGCGAATGTTCGCTCAAAAAGGTTTGTTCGCCTCAATCAGAGCTTACAGCTATGCCGGAATTATTTGTGCAGGCCCAATGGTTCTGGGTGTGGCATTGTTATTAGGTGCAAGATTGATAACAGGGTACGCCGGAGCAAGCGGACATGAAAGAGAACTATTGAACTCAATGATTACATATGCATTGCTTGGCTCTCTGACCTTGACCAGCTTATTTTCAATGGCGACTACCAGAGCAATAGCGGATATGCTTTTCACCAAGCAAAGAGAACGCATAATGCCTACTTTTTACGGCAGTTCAGCTGTAATGCTCGTTATCGGTTCAATCGGCTATGGAACGTTCTTGCATTTTTCGGGCGTACCGCTTTTATATAAAGTGTTGAACCTAATTCTTTTTACAACACTTGTTGTTGTTTGGACAGAAATTAACTATTTAACGGCTGTAAAGGATTATAAAGAGATACTGGTTACATTCTTTATTGCACTCTTATGTGCATTATTGTTGGGAGCAGCTCTCTCGATATGGGTAAATATTGAACCGATTGCAGCAATGCTGATTGGTATAATATGCGGTTACGGAATAATGATGGTGCGTTATTTTTTAACGCTCTATAAATACTTTCCTGAAGGAAAAGGTAGCTCACTTCACTTTTTAAGATGGTTTGATAAATATCCGGAACTTTCGTTTGTAGGATTTTTTCTTACACTCGGGCTTTTTGGGCATCTTGTTATTATGTGGGCAAGTAAAATCGGTGTACAGGTAGAGGGACTTTTCTATGGAGCACCGGCATATGATATTCCGGCACTTATCGCATTTTTTTCAATACTTATAACAACAGTAAACTTTGTTACCTCTGTAGAGGTCAGATTTTATCCGTGTTATAAGGATTATTTCAGCCTTTTTAATGATAAAGGCTCGCTTGAGGATATCGAGGATGCTGAAAAAAATATGTTTGTTGTACTGCGTGAGGAACTAATCTATCTTTCTCAGAAGCAATTATTCTCAACAGTTTTATTTATTGTTATAGGAACATTGGTACTTCCTTATTTGGAGTTGGGTTTTAACAGCGATATGCTTGGTACCTTCCGCGTTTTATGTGTCGGTTACGCATTTTATGCAATCGCTAACAGTATTATGTTGATAGAGTTGTATTTCGCAGATAATAAAAACTCTATGAAAAATTCCTTTTTCTTTATGGTTATTGGTAACATTTTTACAATATTGCTTATGAACGGAGCATCCTCATTTTATGGATTTGGATTCTTATTAGGCGGAGCGGTTTTCTTCTTATTCTCTATGATAAGACTTTCAATGTTTTTAAAGAGAATAAAATATCATGTTCTGAGTTGTCAGCCTGTATTCAAATCAGATACTAAAGGGTTGTTTACACCTCTTTGCGACAGACTTGATGCTCGTTATGAGAGAAAGCATGAGCAGGAAAAATATAGTATAAAGACAACAACGGGAGGTAGGATAAATGTTTAATAACAAGGTAAAGTCTGAAAGTAAACTTTCAGACAAAGAGTTTTGTGCCTTTTACACCGGACAGTATGGTGTAAATTCTACTGCCAAAAATCCGCATTGTGCGGGGAACCAGCACAAAACTCCGCGCTTCGACGAAAGGAATGGGTATAAAAATATAAAACAGATTTTAATAACAGCATTGTTATTATTACTCAGCTTTTCTCTTTTAGGCTGCTTTAAAAACAATACAGAAAATTCTGACGATAATATAAATTCTGAAGGAAATGTTATTATAAATGATAATAACGGTGAAATAAACAATGCAGTTGTTAAGGATAACGACAGCGTTTATATGTTTGATGACGAAGGTTCTATTGTCACAATGTATCTTACTGTCCGACAGGGAAACAGCTCAGAAAACACTAATCATAATTGGACAGAAGTAAACAACTATTCAATATTTGATTACGAAACATTGGGTGTAGAGCGTTATGCTGTAGAAGGGATTCTTAAGATTGGCGATGAGAACGGTCCCGCGATGGGCGAGTTTGGTTACGGTGTTACAGTTCCGAACGCAGTTGTTCAAGTAAGAGGTAATACAACCTCAAAAGCAGCACAGAAATCTTATAAGATTGAAATTAAAAGAGATAAAGGCACATGGCGCGAGCAGAGAACAATTGCACTTAACAAGCATCCTTATGACGAATCTCGAGTTTTAAACAAATTAGGCTACGACCTTATGAAAGATATTCCAGGCATGATAAGTGCCCGTACCCAGTTTGTGCATCTTTATGTCAAGGACGAAACCGGAAGCGATGCCGCAACTACTGGGTATGTGGACTATGGTCTTTTCACTCAGGTAGAACAATTTAATGCTGCATATCTTCGAAATCACGGACTTGACGAGAACGGTCAGTTTTACAAGGCTGAGATGTTTGAGTTTATGCGTTATAAAGATTCAATAAAGCTTACCAGTGACCCCGATTATGATAAAGCAGCTTTCGAAAAAATTCTCGAGATAAAAGGCAGTGACGACCACACAAAACTTATTGCAATGCTTGACGACCTCAATAATTATTCTCTTGATATCGAAACTGTCTTCAGCAAATATTTTGATGAGGATAACTTCTTTACATGGATGGCATATAATATCCTTACAGGAAACATTGATACTATAAACCGAAACTTCTATCTTTACAGTCCTTTGAATTCTGATAAATTTTATATTATTCCTTGGGATAATGACGGAGCTTTTTCAAGGACCATGGCAGAATATCAGAGTTTTTACAATGATTATGGTCATGAAATCGGAGTAAGTAATTATTGGGGCTGTATTTTGCACCAGAGAATTCTATCTAACGCCAAATATCGTAATATACTCAATGATAAAATGAAAGAAATAAAAGAATACCTTAGCAAAGAGAGAATATCCGAACTTATTAACCTATATAAACCAACCGTAAAAAGTTTTTTATATACCATGCCTGACATTATGCATACCGAAGTAACCGAGGATAGATTCGATGGTTTATTTGAGGCAATGCTGGGCGAAATTGATTATAATTATTATTTATACAAAGAAAGTATCGAACGTTCGATGCCTTTTTATATAGACAGACCTACTATTGATGGAGTAAAAATAAAGTATACTTGGGGTATATCCTTCGACTTTGATGGTGAAAATGTTAAATATAACGTAGAAATTGCCAGAGATTTAGATTTTACAGATATTATAGAATCATATGAAAATCTTGATATTCCGATTGCATATACCGATATTTTACCGATGGGACAGTATTTTATCCGTGTTAAGACAATAAACGAATCAGGTAAAGAACAATACGCAATGGATTATTATATTTCAGAGAATATTAAACACTACGGTATATATGTATTTTATATTCAGCCGGATGGTAGTATAGACAGTTAGTTAATTGTACATCTTACACTAATTCAAATTAGAAACAATGATAAATTCGAGGAAAAGTCTTTGATTAATGGACTTTTTTGAAGAATTTTTCTTACTGTTTCTTAAGAGAAGTAGTATTACGAAAGGAGTGGTCAGGTATTATAACTGAAAATAACAACGACAGACCTGTTTTCCGACACGAGTTAAAATATCTGATAAATTATGGTGATAAGGAAATAATAAAAACCAGACTGGGTGGTTTAATACAAAAAGATACTCATGCAAAAAATGGTTTTTATAAAATCCGAAGCCTATATTTCGATGATTACTGGAACAGCTCTTATGAGGAAAAGCTTATGGGAGTAACAAGCAGAAGTAAATTCAGGATTAGAATTTATGATGACAGTGACAGCGTAATAAACTTGGAAAAAAAGATAAAACAAGGCAATTACATAAACAAACAGAATGCGCGACTCACCCGAGAGGAAACAGAAAAAATCTTGGTCGGTGATTATGGATTTCTTCTAAAACATGAAAATAAAATTTGCAGAGAATTTTATATTCAATGTGTATCAAACATAATGCGTCCGAGGGTAATTGTTGATTATGAAAGAGAACCGTTCATATTTGCTGTCGGTGACGTGAGAATTACTTTTGACACCGATGTAAGAGCAAGCTCTTTGGAATTTGCACTTTTTGATCCAAAACTTCCGACTTTAAGTGTTCTCGATCCCGATAAATTAGTTATGGAAGTAAAATTTACGGAACTTTTACCACAAATGATAAGAAAAGCACTTCCGTCAAGAGCAGCCGAGCTATCAGCTGTATCAAAATATGTGCTTTGCTGCGAGAAAACAAATTATATATTATCATAATACCGATATCAAATATACTTAATTATTTAATAAGCAATGAAAGGAAAGCATTTTATGAGCGTACAGGATTTTATAAAAAAATCAATATTAGAGAATGAGATATTTCAGCAGACTTTTTCATGGGAGAATTTCGTTATTATTTTAATATCGTTGGGTGCAGCACTGTTGATGGGCTTATTTGTCAGCTTTATCTATTCAAAGTTCTTCAGAGGCGTTGTATACAGCCGTACTTTTTCGATAACGCTGGTTGGTATGACGGTCATGACCTGTATGGTAACAATTGCTATCAGTTCAAACATAGTCATTTCTCTGGGCATGATCGGTGCATTATCTATAGTACGTTACCGCACAGCAATAAAAGAACCTATGGACCTTTTATATCTTTTCTGGGCAATAACCTCCGGAATTACTGTAGGAGCAAAGATGTATCCTCTTGCAGGTACAGCAGCTATTATCATGGTATTAACGCTCTTTATTTTCAATCGTCGTGCGGTTAGTGGTCAGGTTTACATAGTTGTTATTCATTATATCGGTGAATATACAGGTGATATGGTCAGAAGAGCAATGGGAAATGTAAAGTTCCGAATAAAATCCAAGACAATACGTAAGGATGCAGCAGAAATGGCGATAGAAGTTTTTTCAAAAGGAGATAATTTGGCTTTTGTTGATAGAATCCGCATGGTCGAAAATGTACAGGATGTAACTCTTGTACAATACGACGGCGAGTATCACGGATAAATGAAGTTTTATAAATTAATTATATATATGATAACAATGTTGATTGCGGGTGGCTCTTTAAACCTTATACTTTTCGGTTCAAAATGGAACAAAACTGTTACATTTGAAAAAAGTAATGAGGTTATTGTCAACCCCTTGATTGGTTATGCTCCGATTGCGGAATATACGTCCGTAGCAGAGAAATATTCTCTTGTTTATGTTGATGTTACCTGGCGTGAGCTTGAGCCCGAGGAGGGCGTATATGACTTTGCTGGTATAGACGAAAGCAACCAGCTTGATATGTGGCGTGAACAAGGTAAGCGTGTTGTTTTTCGCTTTGTTTTAGACAAGCCAGGCGATAAAAAACATATTGATATTCCCGATTGGTTATATGATAAGATTGATGGTGACGGGGATGTTTATGACAACTCCTACGGGAAAGGTTTCTCTCCTGATTATGAAAACGAGATAATTATAAAAGCGCACGAAAAGGCAATAAAAGCTATCGGAGAATATTACGGCAAGGATGATTTCTTTGCATATGTAGAGCTTGGAAGCCTTGGTCATTGGGGAGAATGGCATGTAAATTACGAAAGCGGCATCGAGGAAATGCCCGATGAAGCAATACGCGACTTATATATAAAACCCTATTTAACCGCTTTTCCAAACGCTCAAATTATGATGCGAAGGTCATTTACTCCAGTAAAAACTTATGGTTTAGGTGTTTTTAACGATATGACAGGCGATGCAGATGCAACTGCCGAATGGCTGGACTGGATAAATAAAGGCGGAGAATATACGCAGACAGGTGAGAAATTTGCAATCGTTCCAGTGCCTGAGGTTTGGAATACCGCAGCAGTAGGCGGCGAGTTCACGAGTTCTGTTACAATGGATTGGCTGTTAAAATACCATCTTGACGAGACAATCGAGCTGGTAAGAAGCTCTCATATGTCCTTTATCGGACCAAAAATGCCGGAAAAGGATAGTTACGGAGAAGGAATAGGCACAGTCCTAAACAATTTAGGCTATCGTTTCCGTATCAATAAAGCAAAAATAAATTCCAGCTTTAACGGTAAAGTTCTTAAAGTTTCTCTCGACTGGACAAACGACGGTGTTGCACCTATATATTGGGATTGGGACGCTTACCTTTATCTCTTGGACGAGAACAATAATATCACCCAAAAAAAAGAGATTGATATAGAACTTACCAGGCTGACTTCAGGTAAAACTATCAGGACCTATTCTGGTTTCAGCCTTGAGAATTTATCCGATAAAAATCTTAAGCTATGTATAGGAATTGTTGACCCGAACACAGGCGAGCCTGCAATTAAGTTCGCAATGGGCGGCGAACGTATAGGCAATTTGTCAGTGTTATATGAGTGGATAAATACTACGAATAAAAATAATCGATAATAATATCAAAAGGACTAAGGAGATTTCTTATAGTCCTTTTTTGTTGTAATCATTTTTATTGATTATACTGCCAATTTGTGCTATACTTAAAAAAATAGTCAAGTAGATTTATAATCGAGGGCAAAAATATGAAGAGCAAATTCTTGAAATATAACTTATATTTATTAATTATTACACTTATTTTTACCGTTATACTTGCCTCATGTGATAATTCGGACAATATAGGTACACTCTCGATAGATATTTCCTCACTTACAGGAAGCGAATATGATGAAAAAACCGATGCTCCTGTTATTGTTGAAGCACGAACCGTAGATGATGGAAGAGTTATTTTTTCCGGCACATGTGAAGAGGGTGCGACAATATATGTTCTTTATGAAAATAAAGTTATACATACCACCAAGTCACATTACGGCAGCTTTATCTTAGAGCTTTCGGTAGCACGTAAAAACAGTCCGATGGAAGTATCTTTATGTGCTAAAAGTGACAGGAAAGCATTGAGTGACCCCACTACAGACCAAGCATATTTTAGAACTCCGGATAAAGGTATTTCCGATTGGGTGTGGGTTGGAAAAGATTTTCATTTATTTTTTAGCAACACGTCAGATAACTATTACAGAAAAGATGTTTTAAATACCGAGGAAGAGAATCTTGCAAAAAAACGTATTTCCGAGCGAGTAAATTGGCTTGACGAGAATCTGGGTGCTACTCCTATTTATATACTTGTACCTAATCCTAACGAAATTTACAGCGAATATATGCCCGAAAAACTTGGGCAGATTCCCGATACACAATCCCTGCATGACCAGTCAGCCGCTTTACTAGCTGCAGCAGGTGCAAAAGTGATTGACATGAAACCTATTTTAGAACAGCACAAGAACGACGAATTCTTTATATATCACAATACAGACAGCCATTGGACAGAATATGCAGCTTATTTTGCTTATGACGAGCTTTTTGATTATATTTCTCAGAGCTTTCCGGCTAGTTCTCCGCGTCCGATAGAAGATTTTGGTTTTGCAAACGAAAGTCATCAGGTCGGAGACTTATACTTTGATCTTGGGATGGATGTATCAAAACTCTATGAAACCTCAACCTATTCTAATCTGACTTTTGAAACACCTGTCAATATATTGAAGTATAAGAGCGGAGATTCCACGATTATTGCGGAAGAGCCGACAAAAGAGCATACCTTTGTTAATTCTGAACAAGAGGAAAAACCTAACATCATAATTATGCGAGACTCATATTCGATAATGATGTTTGATTTTATTGCCGAACGTTGCGCAACCACTACTATGCTTGCGATGTGGGATTTTACGTTTGATAAGGAAAGGTTCACAAATCTTGATGTTGATTATGTTATTTATATAGTTAGTGATATGAACCTTAAGAGCCTTTACAAGTAAAAGGCAGGAGCATCTATGACCGAAAATTATTGCAGTACAAACGGAATAGAATTGTTTTATAAAAAAAGAGGAAAAGGTAGACCGCTCCTCCTTTTACACGGCAACGGAGAATCCAATGTGATTTTTGATGCGTTATGCGATAAATTATCAAAAGATTATATTGTTTATTCAATTGACAGCCGCGGACACGGTAAAAGCAGCGTGGTAAAGGAACTTGATTACAATGTTATGGCGGAAGATATAGTCGGTTTTATAAAAACGCTTGAACTGCAAAAACCGATTTTGTATGGTTTTAGCGATGGTGGAATTATCGGATTGATAATTGCAATAAAATACCCCGAACTGTTATCTAACTTGATTGTAAGCGGAGTAAATATCGCTCCGTCTGGAATCAAGATTATTTATCGTTATCTATTCAGATTAATTTATTTCTTCACAAAGTCACATTTATACCGTATTATGCTCACTCAACCTAACATAGAAAATTCAGAGTTGAAGAAAATAAAAGTTCCTGTCCTGATTACTGCAGGACAAAACGATATGATTAAAGATATTCATACGAAGATGATTGCTGAAAATATCACAGAAAGCGAATTATTAATTCTACCGAAAGAAAGCCATTCAAGCTATATAGTAAACAGTGATAAAATGTATGGAATAATAAAATCTTTTTGCAAAAGACGTTTTTAAAGAAAGAAAAGAGAAAAAATATGAAAATTGATTTGTCAAATAAAACAGCACTTATTACAGGTGCAACAGGACAATTGGGCAGAGTTATGGTACGCACACTTGCAGAATGCGGTGCGAATATAATTATTCATTATCATAATAACATAGAAAAAGCAAAAGAATTATATAGTGAAATAGAAAAAATAGGCAGACGCGCTTTTATTGTGCAAGCGGATATTACCGATTTTAATTCTATTATACAAATGAAGGAAAAGATTACCTCAGAGTTTACTTTACCAGACATTATAGTTGACAACGCTGTAATTCAATACAGATGGACAACAGTGCTTGAACAGGCGGCAGAAGATTATGAAAGTCAGTTTAAATCCTGTGTAATGCAAAATGTATATATGGCAAAGGCATTTGTTCAGCCTATGATTGAAAAAAACACAGGTAGGTTTATTGGAATTAATACAGAATGTTCAATGATGAATTTCCCTACTCAATCGGCTTATGTTGCCGCAAAAAGAGGGATGGATGGTGTTATGCGTATTTTAGCAAAGGAAATCGGAGAATATAATATAACAGTAAATCAGGTTGCACCTGGCTGGACTATATCTGATAACGACAGGCAGTGGGGAACAGAATACAGCAAGGAATATTGCGAAAAAGTACCGTTAAAACGAAGGGGAACCGATCAGGAAATTGCCAATGTTGTGGCTTTTTTGGCCTCCGATCTCGCAAGCTTTATAACGGGTGCATATATTCCTGTATGTGGCGGAAATGTAATGCCGACAATATAACTGGTGTAAACATCAATACTTTTGTTTTAATAAAAAATTGAGGTGAGTTTTTTGGTAGGTCTTCTTGCAAAAGCATTAATTAAGAATTACAAATCGTTTACTTCAGCTAATGTCAGGCAAAAATACGGTATTTTATGCGGTATATTGGGAATAATTTTTAATATTATTTTATTCGCAGGTAAGCTGATTGCCGGAATGTTAAGCGGTTCGATAGCGATCACCGCAGATGCATTTAACAACCTTTCAGATGCCGGAAGCTCGGTAGTTACCGCAGTCGGTTTTAAACTTTCGGGGCAAAAACCTGATATTCATCATCCTTTCGGACATGGACGCATTGAATACATATCGGGCTTGATTGTTTCGATGATAATTCTTTTAGTCGGAATTGAATTATTTAAATCATCCGTTGAAAAAATCATAAATCCAACAGAGGTAAAGTTGTCTGGTATTACCTTTATCGTTCTTTTTATTTCGATAGCTTTTAAATCTTATATGGCTTTTTATAATAATAAAATTGGTAAAAAAATAAGTTCGTCAGCAATGAAAGCGGTTGCAAGAGACAGCCTGAGCGATTGTATAGCAACAACCTCTGTTTTAATTTCCATGACCTTTACATATTTTACCGATATAAATACCGACGGCTGGTTCGGTGTTCTTGTTGCTTTGTTTATTTTGTACACGGGGTACAGCTCTGTTAAAGAGACAGTCAGTCCGTTGTTAGGGCAACCGCCCGAACCAAAGTTTGTACAGGAAATAGAACAGATTGTTTTATCATTTCCCGAAATAGTGGGATTGCACGATCTTATTGTACATGACTACGGACCGGGCAGGCGTATGATTTCCTTACACGCAGAGATCCCAGTCGAATCTGATATTTTGGTCATGCACGATATTATTGATAATATAGAGAAAATGCTGCTTATCAGGCTTGAATGTCAATCGGTAATCCACATGGACCCTATCTCAACTAATGATCCGAAAACACTTGAAACAAAAGCGAGAATTGAAGAACTGGTAAAAAGCATAGACAACCGTATAACTATACACGATTTTCGAATGGTTGTAGGTCATACACATACTAATATTATATTCGATATTGTTGTTCCTTTTGATATAAAAAAGAGCGATAAAACCTTGAACGAAGAGGTTTCTTCACTTGTGTGTAAAATGGATAAAACACTATATACTGTGGTTGATATAGACCGAGCCGATGCATGAATTATTTGATTAAATTTGTATAAAATAACGAATAAAGTGACAAAAAAATTCAATGTGTATTTAATTGCGACACTATTCTCTCTAATTTTAGCCCCTAATGTTCATACATTGTTTACATCTTTTGTGCAACAATATATAGATCACGTATTGCATTCCACCACAATATATAGTATAATTGCGTTGCACCCAAAAAATCAACAGTAAGGAAAAAATGAACATCTTGGGTTAGAAGAGAGGAAGAAAGACATGATTACCAATATAAGAAAGCGTGACGGCAGTTTAGTACCGTTTTACCCGGAGAAAATAACAAGAGCAATTTTTAAAGCAGCTAATGCGGTAGGCGGTAACGACTGGAATATGTCCGAGGAGCTATCTGCACAGGTTGTAAAATTGGCAGAACAGCTATACAGTGATCAGATAGCTGATGTAGAAGCTATACAGGATTTAGTAGAAAAGGTTCTTATCGAAAACGGCAAAGCGAAGACTGCAAAGGCATATATACTTTATAGAGAAAAGCGTCACGGAGCAAGGCAGACAAATGCTTTGATCGGTGCTACCATAGATATGTTCAAGAATTATCTCGGCGACAATGACTGGCGTATAAAAGAGAATGCCAATGCACAAAAATCTATAAACGGAATGAACAACTATATCCGCGAGACTTTTACAAAACAATACTGGCTGCACGAGATTTATCCCGATGAGATACGCAACGCTCATGTTTCGGGTGATTTGCATCTGCACGACCTTGGCTTCTTCGGTCCATATTGCGCAGGCTGGGACCTTAAGCAGTTGCTTGTAAACGGCTTTGGCGGAGTACCCGGAAAAGTTGAATCCTCCCCTGCAAAACATTTCCGCAGCTTCCTAGGTCAGATAGTTAATTCTACCTTTACCACACAGGGAGAGAGTGCAGGCGCACAAGCGTGGAGCAGCTTTGACACCTATTGTGCTCCTTTTATCAGATACGATAAGCTGGAATTTAAGACAGTCAAGCAGGCATTACAGGAGTTTATTTTTAACCTTAATGTTCCGACCAGAGTTGGTTTCCAATGTCCATTCTCCAACCTTACATTTGATATCAAACCGCCGCATACTTTAAAAGACCAGCCGGTTGTCATCGGTGGAAAGACTATGAATGAAACCTATGGCGAATTCCAGGCGGAGATGGATATGCTTAACCTTGCTTTCTGTGAGGTTATGATGGAGGGCGATAAAAAGGGACGTGTGTTCACCTTCCCGATTCCCACAATAAACGTAACAAAAGATTTTGACTGGAACAGCCCTGTTATAAATAAATTTATGGAGATCACTTGCAAATACGGTATTCCTAATTTCTCAAACTATGTAAGCAGTGATCTTTCGCCCGAAGATGCGCTCTCTATGTGCTGCCGCTTAAGACTCAATATAGGCGAGCTTCGCAAGAGGGGCGGTGGATTATTCGGCTCAAATCCACTGACAGGGTCTATCGGTGTTGTTACAATTAATCTACCGCGTATCGCTTATCTTGCAAAAGATGAAGAAGATTTCAAAAAGCGTTTGTCCAGGTTAATGGAGATTGCAAAGGAAAGCCTTGAAATTAAACGTAAGACCATTGAAGTACAAACCGAAAAGGGCATGTATCCGTATTCTGCACACTACCTTGAGAATGTTAAGGAGCGCACAGGCAGTTATTGGTTTAATCACTTCAATACAATAGGACTTATCGGAATGAACGAGGCTTGTGTAAACTTCCTCGGAAAAGACAAGGATATAACTACTGTTGATGGACAGAAGTTTGCTTGTGATACACTTGACTATATGCGTGATGTTATTACCGGCTTCCAGGAGGAGACAGGACATGTATATAACCTTGAGGCAACTCCTGCAGAGGGTACAAGCTACAGCCTTGCAAGACTTGACAAGGAAAAATACCGCGATATAATCACAGCAGGCGATGAGGTTCCGTATTACACAAATTCCTCTCAGCTCCCTGTAGGCTATACCGATGATATTTTTGAGACACTCGATTTGCAGGATGAGCTGCAATGCAAGTATACAGGCGGAACGGTTCTTCACTTGTATCTTGGAGAGCGAATAAAAGATATCGAAATAGCAAAACAGCTTCTTAAAAAGGCTTTCACGAATTATAAGTTACCATATATAACACTTACTCCGACCTTCTCGGTTTGTTCCGAACATGGTTATATAAGCGGCGAAGAATATAAATGCCCTCAATGCGGAACAGATACGGAAGTCTGGAGCAGAGTTGTTGGATACCTCAGACCGGTTCAGAACTTTAATAAGGCAAAACGTGAGGAATACAATGATAGACGCAAATATGTTATAAGGCAGGCTGAGCTTTGTAAATGATTATCGGCGGAATTCAAAAAACCAGTACAATCGACTTTCCCGGCGTATTAAGCTGTGTGCTTTTTTGCCGGGGATGTGATCTGAACTGTTTTTACTGCCATAACCGAGATTTAATTTATACTTTTGGCAAAAGTCTTGATGACGAAAGTGTATGGAGTTTTTTGAAAAAACGCAAAGGACTTTTAGACGGTGTTGTAATCAGTGGCGGTGAGCCTACATTGCAAAAAGATTTAGGTGAATTTATATCCGAAATTAAAAAGCTCGATTATAAGATCAAGCTCGACACTAACGGTCAAAACCCCAAGAAAGTAAAAGAATTGTGCGACGGTAACCTTCTTGATTATTCAGCTATTGATATAAAAGCAACATTGTTTGAATATCCTACAGTTTGTGGTAGTGATGGCTTTTTAAAGGCTACGGAAACTGTGGATATTCTGGACGAGTCTAAGGTACCATATGAGATCAGAACAACTCTTTATCCAGGACTTACTATTGAAGGCTTGGAGCATATACTATCATCAATGCCTATAATGCCCCGCTGGCGGTTGAATTACTTCCGTATGCCCGAGAAATATCTGGAGCATGATGAGGAAATATTACGTGAAGATGCACTCACTCAGCTTGAGGTAGAAAAATATCTGCCCGATTTACTTAAATTACAGCCAAATTTAATATATGAATAAAAAAGGCGTGCCGCATAAAAATTGCGGCACGCTTAAATTTTATATTTTTATTTGGTTATTTACACAGCTTTTTTAAGTTCGTAAACGATATACGCTCCATTTGCAACCGTAGGTGAGTGAGTAACAAGAATTATACATTTTCCCTCAATGGCAAGCTGCCGTAAAATAAACATTATTTCTTCTTGTGTTTCAACATCAAGATTTCCGGTTGGTTCATACGCGAGGATAATATTCGGATTAAACTCAACCTTGAATAATTCTGAAAAAAAGCAGAAAAAACAGGCTGCTTTTGCAACCTGTTTTGATTATATGTTTTTAATCTAATTGCTTATAATAATTATTCGTGGTTTCAAGTGCTGTCTGTGCTGCATCTTTTTTAGATTCATATGATGAAGCAAAGGTGCCGGGTTCCTGTGCAGCAAGTTGATGCAGTAAACTATCTAACTGGCCCCATTTATAAATCATTCCAAGGTCACATCCGCGGGACTCAAATATTTTATCTAGCATTCTTGTAGATTCATCATCTCTTGTTTTCTGGTATTTAAGAGCAACCTCATAATAAGCTGGGTAAACATAGTTTCTGCTTTCAGCACCTATTGCCTCAAGTACTATACCGACAAATTCCAAATCCTCTTCAGCCACCGAAACCGGAACAGCAAAGCAGGTGCTTACCCATGGATTAATAAGGGAGTGGTATTCATCCTGGTTTTCATCATAAAGCGGAACTGGAACTATACCAAAGTCGTCTGACATATTATCAAGGTAATCTGTGCAATTTATTCCTGCACCGAAGAACAGACATCTGCCTGCTACAAAAGGCTGTACTGTTAATCCAGTTGGCCATTTTGCTTCACTAAAATAATCGTTAGCGCTTATATAATGCTGCTTGTCTTGAACAAGGCCAAGCATTTTATCAAGTACATTAACCGAACGTTCATTATACATAGTAAGCTCAGGGTATCCGTCTGAACCAATAGCTGCTATTTTCTCACCGGAACCGTAAAAAAGGCTCCACATATCGTCCAATTGTCCCGACCAGCCCATGCTGTCTTTATAATCAATTTTTCCATCCTGATTATCATCATTGCTGATTGTTTTTGCCATTCCGAAAACCTTATCCATAGTCCATTCCATATTATCAACAAGTTCATATGGATTCTCAAGATTATATTTTGCAATAAGAGCTTTATTAAATATAAGTACGGCAGTTGCGGATTTATTTACATAACCTAAATCGCCTACAGTAAAATATAGACTGTTATTTATTGTCAGCTCCTCATTAAAGGTCTGATCCCACCAGAGTTGTTCCATATTTAAATAAGGAATATCGCTAAGAAGATCATACAGAGAACCGCCGGCAGCAAGCGTAGCACCATCATAAATACAGGGAGCAACAACATAATAATCGCCTGAACCTGCCTGAATATCTGTTCTTATTTTATTATAGAATAAACCATTATTACGACCAGCAGTATCAAAAATATACTGTTCTTCAATCTTAATGTTTAATAATTGCTCAACAGCATTATTTCTAGTTTTAATCGCATCATTAACAACTTCAGATAATTTTTCTTCTTTGCCGTCGTCGTATGTATTATACACTATCTCGGATTCTTGTAATGCATTTGGGCCGCAAGTTAAGAAAGTAAAGGTTCTTCCTTCATAATTTCTTTCAGGAATATCAGCAACACACCTGCCGTCTGCTGAGGTTGTTGATACGGCCGAATCTTTGGAATTGTCGTCATTGGGGTCTTTACAAGCTGTTAGGATAAAAGCGCTTAAAAAAACGAGCGTTATAGCCATGCTTAAAAACTTTTTCAAAAAAATACCTCCAATTATTAAATAAAGTAATGCTAATAGCAGAATATGATATTTTTTAACTTTTTTATTATATCACGGTTGAATATCATTTTCAAGTATTTAACAAATAATTATCCTAATATAAATTATATATTTATATTTAGATAATTAATAAAAAGAAAAATTTTGTTGCAAAAAATGATATATTATGATATCCTATTTCATGTTAGGGATGCTAAGTAAGGAAAGGTCATTTTTATGGGAACAAAAAGAAAAACAAAAAAAGAAGGTCGGCGAATAAAAACGCTACCTCCGATAAGCAGGGTTGCACCATATATAATGAAAACAAGACAAGATGCATCAAACAGCCTTGGTGATTCGCTGGAAATTGGTAAGTGCGATGAGTTTATATATAAAAAGCGAGAGCAGGGACTTAAAGGCTTTGGTATGCTGCATTTATTTATCGCTGCGTACATAAGAATTCTTTCTCAGCGTCCTGCATTAAATCGTTTTATACGCGGTCAACAGATTTTTGCAAGAAATTGCGTTGAAATAATGCTTACCATAAAAAAAGAAATGAAGATAGAATCTCCGGACACTGTATTAAAGTTGTTTTTCCCTATTGATGCTACCAGTGATCAGGTTTATAAAATTATTACTGAAGCTATTGAAGCAAGCAGAGCTGAAGAAAGTGAATTTGACAATCTGGCAAAGGTTTTTAATTATATACCCGGTTTATTTTTAAAATTTACTGTCTGGCTTTTAAACCTACTTGATTATTTCGGACTTATACCAAGATCGCTGACCAAATTAAGTCCTTTTCACGGTTCCTTTGCGATTACATCAATGGGTTCGCTTGGTATTCCTCCGGTTTATCATCATCTTTACGATTTTGGAAATATCCCGGTTTTCTGTGCCTTTGGAGCAAAATACACTAAAAATGAACTTCAGCTTGACGGAAGTGTAAAACAGTTCAAGTATGTGGATTATAAATTTACAACGGACGAGCGTATTTGTGACGGTCATTATTTTGCGGCAGCTTTTAAGCTGTTTAAAACAATTATGAAAGATCCACAATGTCTTGATCTACCTCCCGAGACTGTTGTCGAGGAAATTCCGTAAATAAAATATAATATAAAAACGCTCTGCAGCTATTTTCTTAGAAAACCATGTTGCAGAGTATTTTTTATTGCTTTTATATATAAATATCAGTATAATAAAGCGGAAGGGGGAGGTTCTATGGGTCAAAAAGAGTTTAAGCGATTTAATATGATAAAACCACCAACAAGGCAGCGATCTTTCCTGATGCCTATTGGATGGCTTGCTTGCTTTCCTGCAAAATGGCTGCATCGCTATACAATAACAAAGGTTAATATGGAGGGTTTAAAACCTCCTTATCTGCTTTTATGCAATCATAACGCTTTTCTTGATTTGATGATAACAACCACTGCCATTTTCCCACATAGAGCAAATTACATAGCTGCAATCGACGGATTTATCGGACGGGAATGGCTACTGCGGCAAGCAGGCTGTATCTGTAAACGAAAATTCACCTCAGATGTACAGCTTCTATATCAACTTCGTCGTGTCGTCAAAAATAAAGATATAGCAGTAATTTTTCCTGAGGCAAGATATTCATTGTGTGGAACAACGTCCGATTTACCCGATGCATTGTTCGGAATAACTTCCTACCTTAATGTTCCGGTAGTTACTCTTATCATGCACGGTCATCATGTAAATTCACCGTTCTGGAATACAGGCGGTCGAGGTGCAAAACCGCTTGAAGCAACAATGACTCAGATTATTACAGCCGAGGAAGCTGCGTTAATTTCAAACGAGGAGGTTGCAAAACGTATAAAAGAAAAGTTCGTATATGATGATTTTGCCTGGCAGCGTGATAATCATATAAAGATAAAATATAAAAACAGAGCAAAAAGGCTGCACAGAATACTCTATAAATGCCCTAATTGCAACACAGAATATAAAACCGAATCTTTTAAAAATATTATCCGCTGCAAAGCCTGTGGAAAGAATTGGATAATGAGCGAATACGGTGAACTATCTGCTTCATCAGGAGATACGGAATTTACGCATATTCCCGATTGGTATGAATGGCAGAGAGATAAAGTCAAGGAAGAGATAAAGGAAGGCAGGTATTCCTTTTCATCAAAGGTTATAGTTCGTTCACTGCCTAATGCAAGAGGGCATATAAATCTCGGTGAAGGCCTTTTAACACATAATAGTAACGGCTTTAAGCTTGTCGGAAATTATCAGGGTGAGCATTACGAGATTAAATTTCCTGTAAAAAGCATGTACGCATGTCATATTGAATATAACTATCTTGGAAAATATGGTGATTGTGTTGATTTAAATACCTTAACCGATACATATTATTGCTATCCGCAGACGGACGAATTTTCAGTTACAAAACTTGCACTTGCTACCGAGGAGCTTTTTAAATTGTACAGAGAAGAACAATGCAAGAACCCTGATTCCGAATATTCAAAAAGTTTGGTCAGCAGATTCAGAAAATAATATCCTAATAATTGAAATTTATAAAAAAGTGTGCTACAATATTTAAAATATTGCAATAAAATAAAGGATTTGAAGACTGATGGATAAGTTATGGACAGGACGCTTTAAAAAGCGTTTGGATGATAAAGCAAACGATTTTAACACCTCTCTACCTTTTGACATGCGGATGTACAGGCAAGATATAGAAGGTTCGGTTGCACATGCAACAATGCTTGCGGAGCAGGGAATAATCACGAATGATGACGGAAAAATGATTGTAAAAGAACTTATGAATATACTCTCAGAAATTGAAGATGGTAGTCTTGTTATTGAGGGAGAATTTGAGGACATTCATTCCTTTATAGAGGGAACTTTGACCTCACGGATTGGCGACGCAGGTAAAAGGCTGCACACAGCAAGAAGCCGGAACGATCAGGTTGCACTTGATTTACGTTTAAACTTGAGAAACGAATGCAAACAAATAGAGCTGTTGATTAAAGAACTTGTTAAGGTAATTATCGAACTGAGCGAAAAGCATATTGATACCGTAATGTGCGGATATACTCATCTTCAAAGAGCACAACCTATAACCTTCGCACAGCATTTGCTAGCTTTTGCTTTTATGCTCTTACGTGACCTTGACCGCTTGAAAGACTGCGAAAAACGCATAAATGTTTCTCCGCTCGGTTCCTGTGCACTTTCGGGAACAGGCTTTGATATAAATCGAATCCGTGTTTCAGAGCTATTAAGCATGAACGGAATCTGCGAGAACAGTCTCGACGGTGTTTCGGACAGGGATTTTGCGACTGAGCTTGCCTTTGTTATTTCGCTTATAATGATGCACCTCTCACGCTTTTCGGAGGAGATTATCCTCTGGTGTTCCTGGGAGTTTAAGTATATCGAGCTGGACGACAGCTTTTCAACCGGCTCATCAATAATGCCACAAAAAAAGAACGCTGATATTGCAGAGCTTGTCAGAGGAAAGACAGGAAGAGCATATGGAAACCTTATCACCCTTTTAACGATGTTAAAAGGACTACCGCTTGCTTACAACAAGGATATGCAGGAGGATAAGGAAGCTGTTTTTGACAGTGTTGATACTGTCAAGAACGCTCTGGCTGTCTTTGCACCTATGCTTGCTACAATAAGAGTAAACAAAGAAAATATGCGTAAAGCCGCAGCAAGCGGATTTATAAATGCAACCGACGGTGCAGATTATCTTGTTTCAAAAGGATTGCCTTTCCGTGCCGCTTATAAGATAATGGGTGAAATAGTTGCATACTGTATCGAAAAGGGTAAAACTCTTGAGGAAATTTCAATAAGCGAATACCGCTGCTTTTCCGAGCTGTTTGATGAAGATATTTACTCCGCAATTGAACTGGAAGCCTGTGTTTCCAAACGCAACTCATGGGGTGGTACAGGACATGAATCCATAAAAAAACAAATTTCTATCATAAAAAGTACATTAATGCAATAAGCATTAAAGATAAGTTTTGATCGGAGGTTTATATGAGCGTTATCGAGATAAAAAAACTGTCAAGAAATTATGGTGGAGGTCGAGGAGTTTTCGACCTTAGCTTTTCTGTTGAACAAGGCGAGGTTTTCGGTTTTCTCGGTCCTAACGGTGCAGGAAAAACAACCGCAATACGTCATCTTATGGGTTTTTTGAAGCCGCAGAAGGGCGAGTGCCTTATAGATAGCAAGGATTGCTTTTCCGAGAGGGATAAAATACAGGCAAAGGTAGGTTATATCCCAGGTGAAATTGCATTCATTGATAATATGACAGGGTATAACTTCATTAAGTTTTATGCCGAACTCCGCAAACAGAACAATATTAATAAAGCAAAGCTGTTGATGGACCGCTTTGAGCTTGATGCTAACGGCAAGCTTAAGAAGATGTCAAAAGGGACAAAGCAAAAGGTAGGAATCGTCTGTGCCTTTATGAGTGACGCTGATATTTATATACTCGATGAACCAACCAGCGGTCTTGACCCACTTATGCAGAATACCTTTATCGACCTTGTAAACGAGGAAAAGAAAAAGGGTAAAACCATTCTTATGTCTTCTCATCTATTTGAGGAGGTTGAACGCACCTGCTCAAGAGTTGGTATTATCAAGCAAGGCAAACTGGCAGCTATTGACGAGATAGAAACGCTTAAAAAGCAGAAAATACGTCGATATGTAATAACTCTTCCCGATTTTGAACAAGCGGCAGCTTTTTGGGCAACAATTCCCGATTTGGGAGAAGTTGACGGAAATAAAGTTAAGATAACCATTAAACACGATATTCGTCCCTTAATTGAAGCAATGTATAAATATCCTGTTTTAAATATTGAAAGTGTCAACCAAAGCCTTGAGGACGTGTTTTTGCACTACTATGGGGGGAAGAAATTATGAATACATCATTATTAAAAAATGGTATTAAAGCTAACTGGAAAATGCTTGTTATTTTCGGTGCAGTTATCACTATGTATGTTTCCATAATGGTGTATATGTATAATCCTGATATGAACAGTATTATGGAACAATTTGCAAAGACTATGCCACAGTTAATGGCTTTTGTTGGTATGAATGCCGGCGCAACCGACCTGACCGGCTTTTTGGCTTCATATTTATACGGTTTTATTTTATTAATTTTTCCGATGATTTTTATAATCATAACTGCTAACAGCCTTTTAGTCCGCCATGTTGACAGAGGTTCTATGTCTTTTCTGCTTGCGTCACCCAACAAACGTACTAGAATAGCCTTTACTCAAGCGGTTACTCTTATAATCGGAATTTTTATTCTTGTTGCTTATGCTACTTTTCTTGCTATCGGAGTAAGCCATGCCTTATTTCCAAATGAACTTGATATTAAAGGTTATCTGATTTTAAATCTAGGATTGTTTTGTCTGCATTTCTTTATCGGTGGTTTGTGCTTTTTTTCCTCCTGTGTATTTAATGATGTTAAATCAGCAACCTTGTTCGGTGGTGGTATAACAATACTTTGCTATCTGTTCCAATCAATTGCTAATGTTGGCGAAAAGCTGGAAAATCTTAAGTATGCAACCTTCTTTACACTTTTTGACAGCAACCTCTTAATAAACGGAGATAAAGACGGTTATATAATGATTGCCTGCTTGTTTACAAGTGGATTAATTTTGTTTATAATAGGTATTACTACTTTTAATAAACGTGACCTGCATGTATAAATAAAATATATGTGACTGCGTCTTTATAATCGTAGCCACTATTTTTATATTGTAATAACATATTCAAAAATATTTTGAGGATTTTTTTAATGAATAACGATTACTTATTAAATTCAGAAACGGCAAAAAGGTTATATGAAAGCATAAGATATTTACCCATATACGATTATCATTGTCATTTATCACCCCAAGAAATTTATGAGGACAGACCTTTCGAGAATATAGGAAAGCTCTGGCTGGGGCACGATCATTACAAATGGCGTTTAATGCGTGCATATGGTATCGATGAAGAAAATATTACAGGTCAATCCGACTGGAAGGAAAAATTTCTTGCCTATGCGGAGGTTATTGAGCTTGCTGCCAACAATCCGCTTTATCACTGGACGCAGATGGAATTAAAACAGTTTTTCGCCATTGACGAGCCATTGAATATTAAAACTGCCGAAGAAATCTGGAATAAAACAAATCAAATAATAAAAATAAAACAACTCTCCCCCCGAAAATGTATTGAACAGTCAAATGTTAAATATATAGCATCAACAGACGATATATGCGATACTCTTGAATTCCACATTGCTTTGCGAAAAGAGGGTTATCCAGTTACTGTTTCACCGTCATTCCGAACAGACAAGCTGCTTTTAATTCGCAGTAATGATTATAATAATTATATTAATAAACTTTCCGAAATAACCGATATAAAAATTGATAGCTTATCAACATTAAAAGAAGCAATAAAAAGCAGACTTTTATTTTTTAGAGAACAAGGATGTAAATTCTCTGATGTTGGAATACCCTTTTTCCCTGATGAAATAGCAAGCGAAACAGAAGCCGAAAAAATATTTACTTCCGTGCTTGCGGGAAAAGAAATATCAGAAAGCGAATTTCTTTCGTTTTTAGGTAATATGTATTTTTTTCTTGGCAAATTATACAAGGAAAACGGAATTGTAATGCAGTGGCATCTTGCTGTTGAGCGTAACGCAAACATCAATTTGTTTAATGAAAGAGGTGCTGATGTCGGCGGTGATTGTATTGGTGATATAATACCAATTAAGCATATTATAAAAATTCTTGATGCAATCTCAAAAGATAGCGGTTTACCGCAAACAATATTATATACTTTAAATCCCATAATGCTGGAACCACTCGCATCCGCTGCAGGTTGTTTTAGAAATGTAAGAATTGGTGCGGCTTGGTGGTTTAATGATCATAAAAAAGGTATTGAACAAACGCTTGAAACGGTATCAAACAGTATGCATTTAGCTAAATTCCTTGGAATGCTAACCGACAGCAGAAGCTTTCTCTCGTATGTTAGACATGATTATTTCAGACGGATTTTGTGTTCTGTTGTCAACAGATGGGTGGTTAACGGTGAATTTATTGGTGATTTCGAAAAATTATGCAAGGATATTTCATGCGGAAACATAGAAAGACTGATTAGAGAGGGATTGTAGATATGGTACTGGGTGTACAGCTTTATACACTGCGTGAATATACAAAAACACGAGAGGATTTGGAACAAACTCTTGCAAGAGTAGCAGACATGGGCTATAAGACCGTTCAGATTTCAGGGACATGCGATTATGACCCGATTTGGCTTAATAAAAAACTAAAGGAGAATGGTTTGCGTTGTGTTCTTACACATTTTAATCCTGAAAAAATAAAAACCGCTCCCGAAGAAACGGTTGCTTTTCACAATAAATTCGGATGTAAAAATATAGGAATCGGAAGCGTTCCGGGTGGATTGAAAAATGATGAGGATTACAATAACTTCGTAAGCGCTTTTCTTCCTGTAGCTAAAAGAATAGCTGCACTTGGCAGCAGCTTTATGTTCCATAACCATTTTTACGAATTTATCAAAAGCGGTAACGGTAAACTTTATATTGAAAGAATAACAGAGGATTTTTCACCCGCAGAGCTAGGCTTTATACTTGATACTTATTGGGTGCAATATTCAGGCGGAGACCCTGCATATTGGATAAAAAAGCTGAAAGGTAGGGTAAAATGCGTTCATTTAAAAGATATGGCATACACAGATAAACAACAGATGGCAAGTGTAGGCGATGGCAATATGAACTTTACTTCCATTATAAAAGCCTGTGAGGAAGCCGGAAGCGAATACCTTTTGGTTGAACAGGATGAATGTTACGGAAAAAATCCGTTTGATTGTATAAAACGCAGTTATAAATATCTTAAATCATTTGGACTAGAATAAAAAGGAGTATTTAGAATTGAACAAAATAAAGCTCGGTATACTCGGTGTTGGAAATATGGGAAAACGCCATATACTCAATGTCATTGAAGGTAACTGCCCCGAGGTTGAAATTGTGGCAGCAGCCGACCTGGACGAAAAGAACCTTACTTGGGCGAAAGAAAAACTTGGTGCAGATATTGCGGTGTTCAATAATACCGACGATTTTTTTAACAATAAATCGATGGAATCGGTACTTGTTGCCGTTCCACATTATGATCATCCGAGGTTTGCAATAGAATGTTTCCGCAGAGGGCTGCATGTTATGGTAGAAAAGCCTGCAGGTGTCTATACAAAACAGGTTCGCGAGATGAACGAAGCGGCAAAAAGTGCAAATGTTAAGTTCGGTATGATGTTTAATCAACGTACAGACTGTGTTTACCGTAAAATGCGTGAGCTTGTAAAAAGCGGAACACTTGGGCAGATAAGGCGTACAAATTGGATTATAACCGATTGGTATCGCCCTCAGGCATATTATAATTCGGGCTCGTGGAGAGCTACATGGGCAGGGGAAGGCGGCGGTGTGTTATTGAATCAGTGTCCGCATAATCTTGATTTATGGCAGTGGATATGCGGAATGCCTGTCATGGTTGATGCACATATGCAGTTCGGTAAGTGGCATGACATTGAAGTTGAGGATGATGTTACCGCTTACGTGGAGTACGAAAACGGAGCTACAGGTGTTTTTATAACTTCAACCGGTGACGCTCCCGGTACAAACAGATTTGAAATTACATTAGATAAAGGAAAATTAATTGCGGAAAAAGGAGTTCTTTCACTTTGGGAGAACGAGGAAAGCGAACCTGAATTTTCTAAAAACAACACAGATATCTTTGGATGCCCTAAAACAAATTTTCGCATTGTGGAAACTGACGGTAAATTACTA
Organism: Clostridiales bacterium; assembly: GCA_003452915.1. Classification (GTDB taxonomy): domain Bacteria; phylum Bacillota; class Clostridia; order Oscillospirales; family CAG-382; genus UBA1049. The sequence continues at coordinate 40,262 of DMMZ01000053.1, read as the reverse complement.
CAACACTCGGGTGTGCTTAATGCCTTTGCGGCATCTATTCTTCGAGATGAACCTCTTACAGCTGGTGGTGAAGAAGGTATTAACGGATTAATGATTTCAAACGCAATGCATCTTTCCGCTTGGTTAGGTAAACAAGTATATTTACCTTTTGATGAGGACTTATTTTATAACGAATTGCAAAAACGAATAAAATAATGTAAAGAAAACGTTTATTTTAAATAAAATTAAGATAAAAATATTCATATATTTCTCTTATCATATTGATTTCTTGAAATCATTATGATATAATACATTCGTTGTTTAAATAATCAACAAGAATTAATATCAATCAAAAAGGAGAAACATTATGAAAAAGAAGTTTTTTAAACACCTTTCAGTAATAATTGTTATTATAATTATTGCAACCGCTTGTATTCCGTTTTCTGCATTTGGCGCTACATCCATTGTATATGAAACAGAGGGTCTTGAAGCGCTATATCTTGGAAACGACAATACAGGTTCGGGACAAGACACAGATGCTACCACATGGAAAGATTTATCCGGTGAAGGAAATGACATTACCGGAATTACTACAGATTCTAATAACTATTTTACTCAGAACGCATTTTTGCTTAATACTATGCAAGTTAACTTCCCGGAGGTAATTAAGGATGTTGTAAACGGCCAAAGTTTTACTATTGAGTTAGTAATAGGTGATTATACATCATTAGGAACTACCTACAACACAATATTAAATAATACAGGTACAGAAAAATTGGCATGGTTTCGCAGAAATGGTACAGATGTTCTTGAGTTTAAAGCTTATGCCAATGCCGCAGCTGATAGACCTATCGCATCCGATGCGTTAAATCTATTAAAGAACTCGACCATAGCTATCACATACAAGGTTGGCGGTAAAATGACCATGTATATTAATGGTACTCAGGTTGATCAAAAAGATTGTTTAAATGCAATGGGTATAGGTGAATCAGATTCATTATTTTTTGGTCATAGCGATCCTGCTAAAAACTTTGAAGCTGAATTTCTTGCAATGCGTTTTTATTCGGTTGAGTTAACTCCTGCACAGGTTTTAGCAAACCACAATGATGACTTGATTGTTGTTTTCGGTGAAGAAGATGATACCTCCTCTGTGGATGATACCTCATCCGAAGCAGTATCTGATGTCGTATCAGAAGATGCTTCTTCTGCGATTACCGAAAGCTCTGCAACGGTATCCGACGCTGCTTCCAGCGAAAACAGTATTCCTGAAACAAACGATTCTCAAACAAATATAATTATATACGGAATTATTGGATTAGTTGCTATCGTTGCAATTGCAGTGATTATTAAGAAAAGAAATGCAGTAAAAGAATAGAAATTTTATAAAAAATAGAGCGTATTGATTTAAGCAATACGCTCTTGTTTTCTTTTTTGTTATAAAACATACTATAAAATATCTCTTGACCTTTAAAACAATATATGCTAGAATTAACGCAGAAATAATAAATATTTGAAAGGATGAAATTAATGAAAAAGCTATTAGTGATTATTCTTGCTATAACGCTTGTTGTCTCTTTATCAGCGGTATTCGTTTCCGCAGAAGGTGAAGTTGACCCTAACGGTTATGAATTCGATATTCTTGCTGTTGACACCACAATTACCGCGGAAAAGGGGTTAATCCTTACCTCCGAAGAAGCACTTGCAGCTTCAAGCACAGGCTGGTCTGTTGTAATACACTGCAGCAAAGTAGGCGAAAATGTTTATGTAGCAAAGACAGCAGGGATTACTCCTACAGGAACAATACAAACATTTACATTTGAAGAAGGTGATATTGTTATAGCAATACATTCTTCAACAAGCGATTTAACTAAAAAAAGTGAATTCCCCAACTGTGAACAAAAAGTTGCAGCTTTAGCAGTAACAGCAGGTATGTACTTTGAACTTGTAGGTATCGATATCGAAACTGCCACAGCAACAGAAGGTAAAGCGATTTGCACAATAGAACAGCCAGAAATTACCGACGAATCACCTGATGAATCAACTGCTGACGAAACATCAAGTGAAGACATTACAAGCCTAGCTCCATTTGAGGACACAAGTGAACTGGAATCGGAAGTTGACTCTGCATCCTCACAAGATAATGACGAGTCGGTTATGACAACAGATGATGATGGGCTTGATACCACAACAATTATTCTTCTTTGCGTTGCCGGTGTTGCAATTTTAATTGTTATCGGTGTTGTAGCAGCAAAGAAAAAGAAATAATAATTATATTTTATCAATAGTAAATCCGGAGTATCGTTACTCCGGATTTTGCTGTTTATTATACAATAATTCACGATTTCTTTTGTTTAGCTACCTTTATTATAACCTCTAGGTATTCATCATACTCAACCTTTTCGCTTTTTGCATTTATACCAGCATCGCCGAGAAGAGAAACTGCACGATCGATTGTGTTAAAGAAAAAACGAATATCTTTGATTGCACAGATTCTTGTTACCTTATGGTTGATTTTTTCTTTTACAAAATCACCCTTAATATATTCATCTACTAATTTTTCAGCATCTGAAGCCGAAAGATTTTTTTCTATTATACGATTCAAAAGTATAAGACGTGTATGTTCAGAATCTATTCTTATTAGAGCTCTTGCATGACGCTCTGTAAGGGAGGTATCTACAACTAAAGAACGTTCTTCGGAAGTAAGTTTTAATAATCGCAGTTTGTTTGAGATATTAGATTGACTTATCGAAAGTTTTTTAGCAAGATCATTTTGTGTCATATCAGTCATTAAGAGTATATTTTGAAGAGCGGCTGCTTCCTCAAACATGCCAAGCTCTTTACGCTGTATGTTCTCCACAAGTGCAAGCATTGCCGAACCGGATTTATCAGTTTCGAACAAAATGCAGGGTATCCGCTTCATACCAAGTCGTCGTGCCGCACGCCATCTGCGTTCACCTGCAATAATCTCATATGTAGAAGCATATAACTTCTCGTTATTTAACCGAAGACAGGGAGCGTCCTCACGCAGCTTTACCGCGATAGGTTGTATAACACCAAATTGTTTTATACTTTCGGCAAGAAAGGTTATTTCTTCTTCATCAAATTTCTTACGAGGTTGAAGCGGATTTGGAGCAATATCGGAAACTGATAACATTATTATTCTATCTTTACGCTTGTATTGACCGCATTGAATCTGCTTGTCCCCGAATGATATATGCATAAACTTTCTCCCCTCCAATAAAAAAGATATGGTTACATAATACTACCATATCTTACTGTCTTATTTTGTTGTAAAGAGAGTGCCTTAAAAGAACTTTTTTACCTTTATTGCAAGAAGTTCGTCGATTATTCTTGTTTCTCCCAGTGCAAAAAAGCCGTTTGAATCGCAAATACGATATAAACTACCTTGTTTTATATCGTTTCGACCTAATTTATGGATAAATACAGGTGCACCGTTTTTAAATAATTGCTCGAAAAACGGGGGAAGGGCTATCGATTCTAAATTATAAAAAATACTTTCTGCCGGTTTTAAAAATGTTGCGGTTTCCTCCGGTGACATTTCCGATAACGAATTAAGTGAAATGGAGTCCTTAATATTAAAAATTCCTACTTCCGTTCTGCGAAGAGAACTCATAATTGCTCCGCATCCCAGTTTTTTGCCAATATCTGCACAGAGAGTACGGATATATGTTCCTTTGGAGCAGGATACATCCAAAAAGTACTTACCACCATCATTAATTACCTTTATCGAATATATTTCAATTTCTCTGGGTTCACGTTCGATTACAACACCCTTACGTGCTAAATCCACCAGCTTTTTCCCGTCTTTTTTAATTGCGGAATACATAGGCGGAATTTGCTTTATAACACCTAAAAAGCTCTCTGCAACTGCTTTAAACTCCTCAAAAGAGGGGAGTGTACCTTTAAAAGAAGAAGTAACTGTACCCGTACTATCTTCACTGTCGGTCTCAATACCAAGCCTTATTCCTGCATAATATCTCTTGGCATGTCCTGTCAGCCAGTCACTCACTTTTACAGCAGTGCCGACCATTATTGGGAGAACACCGGTTGCCAGCGGATCAAGCGTACCACTGTGCCCGGCTTTTTTAACGCCTAAAATATGTTTTGCCTTTGAAACTGCGGTATGTGAAGTAATTCCCTCGGGTTTGTCTATATTTAAAATACCGTTATATTCCATTTGCTTAAAATTTTCCTTCAAGTGAAGTAATTATTATTTTTTTAACTTCCTTGATATCCTTATCAAAGCTGCAGCCTGCAGCATGGTGATGGCCACCACCGCCAAAATTCTCNNTTGTGCAACATTAAAATATTCGTTTGAACGAAGCGACACTTTTACTTTATCACCTTTAGGACGAATTACAGCAGAAACTTCAACTCCGTCAATCTGTCTTGGAATTTGATTGACGCTGTCTATATCTCGCTCGTCTGAATTTAGCTTGGCAAGGTCATCATTGGTAATAGTCACAACAGCGAGTTTCCCACCATAAAACATTTCTATTGAATTATAGGCAATCCGTTCAATTTCTATTTGAGTGGGTGTTTTTGAATCAAATAAAAGACGGTTTATTTTCGCAAAATCTATGCCCGTTTCCATCAACTCAGCAGCTATTCTCAAAGTATCAGGACGTGTGCTAGAATAACGAAAACCTCCGCTGTCAGAGGACATTGCACCGTATAACGGTAACGCAGTAAATTGATTGATTTGGACATCCAGTTCTTTTAGCAGCTCAAATATAATCTCACCGCAAGAGGAATAATTCGAAAGCAGCAAACGCCTTTCGCAGGGTATACTGTTTACCATATGATGATCTATCGACAGATCAAATCTACGATTAACAGTATACTTATCCATAAGTCCGCCCAACATAATAGCGGAGGCTGTATCAACACTTATATAGGTCTGTATCCCCATAGGCTCAGTATCCACAAAACAACTCTCTGTATCTAAAAAAGCAAGCTTTTTTGGCATCTTCTCATCACAAATCGCAACTGCATTTCTACCCAGACTTCTTAATCCGACTACAAGGGCAACCGCGGAGCCGATTGTATCGGCATCAGGACTGCTGTGTGAAAGGATAAGAAAATTGTCTTTTCCTTTCAGAAATTCTGCTGTTTCGTGTAAAGTGATATCCAACTTTTATCATTCCTTTCGTCGTTACATAAAATGCAAAAACATTGTTATTCTTCAGGTCTGTTTTCCTTTTCTATATCAATGTCTTTTAATATCTTAGAAATACTCATGGCATGTTCCGCAGAATTATCTCTTATAAACTCAAGCTTTGGAGTGATGCGAAGATTAAGCCTCTCTGCCAGTTCTTTTCTCATATAGCCGTTAGCGGAAGCAATACCTTTTTCAACATCCCTTTCGGGTCCTATAACACTATAGAATACTCTTGCAAGTGAAAGGTCCTTTGTAACCGACGCATGAACAATACTGATAAAGCTGCCGCTTACTCTGGGGTCCTTAACACTTCTAATAATGTCTGTCAGTTCTTTTGTGACCTGCTCGTTTATTTTATCCTGCCTAAAACCTGCCATTATCTTTTTATTTCCTCCATGACGAACGCTTCAAGCACATCGCCAACCCTTATATCGTTGAACTTCTCAAGACCGATACCGCATTCAAACGACTGCAGTACCTCTTTAACGTCGTCCTTAAAGCGCTTGAGAGAGCCTATCTTATCTTCATATATAACCACACTGTCACGGACGACACGGATATTTGCGTTTCTTGAAACCTTTCCGTCGGTAACATAACAACCTGCTATAGTACCGATATTCGGAACATGTATGGTTTGACGCACCTCTGCACGACCGAGAATAACTTCTTTAAATTTAGGAGCAAGCATACCCTTCATGGCAGCTTCAATCTCTGAAATACACTCGTATATAATTCTATAAGTGCGTATATCAACCTTGTCACGTTCAGCAATATCCATAGCGTTTTTATCAGGACGAATATTAAAACCAACTATGATTGCGTTTGATGCAGAAGCCAACATAACATCGCTCTCTGTAATCGCACCAACACCGTTGTGGATAACGCTAATTTTAACCTCTTCGTTTGTAAGCTTAAGAAGACTTTGCTTGACAGCCTCTGCCGAACCTTGCACATCTGCTTTAATAATTATATTAAGAGTTTTAATTCCTGTACCGATTTGGTTGAACAGATCCTCAAGGTTTACTTTTGCTTCTGAGCTGAACTGTTCCTGCTTTTCGTCATGCTTTCTCTTTTCAACAAGCTCTTTAGCCATACGCTCATCAGCAACCGCATTAAACACGTCACCTGCGTTAGGAACTTCGGAAAGACCCATTATCTCAACAGGTATGGAAGGACCTGCTACTTCAACCTTCTCACCCTTGTCATTGGTCATTACTCTTACACGACCGACTGTTGTACCTGCAATAACGTAATCACCGTTCTTGAGAGTTCCGTTCTGGACAAGCACGGTTGCGACAGCACCCTTGCCTTTATCAAGCTTTGCTTCTATAACAACACCCTTAGCTGCTCTGTTGGGATTAGCTTTCAATTCAAGCATTTCTGCTGAAAGAAGAATCATTTCAAGCAGCTTATCTATACCGGTCTTTTTTATTGCAGATACGGGTACACAGATGGTGTCACCGCCCCATTCCTCCGGAACAAGCTCATACTGTGTAAGCTCCTGCTTAACTCTCTCGGGGTCTGCACCCGGACGGTCCATCTTATTTATTGCAACAATTATTGTAACACCTGCTGCCTTAGCATGGTTGATTGCCTCAATTGTTTGCGGCATTATTCCATCATCGGCTGCGACAACAAGCACTGCGATATCAGTGATGTTTGCACCTCTTGCACGCATAGCGGTAAAAGCTGCGTGACCGGGTGTGTCAAGGAAGGTAACTTCTTTTTCTTGTGCTTTAACTCTGTACGCACCGATATGCTGTGTAATTCCGCCTGCCTCGCCTGCTGTTACATGAGCGTTTCTGATAGCGTCCAAAAGCGAAGTCTTGCCATGGTCAACGTGTCCCATAACAACGACAACAGGAGCTCTTTCAACGAGATCTTCTTTTTTATCCTCGCTCTCGTCAAACAGTTTTTCCTCAATAGTTACAACAACTTCCTTGGTTACCTTTATCTTGAATTCATCAGCAACAAGGAAAGCGGTATCATAATCGATAGATTGATTTACCGATGCCATCATTCCCATTACCATTAACTTTTTAATAACTTCACCGGCTTGCGTTTTCATACGAGATGCAAGCTCGCCAACAGTAATTTCATCAGGAACGGTAATGCAAAGCTGAACAGGCTTCGGTTTTACAAAAGGCTTTTTACTGAGGAACTTGTCGTGTGGATTAGGTCCTTTGCCTTTATCGTTTCCGAATTCACGGGTATTTTTCTTTTTTATCTTCTGTTTAACATTTTGAGCAGACTCGGGAAGAACTGTGTCATACTTTACGAGTTTTTCATCATACTTTGCCAGATCAACACTTGCGCTGCCTCTGGTGTCAACAACACGTACTTCACCTCTGGCACGTTGTTTCTGAGGTTGTTGCTGAACAGGCTTCTGCTTCATCTGTGTAGCAGGAGCAGCAGATATTCCGCTCTTTTTGCGGATTTCCTCGGCAGCCGCTTTCTTAGCCTCTTGTTCAGTAGCTTTCTTCTCCGCTTTCTTATCTTCATAAATTTTGAAGAAAGCGGCTATATCGGTTTGGTTATTCTGTGTAACAACCTCAAATATTATGCTTAATTCCTCCTCCTCAAGCGAAGTCATATGGCTTCTGCCCGGATGGCCGTTTTCAGTAAGGATATCAATGATATCCTTACTTTTTATATCAAGATCCTTTGCAAGAGCATTTATTCGGTATTTTTCCATATTTGTAACCATTGTTTATTTTCGTTTATAACGATCTTTATTCAAATCGTTATACGATTAATAAACATCCTCTCTTTCGTAGAAATTTTTCAAAGGCACAAAACCATGTTTGAAAACTTATTTTCAAACCTTTGATTTAGTCCGACGGATTATCTGGAAGCTGCTTATTTAAAGCAGTAATAAAATTGTCATTGGTTATTGCGGCAGATGATGTACTTTTCTTTCCAAGAACGTGTGCAAACTCCTCCATGGAAACAGGTAAGGAAAGCATTTTTATATTGCGGTAATTAGCCTTGTCTGTCAATAGTTTTTTTGTATTTTCGGAAATATCGGCTGCTAAAATAACTAATTTAGCTTTTTCGTTTTTAATAGAATTAAGCACATTATTTGTACCGACTTCCAAAGCACCTGCCTTGTTTGCAAGGCCCAATACACCCAAAAGTTTTTTCACAAAAGCAACCATACCTTTCAAACAATAAAAAAGTTAATTATTCCGCAATACCTATAAGTTGTTCCTTTAATTTTTCGTATACTTCCTCAGGAATTTTGGATTCAAATGCTTTTTCTATCCTATGTCCTTTTTTTGCCGCTTCAAAGCACTTTAAATTCTTGCAAATATAAGCACCTCTGCCTGCTTTTTTTCCGATAGGGTCAATAAATACGGCACCATCTTTGTCTTTGACAATTCTAAGGAGCGAAAGTTTTTCTTTCATCTCATTACAGCCTATACATTTTCGAGTTGGCTTTTTTCTTTCTACCAATTTTACCCCCCCTTAACAGAACACTTTTTACGCTAATTGTTCAAGCGTTTTCTTGCTTTTGATATCAATTTTAAAACCGGTAAGTTTTGCAGCAAGACGAGCATTTTGTCCTTCTTTGCCGATCGCAAGCGAAAGCTGGTCATCTGCAACAATTACCCTGAAAGCTCTGTCCGAATCGGGAAGTTTGCTTACCGAATCAACCGTTGCAGGAGCTAACGCTGCACTGATAAATTCCTCGTTAACCTCACTGTATGATATAATATCAATCTTCTCTCCGCAAAGCTCTGCGGTAATATTGTTTTTTCTTGAACCTTTTGCACCAATGCAGGCACCGATCGGGTCTACATTCGGGTCGTTCGATAAAACTGCGATTTTTGTTCTGCTTCCCGCTTCACGTGCAATAGATTTTATTTCAACAATACCTTCTTTAATCTCGGGTACTTCAAGTTCAAAAAGTCTACGAACAAGACCGGGATGTACTCTCGAAAGCACAACGCTGGGACCTTTTGTGTCTTTCTTAATCTCGGTAATAAAGACTTTAATTCGGTCGCCAACCTGCAGGTTCTCGCTTTCTATCTGTTCGTGACGGAAAAGCACCATTTCGTTTTTACCTATCTCAAGAGTTACATTTCCTGTAGACGGGTCAACACGGACAACAACAGCGTTTACAATCTCTTCCTTCTTTTCTTCGTATTCCTTAATCATTATTCCTCTCTCCGCTTCACGGATGCCTTGAATAATGACCTGCTTTGCAGCCTGTGCAGCTATTCTTCCAAAGTTCTTTGTCTTAATTTCGAGTTCGTAAACATCTCCGACTTCATACTTTCTGGATTTCTTCAGTGCTTCTTCAAGTGAGATTTCTGTTTTTTCGTTGACAACCTCATCAACTATAGTGAGCTGTCTAAACAGTTTAACATCCTTTTTTACGGTGTCGAGCTTAACACGAGCGTTCTCTTTACCGCCGCTGTCCTTTTTATATGCAGAGAGTAAAGCCGCCTCAACACGTTCTATCATATATTCTTTTGGGATGCCTTTTTCTTTTTCGAGCATATCAAGTGCATCGAAGAATTCCTTATTCATTTTTATTAACCAATCCTTTCAATATCTATATAATTAATTTTATTTTTAAATGTTATCGTAAAAAAGCGCTGTCATTCTGGAGACCAGTTTTCTGGGCAATTTAGTTTCGATATTATCAGTTTGTATTAAAATTGCTTCAGCATCAACACTCAAAATTTTTCCGGAATATTCCTTTTTTCCTTCAAAAGCGGAAAATAATTTGAATATAACAGACAGCTTCTCGTTGATTGCAATATTTATATGCTCTGTATTATTTAAAACCCTGTCGCTGCCAGCACTGGAAACCATAAGGCTATAGCTTTCTTCAATTGGATCAAGTGTATCAATTATAGGATCGATAACTCTAGTTACGCTGCTGCAGTCTTCAATCGATACTCCACCTTTTTTATCGATCAAAACCTCGAGAATAAGCTCTGCACCTTCCTTGTAAAAAGCGACATCCCAAAGCATATAACCCATATCCGTAATCGGTTTTTCAACAGCCGTACGAACAAGTGAAGCTACGTTTTGTTTTTTATTTGCCATTTAAAATATTTACCCTTCTATATTAGTATATATTTAGGTTTTCCAATTTTGTTTAAAGTAAAATATACACAGTAAAAAACTTAAGAGTGGGAAAAAACCCACTCTTAAACTCTCAATCATCTTAACTTTAATACATTGTATCATATATTTTTATAAAATGCAATAGTTTTTTAATTAAAATCAATATTATTTCACTTTTAAACTGATCTATAAAAAATGGATGATAAATATCTAAAAAATGAGTATTTGGAATTATAATTACATTGACAGTTTTGTTTATATGTGGTATTCTTAAATTCATCTTAACATGGATTTTACTTAAATATTACAAGGAGCATTTATCATGACAAACTTTAATAATCTTCAAACAGAATCAATTAATAAGAACACAGCAAACATTGATAAAATGAGTGCGATTGAAATAGTAAAATGTATCAACGACGAAGATAAAACGGTTGCATTTGCAGTGGAAAAAGCACTTCCCGAGATAGCTGTTTGTGTTGACATTCTGGCCGACGCTTTAAAAAATTCAGGCAGAATTTTTTATGTCGGGGCAGGCACTTCCGGCAGACTTGGAGTGCTGGATGCTTCGGAGTGCCCACCTACATTCGGTGTTTCCTCGGATGTTGTACAAGGTGTTCTTGCAGGAGGACCAACGGCTGCTTATAATTCCATTGAGGACGCAGAAGATGACTTTGAAAGTATTGTCAAGCAATTAAAGGAAAAGAATTTTTACGGTAAGGATGTACTTATAGCTATCTCGGCAAGCGGTTCGGCAAACTGTGTTAAGGGTGCGATTAATTACGCAAAGCAATTAGGCTGCCAAACAATGTGTGTATCCTGCAACAAGAATTCCGATCTTATATCGATGTGTGAAAATGCTATTATTGCCGAAGTAGGTCCAGAAGTTATAAACGGCTCTACAAGAATGAAAGCAGGCACAGCACAAAAAATGATATTAAACATGCTCTCAACAGGTGCTATGATTCGTTTTGGCAGAGTGAGAGGAAATTATATGGCTTATATGATTCCATCTAACATAAAGCTAGTAGACCGTGCGATACGTATTATAATGGCCAAGACCGGTGTGAGTTATGAAAAAGCGGAATTTGAACTTGATATAGCTAACAATGTTATTGCTGACGCTATAGATAATATTGAAAATATTTAAGTAAAAAATATTTAAATAAAAATTTAAATTTTGAAAGGATAGGCAAAATGAAAAAAACAAAGAGTATTGCTTTAATTTTAATAATTACTATGCTTGTAGGAATGTTGAGTGTATTTCCTGCAATAACTGCTCAGGCAGCCACAATAACTCAAATCAAAAATGCAGAACCTGCTATTTTAGCGACAGTAGGAACTTCTGTTACGTTGTCAAATTACAGTGTTGAACTTGATGATGGCACAACACTTGAAGCAGCAGATATAACCTGGTATAACGGTACAACCGTAATTACTACATATACTCCATCATCCGGTGGCGTAAAGGCTCTAATAGCAAAGAAATCTTCCAATGCATCTATTTCAAAGACAATTTATGTTGTTGCCAAATTATCTACCGAATCAAAATATGTAATATATTCTGCAGATTTCGACAGCGAAGCTGATATTGCCGATTGGAATAAAATCAACACTACCAATGGTGTATATACGATAGCTAACGGCAAGCTGACTATAAGCGGATTAAATGGCGTAATAAACCCTCGAATTTATCTTCCATCCTGGCTTTCCGATTTCGGCAACTACAGAATTGATACTGTCGGAACACAGACAAACAATACCGATGCTGATAGATGGTTCTCTATTATTTACCGTGCATCAAAAACTGCAACTACCGGAACTCCATATTATCATATGTGCGTACGGAATAATATGGCAGCTCCTGCTTCAACCACAGGTGGTATTGAATGTGTATCATATAACAGTACCTGGACATATTACCAAGCTGCAAGTTACACCGAAAGTGTAAATCCTGCAAAGAATTATACATTTTCCGTACTAGCTAAAGATAATACAGTTCAATATCAAATTGACGGTAACACAGTTATTCATGTTGACGATCTGCCCAAGATATCAACCACCATTAAAGGCGGTATCGGATTAACGGCAAATTCCTCAAAATTCGTTGTGGATTCTATTACGGTATCTATCCAGGAAACTACACCTGTTAAACCCGAGGTACCTGCTTCTGTGCTTACAGATGTAAGACAGCCAGCAACAAATACTCTTAATCATATTACAAATATCGGTCTGGTACAGTCGGCACAGGAGCTTCAAGGTTATTATAATATCAGCACTAAAGCACCTGCAACTCTTGTTATGTACGCAAACGGTGCAAACCTCACAACTAAGAATGGAACAGTAATAACAACGATAACCGATTTAATGGCTAAAAAAGGACAATTTTCATTTATACCTGCCTTTTATGTTAATGATAAGACTACAGTAGATACATTAGTTACTGCTTTAAAAGCGGCTTCGTTTGTTGATGTTTTGTTTATAAGTTCTGATCCAACCATAGTTAAATATGCAAGACAGCAATATACTATCGTACGCGGTGCTGTTGATTTTTCTTCAATTGAAGGAACAAAACTTTCTGATGAATTACTTCTTGATATCAGAGGTGATGTAAACAGTTCACTCTCACTTATCACTATACTTCCTGCCAGACTGGCAGTAAAAGAATATGTAAATGAACTTCAATCAAACGCTATTACCGTTTGGGCAATGGACGAGAGCCTTAACGGTGACACAGAAGCCGCCAAGTTAATTACAAGCGGTGCAACTGGAATTATAACGGATGATTTTTCCGCTATTGAAACAGCCCTTACAACACTTATTGCAGCAAATACATTGACCAAGACTTCATTTATAATCGGACATAGAGGCAATCCTTCTCAGGCTCCGGAAAATTCACTTTCTTCATATTTAAAAGCAATTGAAAACGGTGCGGATGTAGTTGAAACAGATATCATGTTTTCCAGTGACAAAAAGATTGTAATCATGCACGACTCTACAATAGACCGCACTACAAATGGATCGGGCACTGTAGGTGCAATGACACTTGCTCAACTTAAGCAATATTATCTCTGGGGTGATAACGACGCATATAAAACCGCTTATCCCAATGAGAAAATTCCTACTTTTGAAGAATTATTAGCAGCTGTTAAGCCTACCGGTGCAAAGATATTCATCGAAATCAAAACTGGTGACGCAAATATTGTACAGCCGATGGTGGATTTAATAAAGCAATACGATATGGAGAGTAAAGTATCTATAATCTGCTTTACCGCTTCACAACTTACCAAAACACAACAATTAATGCCCACTATGTCAACAGGATATTTATTAAGCGCTCCTGCTTCCTGTAATGATATGACTACTTCGCTGAATTCATTCTACACTTTATTTACAAGTATCCAATCTGCAAACTCGACAATGAACATTAATGCAGGTAATTTTACAAAGAATTATGTTAATGTAGCTATTGATAGAGGTGTTACACTTTGGCCTTGGACATATACTGTAGGGAATATAAGTCTTTTCAATACTCATTTCTTTTATGGCATTGACGGTCTGACCACAAACGATGCACAATATACAAAAAATACAGTGCAGACTATCAGCGCGAATAAGAATTCGTTATTACTCTCAGGAAACTCAACAGGCAGTTATTCAATCAAGTCGTTTACCTATGGCGGAACAGAAAAAGATATTACTGCTGATTCCAAGATGTTTATTAAAGTACTTGAAGGTAATGACCTCATCACAGTTAGTAACGGCATTGTCACAGCAAAAGCTGTCGGAGGTACAGCAAGCTTTATGATTGGTTACACAACAACTAATCCAGCCGGAACATCCTATGTGCTTTACACACAACCTATAACAGTTACTATAGGTACGGTTGGCGGGCTTACACTCGACGATGAATCGGATTATACGATGGACGATTTCCTTACCGGTATGACAGACAAAACCACACTTGCTGACCTTCTGTCTAACTTCCAGTCCTTCGAGAATATTGTTGTACTTGATAAGAACGGTACGAAAATTACATCAGGCAGTGTATCTGTTGGAACAGGTAGCACAATTCAATATATGTCAGGTGAGACTGTTATTGAAGAGGTTACTGTTGTTGTAAAAGGTGACATCAGCGGTGACGGAGAGATAGGTTCGATAGATTATCTGTTTGCTAAGAGAGCTTTCCTGGGTACAGTTACTCTCACAGAAACACAGTTAAAAGCTGCTTGTCTTGGAGGTACCGCAGTTCCCACTTCTACAGATTATCTCAAAATCAAACGCCACTTTTTAGGAACATACGATATATTTAATAGAACATAATTCCAGAAAACAATACGGGCTGTTGCACAAAACGCAACAGCCCATGTATTAGATAATTCTCTGTTACATTAGAGAATGTGTTCTCGGCAATCAAAATTCTGTGTATAAAACTTCACTTACCAAAAGGGTGTACTCGAGATGAGTACACCCTGATTTTTGTTTGTTTTTAACCTTGAGCGTTAGCCTTAGATTCAGCTTCTGCGCTTGCTTCTTCTTCCTTGGCGTTGATCTCTCTGTAATTTTTTAACTTGAGATCATTAAGCATTTTAAATCCAAAGAAACTTACTTCCACATTGCTTAAGTCATCTGATTTAACATAGCTGCTAGAATAATAGAAAACTGCTGTTGCTGGGCAAAGCTCATTAAATTTTGTTTCCGCATCATGGAGTAAAACCGATCTCTTTTTGCCTTCGCTCTCAAATACTATTGAATCAATCAAAGCATCGTATTCATCGCTTGCGAGCTTTGTATAATGCGGGGCATAAGCTTCTGTTTCGAAATTAACCGAAACCTTTGTACCGCTGTAAAACTTAGAGAAAGGAGCAAGATATGCAAAAGCATCGATTGAATCCATTATATTGTTTATACCGAGTACATCGAAATCACTATTATAAAGTGCTTCCAGATAATCTTTTGGATTAAGACCTACAAGTTCCACTTTGAATCCTAATTCTTCCCAAACACTCTTTGCATAATTAGCTATATCAAGATAAACGTTGGTAAATATAACTTCATCTTTATATTTATTGATTAATGCTTTACTCTCCGGGATAAGATAGGTTAGCTTGAACGAACCACTCTTAACGTTGACTTCGTTTAATAATTTTTTTGCTTCTTGAATCCTCGCATCATTATTATCTCCGGTTTTGTAAATATCTCCGCCCACAGTTCTGAAATCTTCTTTTTCGCTTCCCGTATCAAAAACACCAAATGGTACATATCCGGTTGCTGCAACTTCACCTGTTCCGGTTATATCCTTAACAATTTCATTTCTGTCAAGAGCTATAGATAATGCCTGTCTGACTTTAGGTTCGGAAAGTACTTCGTTTTCAGTGTTGAAATAGTAGTTATAAGAATTTAGTGTTCTTGAAGTCACCATATCGTCGGAATACTTAACATATGTATCTTTATTGAATCCTCCGATATAGAATGTATTTCCGTCCTCGAAACGTTTGGTTTGAAATTCAATCTGTGTTATCAAAGAATCTGAATTCTCGCTATTTTCCGCAATGTCCTCTTGATATAAGCAAACAATACGGTAAGGAAGTATATACTTATCGAGAGCATCATCTTCTACATCGCGTAAATAATACTGATTGCGTTCGAGTACAAGCCTTATTCCTTCATCGTATGCCTGAACCCTATAAGGTCCGTTACATGCTATAGTTGCGGTACCTGCCCAATCCTGGTTCTTTTCATCTTCCTCTTTTAATGCTTTGGCAAGAAGATCATCGCGGATTGGAGCGAGATGTATATTCGAAACAGTAGCAGCAAAAAGATTTATATCATATTCTTTTTCAAAAGTTACTGAAAGAAGTTTATCATCCTCAGCAGCAAGTCCAAGGTCGTCGGTAGTCATAACACCTGTTTTAACTGCCTTGGCATTTTTCAAAGGGTAGAGCATAGAAGCGTAAGGACTTTGTGTTTCAGGAGAAAGAATGCGTTTCCACGCATCGACAACATCCTGTGCAGACACAGCACGTCCGTCACTCCATGCAGTTTCCTTAAGACTAAAGTACATTTTGTGTTCTTCGTCCCTTTTATCAAAGAAATAATACCATTCTTCTGCCAGTGCACCTACAACTTTTCCGTCTTCGTCAATTGTTGTAAGAGGCTCAAAAATCAAACCCAGGAGCTCGGATACATCCGAATTGAGCTGTACAAGCGCCGGATCCAGAGTATATGGATATTGAGAAAGATATACCGATATAGTTGCACCTTTTTCCCCTTCTTTTAGCGTGCTGCAGCTTGCTAGGGTGCCGGTTAGTATTATAATACATAAAAGCATTATTATTAACTTTTTCATAAATTTTCCTCCTACAAAGGCGTGGATACAAGATTTTTTTACATAAAATCATTATATCACCGATTAAGTAAATAATCAAGCGAAAAATATCTATTTTGGGCTTTGCACAAAAAGACGTGCTAATATTGTGCATATCCAACAAAAAAAGCCGCTGTCTGTATGCCTAATACTACTTCTCTAAAGAAACAGTAAGAAAAATTAAAGATTTTTTCTCGAATCTATTACTGTTTCAATTAGAATCAATATAAGCACTTTTTTATAACGACTTTTTATGCGAATTTTTTTAGTTGTCCCCTTAACGCGTTAGGCTGTTAGTTTTTAACGTGTTAGTTTTCGTTTATCCTGAATAAACACATTAAGCCTACTCCTAAAATAGCACCAATCATCAAACCTATAACAAACCCTGCCATGCTTATATTCATTCCTTTCGTCGATTGTCTGAAAGTATGAAATCAGACTTATCTCCGTTTCCTTTATGATAATATAACCATTTTTTATAGTTTATTGCAGGTTTATTATAAATTTTAAAAATTTAACTTTGTAATATAGAGTCAATATTCCACTCAGCAACCAAATAAATAACATAATCAGGAGCATATTCGGAAATGTCGCTCAGATTATATGTATATCCCCACATTGATTTATAAACACTGACGTTTGCACGTTCGGCAAGAATATCATACATCTGTGTATGATAAGAGTCACGCAATACATAAATATCAGGTAGATTCGAACGATTTGTATTAAAGATTCTGTCGGGAACAACTTCGTTATTGTACATAAGATAGTTTGCTGCACGATATCTGCTAACGCTTGCTATATCGCTGTCCATATTAAATTTAGGAGTACGGTAATAACAATATTCACGTGCTTTGTCTTGATCCATCATCATGTAATAAATCATATCGCCGCCGTTATAAAAATTCTCTTCAAAATTGAAGTCACTTATATCACGCGGTGCTGCTGCGGGAAATTCTTCTTTTATGTAATTAAATAATTCTGTATAAGCAACAAAAGCACCGTAATCTGTCCAATGGCTATCTGTTCTCCAATAAAGCTTGTATTCGTCGTTTTTATGTTCTGTAAATGCATCTTTTAGATCAATGACGGTTGCACCGCCTGCTTCAAGAGCAGCACTTACTTGATCAAGTCTGCTTTCACCTGTGCCTGCCGTATAATCAGAAGGTACAAGTTCAGGATAAATAGTTGCTTTTGAAGGAACTATCATATAAATAATCTCGGTATTTGGCGATGCATTCTCAAGTGCTGCTACTCTGTCTTGAATTTTACTCGTAACACTACTTATCTGACCACTTGTTAATTTATTATTTTGTTCAAAGTCAGGCATCATCTTCTGAAAGAAGAAGTTATAACCGTCTCCGCCAACTATTGGCCACATATCCGATGTAGGAACCTTTGGTTTTGCGTCAATCATATATTGCTCGGTTATTGTACCTTGTGCAACTATGGTTACTCTAGTTTTTGCACTTTCCTTCTTTAAACGTACCGAATAAAAACCACTGTCCGTGGTAGCGGTAACATTCTGTGTTTTTGTAGTTGCGGTAATTGTTGCCCCAACTTCACATTGACCTACCACTACAAAACAATTTTTATCTGTTAAGGTACAGCCCAGAACGTTCAAATATTCGGTTTCCTCATTAACGATCGGCGCAGGGCTTTCTTCATCCGAACTGGTTGATGAACTTGCATCTTCCGATTCTTTAATATCACTATCATCGTTACTGTTTACACTTGTCTGCGAGACCACCGATTCTTCTTTTGATTCGTCTGCACCCGGATCGCATGCAGCCAATAAAGTTGTAAACACCAGGAACAAGGTAAACAGGATAAGCACCGCTTTTTTTGTTTTCATTTTTATATCCATACCTTTCGTCGGAGAGCGGAGTTTTATACGGTTCCCCGCGCGTTGCGGATTTTGGCAGTAGCCAAATTTACACCATACCGTCCGGTGTAAAAGCACAAAACTCTTTGTCTGAAAGTATGCTTTCAGACTTTACCTCTTATTTTTTTCTAATTACAAATGTCATTCTAGCACAATTTTTATGCTTTTTCAATTGTATATTTGTACAAAATTTAATAAAAATAGAATAATCATAGCGGTGTTGAAGCCTGATAACACAACCAATATTCCTGATATTGAAATTAATATTAATTTACCAAAAACAGACATTTTGTATGAAATTCGTTCTGCGATGTCAATATCGTATTTTTTTATAAGAAGCGCATTCAAAGCCCTACCTCCGTCAAGACTTGCTACAGGTAAAAGATTAACAAAAGCGAGTGCAAGATTGGAAGCAATAAAAATTAAAAGGTATATGTTGTAGAAAAAAGTAAAGCAGATTATTCCAACCATAGCTGCAGTGATATTGACAAGAATACCTCCCATTGCAATTGCAATATCAGCGTTTAAATTCGTAGAGCCGTTTGCATATACAATCAACGCTCCCAAAACCTCGATATCCAGTCTTGTTATTTTCGCTCCGCAAAGACGTATGAAAAGATAATGACCAAATTCATGTAAAATCGCAGCTGATAGCATAATACAAAAAGTTAATGCTCCCTCCAGCATAATAAATAATCCCAGAGCAAGGGGAAGAAAAACACTTATTCTGATATGTAAACGAGGAAAAACAATGTATATATAAAATCTCTCCTTTCCTCAGTATTTTTTTATATGAGCTTTGATTTATTTATCCATTAGTTTTCCAAATAAATCAGCTATTGTTTTATTCGGTGATGAAGTTTCGTTTTGTCCTGCAATTACCGGCATTGAGTCGTTGTCATTTTTATCAAAAATCAAAAAAATTCCAACCACAAAAATTACAACAGATAAAAATATAGTTACAATATTCTTCTGTTTGCGTAGGATAATCATGGGTTTTTTCATAAAATATTAAATCCTTTCAATGTAAAATCAAATTCTATGTGCAAATTTATCTTCCGAAAAAAAGATTTTTTAAGTCAATTATACGACATAAAATTTATCTTATACTTTTTATAATAAAAGTATGAGCAAAAAGAAAGGCTGTGTTTTCGTTGGAAGATGAGGTGTTTATAATATATGCTGACATTCTGTTGCTTATAAACTTTGTTTTGGATTTTTTATGCCTTTTTATTAGCGGGAGGCTTCTTTCAAAAGGATTTAAGACATTGCGTATCGTTTTAGCATCCCTTTTCGGAGCAGGCTATACACTCTTCTATTATGCTTTATATCCGGTTGAATGGTATTTTTCACTTCCATTACATATTATAGCTGCATATTTAACTTGTCTTATTGCTTTTAAAACAAATTCTATAAAAGATATCACTAAAACGGTTGTTGTTTTTATATTAACCTCAGCCTTATTAGGAGGATTATTGAATGCTGTATACGGAATATCGGGTAGGTTTGCGGATGGTATTTATACCGAAATAAGTGCTTCCAGCTTACTTATTATTTCTATACTTTCTACAGTTATAGCTCTTGGTTATTCACTTTTATGCAAGAAGAAAGCCGTTATAAAATCAATGCGTGCAGACATTTACATAAATAATGAACCTTTAAAGGTTAATTTACTGGTCGACAGCGGAAATATGCTGACTGAGCCGTTTACATCGCTTCCAGTAATTATTATTCGGTCAAATATGATGCCTTCTCCGCTTGATAATCCCTCTCTCGATAACAGTCCTGTTCCGCTGCGATTAATACCCGTAAAAACCAGCTCGGGCAGCGGAATGCTGTTTGGTTTTATACCCAAAAAGGTGGTTTTGCGTCCGTTCTTTCAAAAAGAAAAAACCGTTGAAGCCGCAGTAGCGATAGATACAAAAACCGTTGATTTTGCAACCTACGACGGTCTGCTGCCTCATTCACTTGTTGTATAAAGATATTGCCTTATTTTTAACAAAAATCATTTTCCAATGATGAATTGTTTTCGAATCTGTCATTTCATTGGAAGAAGATATAAATTCCCGCTACTGGTGTAAATACCAGGGAAAGGTTAGCTATATTTATGAAACTATTATCTGGCTGTAATCTTGTTATGTTATGGATCAAGGAGTTCCTCGGAATTTCTGAAGAGGAGCTATTTTATATTAACGGACCGCAGACTCTACCTCCACCTCTGTCCAAAGACGAGGAAGCGGCATTACTGGAGAGAATAGACACCGATGCCGAAGCAAAAAAAATACTTGTTGAACATAATCTGCGATTAGTTGTGTATATCGCAAAGAAGTTTGAGAATACTTCGATCGGTATAGAGGATCTTATTTCTATCGGAACAATCGGGTTAATGAAAGCAATTAATACCTTTCGCTCAGACAAGCTGATAAAACTCGCCACTTATGCCTCACGCTGTATTGAAAACGAAATACTTATGTATATAAGAAAGAATACATATTTAAAAGTAGAACTCTCGCTTGACGAACCCCTTAATATAGATTACGACGGAAACGAGTTGCTTTTGTCCGACCTGCTGGGAACCGAAAACGACTATGTTTATAAAAGTCTGGAGGAAAGCGAAGACAAGAAAATCATTATGCGAGCGTTAAACTCTCTTTCTGCACGGGACAGGCAGATAATACAAATGCGTTTTGGAATCAGTATGGATGGTAAGACAGGAAAGGAAAAAACACAAAAGGAAGTTGCAGATATTTTAGGAATATCTCAAAGCTACATCTCCCGTCTCGAAAAACGTATTATTGATAAGCTAAAAGATTATCTGACCAAGCAAAACTATTGACTTTACCATAAAAAGGTTTATAATATAAGTAGAATTTAAATAATCGATTGTGAAACCGCAGTTTCACAATCGATTTGGAGATTTCACTCGCTTATCGCAATAAACAGCAATATAATTGCTGTTTATTGGGAACACCCCTTCAGCGAAAGGTGTTTTTCAGTCGGGAAACCCGCCCGAAAAACGAAATTTATTAGTTTCACAATGGACAATAAGTAGAATTTTACAGAAAGGAGGAAAATATATATTAGGCTTTTTTAAAAAAGAGCCGGTAAAGGATAGTCTCGTTAACTCGACAAGCTCATTGACAAAAGCGGTTGCTTTTGTTGATTATGAGCATTGGTACATCTCACTTAAGAATAACTTTGGGTTACAGCCCAATATAAAGGGTTGGTTTGAGGATCTAAACAAACACTTCAATCTTATCGAGGTTTCTTTCTTTGCCGACTTCTCTCACAAGAGTTTAGCTGATGAGTTACGCCGTATCCGTCTATACTCAAACAAAATTATCGATACAAGAAATCCTTACGGTGTAAAAAAAGATTTTACTGATTTTATTTTACTGGACAACATTTATCAAAAAGCGTTATCATCTGATGATATCAATGTGTTTATTCTGTTCTCCGGCGACGGTCACTTTAGCTCCGTGACCTCATTTTTAAAGAACTTTTATCATAAGGAAGTTGTTATTTACGGTATTAAAGATTCATTTTCGAAGAACTTGCAGGAGACAGCAAGCCGATGCGTAATACTTCCGACCGAGCAGGATATTCATGGCAGCTTCTATCAATTAATATTTGATTATTTAAGACAAAGCCCACAACCAACCTTTAATGATGCTGTAGAAAGTGTTGTAACAAAAAGCAAAAGTGCCACAAAACAACAGATTACTGCTTCGCTTAAAAAACTTATGGAAAGCGACTATATTTCGGAGCGAACGCTTAATGTTCGCGGTAGAAGCGGGAATAAAAAACAACTTAGTCTATTTGTTGATTGGGACAAGGTTAAAAAAAGCGGTATTATTGAATAAAAAATTACAGTTATTTTTAATAACTATAATCACTTTAAATGTGAGAATTAATGACATATGCTTAGTTTTTTGGTTAAATATAGCCGACATATTATTTTAATGTTCTTAGTTATCAATGCCAACACAATAAAAGATTAAATTTCAAATGTTAATTTGTCGGCATTAGAGAAATGCTCCGCATTTTTACAATTAAAATAAACCATTTGGAGAGGCTTTATGGAAAGCAAAAAAAACGATCTAATCAGCATTGTTGTCCCCTGTTATAACGAACAGGAGGTTATACCATACTTTTATAAAGAAATGGTAAAAGTAGCTTCGGAAATGCAGAACGTAGATTTTGAAATACTTTTTGTAGATGACGGTTCTAAAGACGGAACGCTTGAAGCAATGAGAGGATTATCTTTGACGGACAAGCGCGTCAGATATATATCCTTTTCCCGAAATTTTGGTAAAGAAGCTGCTATGTACGCAGGGTTGCAAAACGCTACGGGCGATTATATTGCTATAATGGATGCTGATTTACAGGACCCTCCTTCGCTCCTTCCGGTAATGTACAAGACAGTTAAGGAAGAGGGTTATGACAGCGTTGCAACAAGAAGAAGCACGCGAAAAGGTGAACCTCCTATAAGAACCTTCTTTGCTAAAGTGTTTTATAAAATAATAAACAAGATTTCCAAGGTAGAGCTTGTTCCTGGTGCAAGAGATTATAGACTTATGAACCGTAGAATGGTTGATTCGGTACTTTCTCTTGCAGAATATAACCGTTTTTCAAAAGGTATATTTGAATGGGTCGGTTATAAAACAAAATGGCTTGCATATGAAAATATTGAACGGGTTGCAGGTACAACAAAATGGTCGTTTTGGAAGCTATTTAAATATTCGCTTGAATGTATAATTGCATTTTCCACCGCACCACTTGCATTATCTTCTTTGTTCGGCTTCTTATTCTGCATTCTTGCCATTGTCGGAATTGTTTTTGTAATAATCAGGCAGGCGGTATGGGGAGGATCTGCCTATGGCTGGGCTTCGACAATTTGTATAATCTTATTTGTGGGCGGCGTACAGCTTTTCACAATTGGAATATTAGGGCAGTACCTTTCCAAGACCTATCTGGAAACAAAAAAACGCCCAATTTATCTTGTTGCCGAGACCGAGAAGGATAAGAGATAATATAATAAAAATTTATGAGCAGCCTAATCAGCTGCTCATTTTATTAACAAATTGTTAAAAGGTAAATATATCCTACAAATCTCTTGCTTTTTAAATATGAAATGCTATAGTAAAAATAGATTTTTTGAAGGGACAGTGTATTATGAATCTTGGAATAATTTGTCCGCAGCATGACGCTGAGGGTATAAAAAAAATTAAAGAAATGGGACTTAGTTTCGCCGAGTTTGATATAAATGCGGATGATATTTCCTATCTTAATATAGAGGAAATAAAAAAAGCACTTGTAGAATATAAGGTTTCCCTGGGTGCGGTCGGACGCTGGGGTAGAAACAGAATCGAAAAGGACGGCTCCATTAATAAAAAAGAACAGGCTGATGAATTCTTTTTAATTGATATGTGCGAAAAAACAGGCTGTCCTGTTTATATAACTGGAATTAACTATGTTGAAACCTTAAGCTATTACGAAAATATAACTTCAGCAATCAATTACATCAATTCGCTTATGGCATACGCGTCAGCAAGAGTTAAAATTTGTGTCTATAACTGTCATTGGAATAATTATATCGACAAACCACAGGAATGGAATATAGTCCATGATCATATAAAAGAACTCGGAATTAAATTTGACCCCTCGCATACAATAAACGGCGGCAGGGATTATATGTTTGAATCGGTAAATTACGGAAACAAGTTTTACCATATGCATTTAAAGGGTACAATAAATGTAAACGGAAACAGAGTAGATGATCCTCCTGCCGGAATGGATGATATTAACTGGGGAGCATTACTTTCCGTTCTTCGTTATCATAAATATGAAGGAATGCTGTCAATCGAACCGCACTCGGAAACATGGCAGGGTGAGCTTGGTGAAAAGGGCGTTAAATTCACTATAAATTATTTCAAAAAGATGCTATTTATTGAGGATTGAACTTGACATAAGGGGTATAAAATGTTTAAGTTTCTGAAAAAAGACAAACCACCGAAAAATACAGACAGCGTTGAATTCAAACGCTGGATGGCGAAGAAAATTGACGGTAAACTGACAAGGTATATACTTGAACGTGGCGAAGACGACGTTGAAATCGTTATCGGAAAAGGCGGCTTTTTAAGCGTTGTTGGGGATGAGCTTTCGGTCGTATGCGGTGAAAAAACTCTGTTTAAGGCTAAAGTAGACAATCTTTTGGCATGGGAATTTATGTCGCTTGAGGGTGTAACGCTTAAAGGTTTTGATCTTATACAAGGAAGAGAAAGAACGGTTCTTGCATATTACAAATACCACCGCGACTAAATTATTTTGTGAGAGGTAAACGTATTTTAATGAAAAAAACAATAGCATTTTTAATTACCATATTACTTTTACTACCTGTTACATCCTGTAAAAGAATCTGCTGAGGAAGAAAGTACATTGAATTATGAAATAACAGGGAAAAATGAAATTGCAATTTATCCGGTTGTACAGGATGCTACAGTTGGTGATAATTACAAAACAACGAGCTTGTTATAGATATTAAGGATTAAATATATCTACATTAGAAATTTTCCAGCAATTTGGAACAAATTCTGATTAAATTGCCATTCATAAAGACGGTAGTGAAGAAATATTACAAAGCTTGACAAGTCATATGTTTTAACTTCTATACCGGAAGATACCGTAAACATCAAGATTGTATGGGAAAGCAGCGGTGTTTATCCTAAAGTAAACGAATAATACTTAAATAATAAATTAAAAGGAGTTTTTTATATGTCAGACAAAGTAAGAGTAGGTATAATTGGTTGCGGAGGAATTGCCAACGGCAAGCATCTGCCTGCGTTAAAAGCGGTTGCTGCTGCGGAAATGGTAGCGTTTTGCGATATTATTGAGGAGAAAGCTCAGGCGGCAGCTAAGAACTTTGGTACAACAAAGGCTAAGATTTACACAGATTACAAAAAGTTACTCGAGGACAAAAGTATTGACGTTGTGCATGTTTGCACTCCCAACCGTTCTCATAGCTTTATTTCTATTGACGCTATGGAAGCTGGCAAGCATGTTATGTGCGAAAAGCCGATGGCTATTAACGCTGTTGAAGCAAAAAAAATGCTAGACACCTCAAGACGTACAGGCAAAAAGCTTACTATCGGTTACCAGAACCGTCAGCGTCCCGACTCGCTATATGTTAAGTCTGAGGTTGAATCAGGTTCTATCGGTGAGATTTATTATGCAAAGGCTATCGCCTTAAGAAGAAGAGCAGTCCCGACATGGGGTGTATTCCTTAACGAGTACGAACAGGGCGGCGGTTCTCTTATTGATATAGGCACTCATGCACTTGACCTTACAATGTGGTGTATGAACAACTACAAGCCAAAATACTGTGTTGGTACAACATATAAAAAGCTGGGCGACAAGTTCCCCACAGGCAACGCATGGGGCGATTGGAAAAAAGAAGATTTTACGGTTGAGGATTCCGCTTTTGGCTTTATAGTTATGGAAAATGGTGCAACAATTAGCCTTGAGTCAAGCTGGGCTCTTAATATTCTTGACACCCATGAGTCCGTAACGACACTTTGCGGTACTGATGGTGGAATTGATATGATGGATGGTGTAAGAATCAACGGTATCCGCGGTGGCAGACAATTTGTAACAAAACCAAATTTCACAGCTGGTGGTGTTGATTTCTATGCAGGCTCAAACAGTGAAGACCCTATAATAAGAGAGGCACAGCTCTGGATAGATGCGGTCATTAATGACAAGCCACCATTTGTTCTCGCTGAACAGGCATACGCGGTCAGCCAGATTCTTGACGGTATTTACGAGTCATCAAAGACAGGCGCTCCTGTGTACTTTAATAAGTAATAAGATGTAGATGAAAATAGCATTACTTGCTGATATTCACAGCAATTATGTTGCTCTTGAAGCTTGCCTTCATTATATTGACAGTAATCATTTTGATGGTATTGTTTTTTTAGGCGATTACATAAGTGATTGCCCATATCCACAGAAAAAATTAAACTTGTAAAAGAATCTATGACTAGATTTCCAACTTGGTTAATCAGAGGAAACCGAGAAGATTATTTAATTAACCATCATTATTATAAAAATGATGGTTGGAATTATTGTTCAAGTAGCGGCTCTTTACTTTATACATATGAAAATATCAAAGCTGAAGATATAGAATTTTTTTCAGTTATGCCGATCACAATGAATATTTCGATAGAAGGATGCACACCTTTTACTGTTTGTCATGGCTCTCCGCAAAGCACACGAGAGCAATTATTGCCAAATACAGAAAATACTATTAAATATTTATCTGATTTAGATACGGATTATTTATATTGCGCACATACCCACAAACCATTTACATTTCAATTACAGAGGAAAAGGCTAGTTAATTGTGCAAGTGTTGGTGCTCCAACAAATGATCAAATAAATGCTCAATTCGTTTCATTAGAATATATTGGTGGCACTTTGAACAATCAATTGATTAGTGTTCCTTATGATGTTCAAAAAATCATTTCCGCCTTTGAAGATAGTGGAATTTATAATAAAGGTTTTTTCTGGTCGAAGGCGATGGTTAAACTTTTACAAACAGGTATTAATTATCCTTTTTTATTGATCGAAAAAGCTGTAACTTTTACACAGGTTGTTAGCAATGTGGTAAATGTAAATGCTATTTCAGAGAAATATTGGGAGCAAGCGGCAAAAGAATTAAAGATAATATAAGCAATAGTGTTGACTATATACATTAAATTTATATTATTTTATATTAAAAAACATATAGGAGGTTTTTAAATGAAACTTGGAGTTTTAACCGTTCTTTTCGGTGACAGACCGCTTGATAAGACGCTTGAATATTTAAAATCAATAGGGATTGAAGCACTTGAAGTCGGTGCAGGAGGTTATCCGGGTAAGGCACATTGCAACCCCGAGGTTCTGTTATCCGATAAAAAGGCATTAGACACCTTTAAAGGTACAATAGAAGAATATGGTATGCCGATAAATGCGTTTGCATGTCATGGCAACCCTGTTCACCCTAATAAGAAAACAGCCGAAACGTTCAGAAACGATTTCCGCAATGCGGTTTTGCTTGCAGAGAAGCTTGGTATAGAAAAAATTGTGGGCTTTTCCGGCTGCCCCGGTGACAGTGAAAATGCGAAATACTCTAATTGGGTAACCTGCCCCTGGCCGGAGGATTTTTCACTTATTTTAAAATATCAATGGAACGAGGTGTTGATTCCGTTCTGGAAAAAAGAAGCGGAATTCTGCCTTGCTCATGGTGTTAAAAAAGTTGCTTTCGAAATGCACCCGGGTTTTTGTGTTTACAACCCTGATAGCCTTTTAAGACTTCGTGAGACAGTTGGCGACGTTATCGGCGCAAACTTTGATCCGTCACATTTGATTTGGCAGGGGATAGACCCTGTTGCGGCTATTCGCAAGCTTGGAAAAGCGATTTATCATTTCCACGCAAAGGATACAAAGATTGATAAATACAATACCGCAATCAGTGGTGTATTAGATAACAAGCATTACGGTGACGAGCTTAATCGTTCCTGGGTGTTCAGAACGGTTGGTTATGGCAACGATATGCAATACTGGCGTGACATGATTAGCAATTTGAAACTGATCGGCTATGATGATATTCTATCTATTGAACATGAGGACAGCCTTATGACAAACACAGAGGGAATTGAAAAAGCTGTTGATTTCCTTAATAAAGCAATGATTAAGGGCGATAAACCGACTGGTATGTTCTGGGCATAATAATACAAAAAATTCTAAGAATTTTTCGTTTACGGTTTTGTGCCTTCGGCACAATTCCCGCACAACGCCAGAATGTATCAAGGATTATATGAGGTATAATTTATGAGCTTACTTATTGGAATTTCAGGCTGTTCGGCATGTGGAAAATCTACTTTTACAAAAATACTTGCAGAAAAGCTGACAGACATAAAAGTGCGGGTTATTAACTCAGATACCTTTTTTATAAACCCAAAACCTAAGATGGTTTCTCCTCTGAACGGAAAATTGTATGACGACTTCAATTCGCCCGAGACTTTGAATATTAACGAAATGATGCTTGAGGTCGATAAGGCTCTTGGCGAAAATGATATTGTTATCGTCGAGGGAGTACTTATTTATTGCTTTAAGGAGTTCAGAAGTAAAGCTGATTTGAAAATTTTTATTGATGCTAATATTGAAGCTCGGATTTCCCGACGATTGGTCAGGAATACAAGAGTCTATGGTATGAATTTTGATGATGTTCTTGAGTTTTATATGAACTCGGCACGTTTTTCCGAGAAGAAAAACACCGAACTGTCAAAAATCTATGCAGATATAATAATCAACGGCGAGGGCGATTTTGAAAAACCTGTCCAAGTAATTACAGAATATATAAAAACATTAGTTAAGTAGAGTAGATATAATAATTAAAGGACAAAGCAGAATTTTACCTGCGATGTCCTTTTTTTGTATATTTTTTACACATTTCATAATGTATCACGCATCAATATATACATCTATACAAAATATACATTTTATAAAAATATACCTTGACAGGTGAGGTATATACTGATATAATAGCGAATGTAATACTAATTCTCTTAAGAAACAGTAAGAAAAATTCTTCAAAAAAGTCCATATATCAAATACTTTTCCTCGAATTTATCACTGTTTCTAATTCAAATTAGTATAAGATAAAGCATAAAACAAAATCAAAAAAAAGTGACACGGAGGTGTTGGTAGATGTCGATTGCATCCGATCTTATTAGGGGACATACCGAGACCATTATCTTGGCAAATCTTCTTGAAGGAGACAGTTACGGGTACAAAATCAACAAAGCGATTCTGGAGAAAACAGAAAACAGCTATGAGTTAAAGGAAGCAACTTTATATACAGCGTTCCGAAGACTCGAGGAATCAGGGAATATTTTTTCTTACTGGGGGGACGAAAATACCGGTGCACGGCGCCGATATTATTCAATAACAAAAGAGGGCAGAGCCGAATATAAAAGGCTCAAAATTGAGTGGGACACTACAAAAGATTTAATCGATAAATTATTGAAGGGAATTGATAATTATGAATGAAAAACTCAGAGCGTATATAGAAAATTTATTTCAACATGCGCCCAAAAACAAAAAGACAGTTGAACTTAAAGAAGAAATGCTGCAAAACCTTATTGATAAGTATAGCGACCTTATTACAGAGGGAAAAAGCGAGGATTCCGCTTTTAACATTGCAGTAGCAAGTGTAGGAGATATCAATGCTCTTATTGAAGAACTCAATAAAAACAATAGGGTTGTCGCACTAGAAGCCGAAGAAAAACAGCGTCAGAAGAGTGCAAAATTGGTTGCTGTAAGTATAGCACTTTACATTTTATGTGTTATTCCTGTAATAATTATTCAAAATGAATTCGGTGTAGTCCTTATGTTTATATTTGCTGCTTTAGCAACAGGATTATTAATTTATAACGGAATGACAAAACCAAAATATTATAAACTCGATGATACCCTTGTAGAAGAATTTAAAGAGTGGAAAACAACAAATTCTAAAAATAACGGTTTATTTAAAGCGGTTTCATCTGCACTCTGGTTATTCACTGTTGCCATTTATATGTCTATTAGCTTTATTACCGGAGCATGGTATATAACATGGATAATTTTTCTTATAGCAGGAGCAATAGAGAGTATAATTAAAGCAATTTTTGACATAAAGAAGAAATAGGTGACAATATGAACAAATCAGCAATAATAAAAATTATTATAGCATCAGTTGTAGTTCTGATACTGACAGCAGTATTAATAGTAAGTTTAGTAGGGGAGAGATCAAATTTGTTAAAAAATATTTTTCATGGTATATCGAATTCGGATTCATATAAATCAGGAAACATAAATGTTTCAACCGAGAGCATAACCGGTCTTGATGTTAATTGGATTTCAGGAAGTGTCAAGATCACAACGCATAACGGAAGTGAAATTTCGGTATCAGAAACAAGCTCAGACATTTTAGATGATGAGGATAAACTTTGTTATTTGGTTGAAAACGGTGTTCTTTATATAAAGTATTGGAAGCCTAGGGGAGTATTTTCATTCGGCAGAATGTTTTCTCCGACAAAGTATCTGACAGTCTCTATCCCTGAAAGCAAAGCGGATCTTTTGGATACATTAAAAGTGGATGCGGTCTCAGCAGATACAAATATTGATAAAATTTCTATTGACGATATGGATTTAAAAAGTGTCTCCGGCAATATTTATATCACCCCCGTTGGAAGTGCAAACAGCATAAAAGCTAATACTGTAAGCGGTGAAATTAATATAAATGCGATTGTAGATTCCGCTGATTTTAAGAGTGTTTCAGGAGATATAGTTTTTAACAATATAGTAAAGAAGATTGCTTGTAAGAGTGTTTCAGGCGATATAGATATCAAATCGGAAAACTGTCCAGATGAAATATATGCAAAAAGTGTCAGTGGTGAAATAACTTTCACTATCCCTGAAAACAAAGGATTTACGGCAAAATACAGTAAAGTAAGCGGTAATTTTAATTGCAGTTTTGCGACTGTTAACAGTAAAGAAAAAGCTGTTTATGGTGATGGAAGTGCTTCATTTGAATTCTCAACCGTAAGTGGAGATATAAGCATAAAAAATATTAAAATAAAATATTACTAAAAAAGAGCTGTTACGTTATAATGCGTAACAGCTCAAACTTATTTTATGCGCGTTAGTTACTACAGGTTGACTTAAAGTATCCAATTATGTGGATCATTCAACTCTGACAGCACATTATCTTGTTTATGGTGTGCTGCAAACAAAACCATTTGGAACTGCTGTAGCTGTAGCAGAAAACTTCAGAGGAATCTGGACACGAATGTTTTGACTAACTGTAAAACTGCAGAATTGAACCAAATCACCACAGCAATTTCCGATTATCGGTTTACCCAGACAAAAGGATCTAGTTTCCCCGCTAACTACACTTGGGGTTATTGTGACTGTACCTTGAACGCATACATCTTCATGAACTATAGTTGGACAAGCGTCCTCAACCTGCAAAGGATTTATAGCATATTTATTTAAACAACGAGTGCAAATCGACAAAAGAATCACGCCTTTCTTATTCGTATAATTTATTTTTGCTGCTTAAAAACAAGTCTTTTATTGAAATTCTCAAATTTTACCTTATTATTTTCAAGCGGTTTCGTTGTATGGGTTTTAATCTCGCAATCAGTTTCACCACAACATATAACACTATTATCTATGTCCACTACAACCTCAAATGCAAAAGGAATTTCAATACAAAGAACTTGTGTAAAGGTTGATGAGCATTTTCCACCTGATTTTTCCAGTGCTCTGCATTCAGGGCAAATAATCTTCCAATATTTATCTAAATTACAAGAACTAACAGGTTTAATATCTATACAATATATCTTTGGCTTTCCGTATTTGACAAGTGGTGCAACGGTAACCTGTGCCTGCACTTTAACTAATTGATTAATAATTGTATCGTTATCGTTAATATTATATCGATCAGACAGCAGAATCACCTCCCTCGGTATATAATATGCATTATATTATACAGCGTACCTATTTACTGAAGTGCATGTTTATCTTATTAACATAAAATATATGTTAATAGCTGTACAAAATTTTTGTATAGTTGATTTTTTTCATATGTTAAATAATAACCAGTATTAAGTGGGTATAATTAATATAAAATATAATTTGGGTGATAAAATGATAATTGGTTTACCAAGAGCAATGCTCTATTATAGATATAAAGTCATGTGGGAGACTTTTTTTAACGAATTGGGCTGTGAAATAATAACAAGTCCTCATACAAATAAACGAATGTTAAGTGATGGAATTAAGTATTCCATCGATGAATGTTGTTTGCCTTCTAAGATTTATATGGGGCATGTTTATTCTTTAATTGGTAAATGTAATTATATTCTGGTACCTAGAATAGCAAGCTGTAATAAACGGAATGACGTGTGTGTAAAGTTCAACGCTTTGTATGATATTGTCAGAAATTCATTTAAAAACATTAAACTGCTTGATTACAATGTTGATGTTCATAATAAAAAAACAGAGAAAAATGCTTTTATCAGGATGGGAAAATTTTTAGGGAAAAATTATATAAGCTCACTGAAAGCATATAATAAGGCTTTAAATGCTCAGATAATTGATCAAAATCAAAAATGTATGCAGCAAAATAAATTACTCGAATGCAATGATAAGTTAAAGATATTAATAGTTTCTCATCCATATAACAACTACGATAGATTAATCGGTTATCCGGTTACTGAATATATAAATAAACTGGGTGGAATTCCGATATATGCCGATATCTCCGATAAGAATAAAAGCATTAAAAAGTCAAAGGAAATTTCCGAATCACTATATTGGATATACAACAAAGAATTAGTCGGTTCAATTAAATTGTTTGAAGATAAAATTGACGGTATTATTTTGTTAACAGCCTTTCCCTGCGGACCTGATTCGCTGGTAAATGAGTTGATAATCCGTAAAATAACAAAAATTCCGAAAATAAATATAATTTTGGACGAGCTGCAGGCAGATGCAGGTCTACAAACAAGAATAGAAAGCTTTTTTGATATTTTAAGTGAAAAAAACCGCATAAGCGGTTAAAGCATGAAAGGTTATTATAAATGCAAAAAGTTATAAGCTTTCCTCATATGGGTAATTATTGTGTCCCTGTTGAAGTTTTGTTAAAGCTCGTTTTTCCTGATCATGAAATATTTCCCTCTCCTAAAATAACGAAAAAAACACTTGAGCTGGGCAGCAAATACAGCCCTGACTTTGTATGTGTTCCTTTTAAATATAATTTGGGTAATTATATAGAAGCACTCGAAAATGGTGCTAATGTTCTTATTCAGGCAGGCGGAGGGTGCAGATACGGATATTATGCCGAGATACAGGAATTAATTTTAAGAGACTTAGGATATAAGTTTGAATTTGTGAAGTTAATAGGTGGAGATTTACACCCGATAAATTTATATAAAAACTGTAAAAGAATAGGGACAACCCTATCTTTTAAGCAATTTTCATATTATCTTTTATTGATTATAAAGATGGTAAATATTTTAGATTCAATAGAAGCATATGTAAGAGAAAATATCGGCTTTGCAGTAAATATAAACTCCTTTAATGATTTACATCGAGAATTCCTTGAAGAGTTGAAAAAAGTCAGAAACTTTAAAGGCTTATATAAAATGAAGAACAAATACGAAAAAGAAATCCGTAAACTTGAAATTAATAAGCCCTCAGATTGTCTTAAGGTTGGTGTGGTAGGGGAACTGTATACACTTATGGAACCTTTTAGTAACTATTTTATAGAAAAAGAACTTGCTAAAAATAAAATACAGGTAAGCCGTTTTATTACTGTTACCTTTTTATTGTTCCAAAAATCAAGACAGATGAACAAGATTTTAAATAATGCTGGTAAATACCTTAAATATACAATAGGAGCTGATGGGACCGACAGTGTAGAAAAAAGCAAAGCGCTTGCCGAGCGGGGATATGATGGAATAATCCATGTCAAGCCTTTCGGCTGTATTCCCGAAGTAAATGCTATGCCTATGCTTATGAATATCAGTAACGATTATAAAATCCCCATACTTTATTTCAGTTTTGATTCACAAACCTCCGAAACAGGTGTTAAAACAAGACTGGAAGCATTTTATGATATGCTAATAATGAGAAAGGAAAAAAAAGCATGAAAATCGGTTATATGGGAATGGATATCGGTTCAATATCAACAAAAGGCGTAATAATCGACGAAAACAATAAAATAATTGCTGAAAAGTATATATGGACCGAAGGTAATCCCATTAAGGCGGTAAAAGCTATCATAAAAGCATTGCAGGAACAAGTCGATGATATTGAAATTCATGCTGTAGGTACTACAGGTTCTGCAAGAAAGCTCATTGGAACAATGCTAGGTGCCGATGTTGTAAAAAATGAAATTACCGCTCATGCTGTCGGTACACTTTCTGTTTTTCCGACCGTCCGTACAATTTTCGAAATAGGCGGACAGGATTCCAAAATAATCCTTATAGAAAATGGAATTGTAACAGATTATGCAATGAATACTTTATGTGCGGCAGGAACAGGTTCTTTTCTGTCTTCTCAGGCAAAAAGATTAGGCATTGATGTTGAAGACTTCGGCAGAATAGCCTTAACTTCAAAAAAACCTACCAAGATCGCAGCAAGATGCACGGTTTTTGCTGAGTCGGATCTTGTGCATAAGGCACAGATAGGTCATAAGAGAGAGGATATAATAGCAGGGTTATGTATGGCTGTTGTAATCAACTATTTGAATAACGTAGGTAAAGGAAAAAGTATAAAAGCACCGATTGTTTTTCAAGGTGGTGTAAGTAAAAACATCGGAGTTATCAGGGCGTTTGAAGAAATTGTAAATGAAAAAATATTGGTGGATTCAAATTCTCATTTAATGGGTGCGTTGGGTGTTGCGATACTTGCAAAAAACAATCAAAAAGGCAAAAATTTCGATTTTAATATTACAGATATTACATTTGAAACAAAAGGTATTGAATGTAAAAAATGCCCCAATAACTGTGAGATTATATGTTTTTATAAAGATAATATGCTTGTTGATGCCTGGGGAAACAGATGTGTTAACGGTGATGTTTTAGAATTATCAAATGTTAAGGAATAAACATTATACTTTTCGTTTAATCTTCCAGATTACTCCTGTATTGGGTATAAAATTATAACTTTTATCACTAATTCAAAAATCCGCAACATACATTTCCCCATTAAAAACACAATATCAATCGGTCTTTCGAAACCTCCTCCATTTGTATAAGAAGATGCAAAGCCCGATTTATTAATCGCAAAAGTTTCGTTTACACATATTTATATTTATTTTTGATACTCTGTGTCCTACATTTGGAAGAGGTTTTCCACCGGTTGTTTCTGGAGCTTTACTGCAAATTCAGCTATATAAGCATCACCGGTATTACCAAATTCTTTATAATGATCAAAATCAAATCCCATTACAGCAGAATGTGGTTTAAAAACAGTAAACGGCTTTGGTAAATAAGCTGGGTGACATGCTAATAAAAACTCAGGCTGCGGTTCATTCTGGGGCTTATATTCAATTGATGTCACAGGAGGTAGTTCCGTACGAAAGAATATCAGAAATAAGAATATCGTAAAGATATACAACAATAGTTACAGCCATAAATCAACATATTTTATTATATGTCATATTAACTAATTAGTGAACTTGCGTTAATTTTCTTACAACAAAAAATGAGCACACTTTAAGGTGGCTCATTTTCTTTAGTCTTGGAAATTAGCAGTTTAAACCGCATTGTGTACAAAGCAAGCGATACGGTCGATAGGTATATCAGATACACATCCAATAGAATTAAAACCGAATCCTCCGTCTCCATGACCGCCGAATCCATTGCCGAATCCTCCGCCTAATCCGCCAACTAATCCTCCGCCACCGCAACATCCACGGCGTTTTGTGGGTATACATGCAGAGCCGAGAGTACATTCGGGTACAGGGCCGAATTTCGTAATCAAACGTACAAAGCAGTTGTTTACAGACAAAACTACTCCAGTAAATCCAACACCTGACAGACCACCACAGGTTGCATAAATAGTAACCGTCTCACCAATGTATTCAGAAAGATGTTCCGCGAAGTTATAGTCGCACATTTCATTAAACATTATTAATCTCTCCTATTATATTAAATGCATTTGCGCATTTAATATAATATATGTCAGAGAGTAAAACATTGTACTATTTATAAATATAAGTTTTGTTGCTTATTTATATATTTATAAATATAAGTTTTGTTGCTTATTTATATATTTATAAAAAATAAGTCTTGTTTTTATATTTAAATCTAAAGAAACCGACTTGAACTAAATTACTCTTAAAGATTTTACAGAACTTTTATACTCTTATTTATCGTTTTAATAAACACTTTTCCGTCTTTAGCATGGCATTCCATTGTTCTGCCATAATTTTCGCCAACATCAGCTGCTATAATTCTTATTCCCAGCATATTTAATTCATTAATAACAGCCTTTTTATTATCATCACCAATTCTCATGGTACTGTTTAGAAACATCTGCGCACCCCCAGCTATTTTCGCTTGAATTCTAGATGTAGATGCTCCTCTAGCTCTCATTCTTTCAACCAATTCTTTAATTGCAGTATCCGCAAATTTATAAATATTGTTGTCATGCGGGCATAAATTACTGCTTGGCAATAAAATATGTGACAAACCAATAATTTTTGCTGTGCTGTCGTAAAGACAGGTTCCGATACAAGATCCAAGTGCATAAGAAACTAAGATGTCATCGCCAGTTGTAATTTTTGCTTCTGATATACCAACTGCTATAACATTTCCCACTATTCAACACCCAGACTTCTAAAAATTAAATTTAATGATTCAATTTCCGGTATCATAATAAGATGACTTGTAATGCGTTCTTCACCGATAAAGTCTTCTTGTATCATCAGTACCTTATCACCTGTCATTCCAAAAATCGAAGCGGGAACATTCATGATTGCACCAGCCATGTCAGCACAGATATCGGGAGGTGAAATATTTATATTCAGACTTGTTAACTGTGATAATGCGTTAAGGTAAGTACTGCATAAAATATTGCCAACTTCCATAAATACCGAAAGTTCCATTTCGCTTAAGTTATTTAAATTGTCAGTATTTTTATTTAATAATGTCCTGAGCACTACATTCAAAAACTTCTCTTCAAAGACGAGCATAATTAATCCTGTAATATCCTCGGACATTGTCATTAGAATTCCGACAACAGGGTTTTCAGGACCTCCCAGAGTGGTGGCTACATCTTTAATATCAACAATATTTAATATGGGTACAGACATAGATACTCTATCCGATAAAAGGGTTGCTAAAGCGGTTGCAGCATTTCCTGCTCCGATATTTCCGATCTCACGCAACACATCAAGTTGAAAGCTATTTAAATTTGCAAGATTATTTGTATCCATGTAGTCCTCCGTATATATTGTATATATCTATATCGGTTGAA
Organism: Clostridiales bacterium; assembly: GCA_003452915.1. GTDB lineage: Bacteria > Bacillota > Clostridia > Oscillospirales > CAG-382 > UBA1049. The sequence continues at coordinate 2,693 of DMMZ01000053.1, read as the reverse complement.
AAAAAACAAAATGTAGAGAGGTGTAGTGATAACATGAAAAAGTTCAACTTATGATACAACTTGTACATGAAATAACTATCCTGCTATTATATATCATATCTATTAGTTGGTTCACTGGTAATACTATAATAGACAGTTGTTATGTTAATACTGTAAGCTTTACTGTAGAAGGAAAAATTATCGAAACAGAGGATAAAATATATGATAAACCTATTTCGTTAGTAACTTTTAATTAAAAATGATGTATCTTTAAATTAATACAAACTAAGAACTGAGATGTCTTTTCTGGTATCTCAGTTCTTTATATAAGTTATTAAATTTATTCCCTAGGGTCGCTAGTCGTAACCATTGCAGTTCCGTTAGTGGATATTTTTTCGGTAAGATCAATTCCGTCAAGTGAAAAGTACATGCCTGTTTTTACTTTCAAAGAGGCAATTTTTTGGATAACATTAGGATAATTATTAGCTTCTTTAGGATTACTTGTCATTGAATGAATAGCAATTACAATATCATCCGGAGCGAAATTTATGGTAGGCATTATTCCGACTGTATATATTGCGTCTGATTTAACAATATAGAGGTTATCTTCGATTTTTTGACAGTGTATTAAAGTTGACCACGAAGTGCTTGATGTTTCATATGCTGATGCTGATGTAATAATCATTCCGCTATCAGCCATCATTATTTTATCTATACTGTGTATATCAAATACAAATTCATAATCGCTTTCTTCACTGCTTTCAAGGCTGCTTTCACCCTCCGATGAAACATCATAGGAAATTTCATAAGACACATCAGCTAGATCTCCTGAGGTTTGATAAATTTCAACTTCGGAAGCAAAAACCCATGAAGTGACTTGATTTATTTTGAACTTTACATATCTAGCTTCCGTAAAATTCAAAAGATTTAATGTATAAGAATAAATGCCATTATGAGGATTTGTTAAATCCTGAGCATCAATAATTCTACTCTCTACGGCATCTCCGATGTTCGTAAATATATCGTTATCTGTTGAAACATATACACTTATGGACTTTAACTTCTCGATAATACTTTCACACACTTCAGCATATAAAGTAAACTTCGAGAGATTTTTTTCTTTTTTACCTAAATCAACAGTTATCGTATTATAATAAAAAGTATCATCTTCATTGCTTGCTCCTTCTCCTTTCCAGTTAAGCCCAACCCATATAGGAGAAGCGTATCCTATATCTTGTATTGTTCCTATAACTCCGTCTGTAAATTTTGTTTTATCCGGATCATCATACATTGGATTGGGATCTATATATATTCCTGTTAAGCTATAACTTTTTCCGAGAGCTATGTTAGTTTCCTGTAGTGTAAAGCTTTCTTCATCTTCTGACGATACATCAAAAAGACTTCCTTCGTCTTCTGCCAAAGCTTGTGCAGCTGCTTTATTGTCTGTGTCTTCATAATATTCAGTATCACATGCAAATAGAGCAGTTAATAGTAAAGTTGTCATAATAAGAATAATAACTTTTCTCATATTCAAGATTCCTTCCTTTATTTACAGTTATATATTAATAGTGTGAAAAAAACAACAAAAAGTTTCACAATGTATTTATATATTTTATAATTTTTATTTACCTAGTCATCTGTAAGCATATCATAATATAAAAAAATAAGCCCTGTAATTACAGAGCTCATGTTAAATTAAACTATCTGAACCTTAAGTAGATTTGTATTTCCCGAGGTGTCAAGCGGAATTCCTGCGGTTATAACAACCTTATCTCCATCTAAAACTATATCAACCGATTTGGCACAATCAATAGCGTGGATTAATAGCTCGTCAAAAGTTGTTTGTCTTAATGCCAGAACAGGGAAAACACCCCAACTTAGTGCTAGTTGATTAAAGGTTTTTTCAACCGGAGTTGCAGCTACAATAGGTGCGGCAGGTCTGAATTTTGACATTCTTCTTGCAGTATGACCGTTTTTTGTAACAGCAATTATTGCTTTTGCGTTTATATCCTTCGCAGTTGTACAAGCTGCATCGCATATAGCGTTTGTTGTATCTGATGTATCAATGTCGTAATTAATATCCTTGTAGTAATGCATTTCAAAGGCATCTTTTTCAGCTTGTTCCGCAATCTTTGCCATAACCTTTATCGAACCGATAGGATATTTTCCCGCTGCGGTTTCACCTGACAGCATAACAGCCGAAGTACCATCAAAAACAGCATTGGCAACGTCTGTAATCTCTGCTCTTGTCGGGGTAGGGTTACTTATCATAGATTCAAGCATTTGTGTTGCGGTAATAACCATTTTTCCGGATTTATAGCATTTTCTGATAAATTTCTTCTGTAATCCGGGAAGAAGTTCGTAAGCGACCTCAACACCCATATCTCCTCGAGCGACCATTATACCATCAGAATATTTTAAAATCTCGTTAAAGTTTTCAACACCCTCGGAATTTTCGATTTTGGATATGATTTTTATCTGGTGTCCGCCGTTATAGTCGATAAATTTTCTAAGTGCGATGACATCATCTTTATTCCTGATAAAAGAAGCGGCAACAAATTCAACATCGTTTTCAATTCCGAACAGTATATCTTTTTTATCGATTTCGCTCAAATATGGCATATCCAGATGTGTACCAGGTATGTTAATTCCCTTATGGTTGCAGATTACACCACCGTTGATAACCTTACAATATACTTCCGTTTCATCCACAT
>DMMZ01000040.1 GCA_003452915.1 Clostridiales bacterium | reverse complement strand
AATTAATAAATATTACCCATACCTGTCTTTCGGTTTTACCATATCATCATTCATATGAATCAACAACCGGAATATTGGTCATGCTTCATGCAGGAATGACAATTTGTATCAACGAGAGCCTGAGAAGTGTAGTTGCCAACTTAAAAATTTATAATCCGACCGAAGTTCTTCTTGTTCCGTTATTTGTAGAAAAAGTTTACAGAGGTATCTGGGATAAAGCAGAAGAATCCGGCAAAGCCGCTATACTCAGAAAACTGATAATGATAAGCAACTCCTTGCTAAAGATTGGAATTGATGTTAGAAAGAAGCTTTTCGGAAGTGTCACTTCGTTGTTTGGCACGAATTTAAAAGCTATTATTTGTGGTGGTGCTCCTCTTAAACCTCAGATGGTCGAGTTCTTTGACAGTATAGGCATAACATTAATAAACGGTTATGGTATTTCGGAATGCGGTCCGTTAATATCTATCAACCGCCCTCATTATCATAATTTTGAGTCTGTAGGCTTACTCCTTCCTGATATGGAAATAATGATAGACAAACCTAATGCAGAAGGCGAAGGTGAGATCTGCGTCAAGGGTGGTAATGTAATGCTAGGCTATTATAAGAACGAGGAAGCAACAGCGAATGCTATTCGTGACGATTGGTTCCATACAGGTGATGTCGGGAAAATCGATAAAAACGGGTTCATTTTCTTAACTGGAAGAATAAAGAATATTATAATTCTTAAAAACGGCAAGAATATATATCCAGAGGAAATCGAAGAAAAGCTATCAATAATGAGCGAGCTTATTGCTGAAGTTGTTATTAAAGCTGTTAAAGATGAGGATGATGACGAGCGTATGCTCGGAGCAGAAATATTCCCTAATTATGACCGTGCAAAACAACATGGCATAACCGATGTTGAAGGTGAAATCAGAAAAGTTATTGCCACATATAATGAAAAAGAAGCAAGCTATAAAATCATTAAGAAGATATTTTTCAGAACAGAAGAGTTTGAAAAAACAACATCCAAAAAGATTAAGAGAAAATATAATTAGGTGAAAAGTCTGAAAGTATACTTTCAGACAAAAAGTTTTGTGCATTTTACGCCATACAGTTTAGCGTAAATTTTGCTTCTCAAAACCGACACAAAACTCCGCATATCGCCGAAAGGAATGGTTATATAAATAATTGAAAAAGAGGATAATTTTTACGTTGTTATTACTTACAACTTTGTTGATTTGCTCCTGCGGCTTAGACAATACGAGCATTAAAAGCAGCAGTGACAGTAATGAAGCAGCAGTTGTAAACTCTGGTGTTGATAACACAACAGAAAGTGATATACAAAGCGAGGTTTCTGAAACGGAAACAACAGAAAAACTACGGATCGTAACACTCGGAGATTCAATAACCCGGGGATACGGTCTTGATAACCCATCTTTAAAATGCTTTCCGTCGCAGTTAGCTAATAATTTAAGAGAAATATACGGAAAAGTAGACATAAAGAATTATGCAATAGATGGCTTGACAAGTGGTGGACTCCTTGAACAATTAAAAAGCGGCGATGTGTCGTCGTTAAAGGACGCTGATATTGTAACAGTATGTATAGGGGCAAACAATGTCCTGCATTTAGCATTTGAGCTAATTGGTAATGGCAACACCGACGTAATAAATTTATTTATGGAATATGGTAAGTATTTAATGGGTGATAAAAGCAACGTAAAAGCTCTTGATGATCTGTCAGATTATTTCGCTTCAATCAACGAGCGAGCAGAGAGCAGCGAATTTATCGTAAAGGTCCAAGCAGGTGTAGAGGATTTACGCACCGATATTCCAAAAATCATAGAAGAAATAAGAAAAGTAAACAAAGATGCAAAGATTTATTTTTCAACAATATACAGTCCATATAAAGGTATGAATGTTTCTTTGGCATTGATAACTACACAGTTTAAGTTAGGTTATTTTTCTGATAATTTTGTTAATTTGCTTAACGAAGTAATAATAGAATTATCTGAAGAAACCGGATACAATGTTGTTGATATTTGTACGCTTTTTGCTGAAGATGTAAAAGATAATGTTAATGCCGGAATTGACATTGAAGAAATGAATATAAATTTTGACCCACATCCTAATCTAAACGGTCATACCCTGATAGCGGACGAATATACGAAAATAATCACGGAGGATAATACTTGATGGCGATCAGAAAATCTACAGCAATGATTCTTACGTTTCTTTTTATAATAATTGCTGTAGGTAACGCCATAGCGGTGGCAGCTGATGGTACTGAAGAAAAAAATCTGGTCTTTGGACTTACATATAAAGTCGAGACAGGTGAGCCTGTCGAGTTTTCTCATTTAAACTATGAACCCGAAACATATAATATTGATAACGGACAGCTTACAAACGGTATAACCGCAATGACCGATTATAACAGCTCCGCATGGTATCGTTCTATGCGAGGTGTTTCTCGTATTATCACCTTTGATTTAGGTGTGGTTAAGGCTGTAAGCAGTTTTTCGGCCAGCTTTCTGCATATTAAATCAATGGCAATTTATGCCCCGAGATATGTCAACGTATTACTCTCCGAGGACGGTGTAACTTACGATACAGTTTGCAGGGCAGCACCCGATTTTGATATATCTGACACTGCCACAAGACGTGCCGAAATTTCTGCTGCATTTGATAATATTTATAAAGCAAGGTATGTAAAGGTAGTTTTTTGCAGTGATATATTCACCTTTTGTGATGAGATAAGCATTTTCGGTTTGGATACTCTTACCGGTAACGAAAAAGCTATAGTTATTGATCCTGAGATCGAAGAATCGGGATATCTAACTCACCTTAAAGGCAACAGTGATATTATAAAAATCTACAACGGTTATTATCCGACACAAAATATAGCGGACAATACAGCAGAGGAGCTTCTTCCTTATATAGCATATCTTAGATCTGATGGCAGCTATAAAGATACAATGTTCGATTCACTTGTTTTTGTACCTTGTCACACCGACTATCCCTCAGGTGGCAGATTGGTAAAAACCAACGGTAAGCAAGGTGCTGTTATGAGCGATTGGCTGCTTTACCTCGAAAACACCTTCGCTGAGGGTATAAATACAGATGCTTTAAATGATGTTGTTGGTGAGGTATACAGTTCACTTGATAAGAAAGGAAAATTCACAGTTTATTTTACCCTGCCTTTTCCAACAGTTGTCGAGGGTGCATTCGGTGATATTGATAATGACGGTAAAGAAGAATATTGCACTACTCTTAAAGAGCGGTTTGATATTTTAAAATGGTATATTGATTTAACTTACGAAACCTTTTCTGACGGTGAATATAAAAATCTAAGCTTCGGAGGTTTTTACTGGTATCGCGAGGAGGTTAATTACTCTGAGACCGACCATGAGGTTGAGCTTGTAAAAAAAGCAGCTTCATATTTGACTAAGCGTGGTTTTGATTTTTTATTTGATCCGTTTTTCCTCTCAACAGGTTTTGACCATTGGAAGGATTTAGGCTTTAATGCAGCTGTAATGCAGCCCAATCTTGTTTTCAGTGATTATTATAAAACCGAAATGCTTGGTGAATTTGCTTCAATAATAAAAAAATATAATCTTGGTGTAGAAATGGAAACAGCCGAGCCCGGAAGCTTTACCGACGCTAATTATGAAAAATACGGCTTGATATATGAGAACTATCTATATTATGGCTGGCTGACCGAATTTATGGATGCACTTCATACCTTTTATCAAGGTGCTGGACCGGGTACACTTTATGAATTCTGTCATGCAAGCTCAACAACAGCAAAAGGTGCGTATTTACGCTCGTTGTATGATAAAACGTATAAATTTATAAAAGGCACTTTCACCGCATTTGCTCCGATTATTTCAATTCCCGATTTCCAAACAACAACAGGACAAAAGAATGCACGGATATCGATGACAATAACCGACCCAGATTCAACAGTAGCCGATTTCATTGTTGAGTTCACCAAAAAGCCCGAGCATGGAACAGTTTTAGCTCTGGCGGATAATAAAAGTATCGTTTATACCGCCGAGGAGGGTTATTCGGGAACAGATTCCTTTGAGGTGAGGGTGTTCGATAAATTCTCCTACAGCGAACCGATTACTGTCAATGTTACAATCGTTGACACAACTGCTACAGAATCCTCCGAGGAAGTATTTGATGACAGCAGTATTGAAAATATCCCTAAAGAAAAAACGAACGCTATATTTGTAGTATTGATTATTATAAGCGTTGTTGTAATTATCGGTGTAATAGCTGTGCTTTATATACGTTCTAAAAAGAAATAAATGAATACAAAAACAGCGTGTTGCAATTTAATGCAACACGTTGTTTTATTGTTGTATAAAACTCTAAGTGTAATACAAAAAAAACCAAATGTCAAAGTTAAAAATAAAAATCTATACTGGAAGAGTATTATCCCTTAGTATGGAAAGTTACATAAGGATAATTAATATTCTTAAAAAATGGTATCCACTAATAAAAAACGAAAATTTAAAATGTGGTTAGAATTGAACTTCTCTTTTTAATAAATTGATAAGACTATCTTGGTCAGCATCATTCAATTTTTAAAAGTACAAACTGCAACCAAGACATTTTTTATATTTAATATCATATATAAAAAATGGGTTAGGACCTTTGCAAAAGTCATTACATTTATGACAATCATAAGCATTCTTAATTAGGTTGATTAAGTTTTCGGAGCAATAATTTAAATCTTCCTAATATTGCTCAATATTGGATAACATGGCTTTAATGCGCCACCAATTGTCAGTACACTCCACAATAAAAAGAACTCATGATGGCTTTTTCTTTGAAAAAACGCAACGCCAATATTTATTACTATGAGCACATCTGGTTTGTGCCTTACAATTAAGTGAATTACCAAGGTCAATAAATTTAAGAGCTTTTTTAAATTCGAAATCAGGTAATATTCTAATTATTTCTTCTGATGTTTTTACTGTATTTTCCATAAATATACTCCTGATGAAAATATGAATTTTCTATACTATTCACAACATTATACTTGGAGTCAAATAACTAGAATTTCTATAAATGTTCATATATAACTTTACGTAAAATATATGTCGTTTTGTTTAATAATTAATTCTAGATAATTTAAGTTTCTATATTCTGGAAGCTATTATATCAACCATTTCGCCGACGTTTTTCATCGAGGAGACTTCCTTCATTTTAAAACGTATACCAAATTCGCTCTCAACAGCAGAGATAAGGTTTATATGCTCAAGACTGTCCCAATCATCGATATCCTTTGCTGTTGTGTTTCTACCTATAACAATTCTCTTGTCGTCAAAAACATCTCTAAAAACATATGTAAGCCTGTCAAAAATCTCTTTTTCCGATAACATATTTAGCCTTCCTTTATTTGAATTTATTAGCTTATTACTTTAATCACATTGTTTTTGTTTTCGTATGCGTCAACAGATAATTCCCAAACAGTGTTGCCGTTTTCGTTTTCGCTAACCTTATTGAATCCAAAGAAGCCGAACAAATCTTTTACCATAGCATTTTTGGAAGTGGGGAAGTAATATCCTACAATCCTCTTAATGCCTTGTTCTCTGCATTTTTTTACAAGAGTATCAAGCATAGCAAGCTCCATATCACGCTTTAAAACACGACAACTCATAAGCCAAAGGTCTATATTTAATATATCCTTGTCTTTTTTTCCGATAACTACCGAAACCACACCATTGTCACCAAATTTATCCTCAAGCCTGCCATATAGGGTAATATATTCATCGCTTGAAGCGGCAGCTTCAATTTCGGAAACGGTATAACGTTTTGTGGTAACATTAAATTGGTTGGATTTGTTTGTTAGTTGAGTTATCCGTTGAATATACACGGGGATAAAGCCCTGTATCTCTCCGTGCATATCAAGCCCAAGCAGGTATTCTCTATAATCTGTAAAATCCTGCATTAAAACCGCACGTGAAGCATTTGCCATATACATCTCGTTGCGTTTAAGGTCATCCTGTGAAAAAGAAGTAACCTCAAAATAAGCGTTTTTGTCAAGTGTTCTGATATATTCCTCGGGGTTTACCATTTCCGGAACAGCAATTCCGTTTATAACAGAACCTACAATCTCTCTTTCCGCAGGATTGTCGTCAACAAAAACAAAAGAATCAGCACCCAAATCCAGTTCTGCAGCGGTCTCGGAAATATTCTTTGCCTTGTTCTCCCAGTTAGATTTTATTATAAGAAAGTCATCCTCATTAAAAGCGCTGTCTGGGTGATTTATGCCAAGAAGGGCATTTTCACGTTCGTTTTTTGAAGCTATTGTTAACATAACTCCCAAATCCTTGTGGGACTTTATATAATCCTGAAATTCTCTGTAGCATTGTCCGTTAGCAGTTTCCTGACCAAGCTCAATGCCTTCGACACCGTCGTCGCCAATGACTCCACCCCAAAGAGTATTATCCATGTCAAGTACAAGCAGCTTTTTATTTTTACCGAAAACAGACTTGATAATATTGGAGATGTTAAAGGAAAGGTAGGGGATAGCCTCAATACAAAGAGCATATTTATACATATACCAATAAGAAAGATCAGCCCATTTATCAAGACCATAGCAAGAAGAAAGGTAATTAATATCGTTTATGTAAAAGCCTTCATGAGTGCGTGCATAATTATAAAAAAGCTCGTTCAATCGGTTTACATAATTAATTTTTCCGCGAATATCGTAAGCATCTCTGTTTCCTAAAAGGCGGTAAAAAGGATATTCAAAATTGTTTTGTATAATCGGACAGCCAAACTTTTCCTGTAGCTTCTCCCAAATAACCTCAAAATGCCGATACTGCTGATTAAGCTTGTCCAATACTTCTGCTTCGCTGTCGCTCAAAGTAGGGAAGGGAAGCTTAAGGTTACGTAACGTAGTGTGAATATATATCAAATCAGGCTTAAACGCTTCAAGCTCCTCATTACCGAACAGGGCATCCTCACGAAACTGACCATATTCCGATTCATAAAAAGTTGGTTCGATACCATTATTCAAAAGGAAAAGCTCTGTTATTTTAACAATATCGCTGGTTGTAGAGCCACCGAGTATAGCAATACGTTTTTTTAAACGGTTGCTGCCGTCGGATAACAACTCCTTACGTATAGCTTTTCTATTTTTTAAAATATAAGAGCTGTCAAATGGGTAAGTGAGTGAAGTCATATTATGCACCTTTAACTAGTTCATATTTTTAACTTTTGCGCCGTTGCTACCAACAATCGAAAAGGCGGAAAGAGAGAAACATACGTCAGTTATACCATTTTCCTTTATAAAATCAAGGACATCGAATTCAAAATAGCGTATGTCAACCACATAAACCTGTTCGAATGAGCCTATCAAAAAGGGAACAAGTGCGTTACCGTAGCTTTCTTTAAAAATAATCAACTTTCTGCCGTTATTAACACCTGTATCAACCTTAACGCAATAGCTATCTCCACCTATAAACTTGCTGTATGAGTTACCCGCAAAGAAAAGAGAATTCTCGAATGGATCTTTAAAGGTAGTCCTTTTATAAAAGTTAGCTGTGTATTCTTGATTAGGGACATAATAAACAAATTCTTCAGGATTGTTTTTTAAAATACTAGATTTAGAAGAAAGACTTCCTAAATAGCCTGAGAAACTTTCTCTTGTAAAATTTGAAATATCAGTAAACGACACACCTGCAACTTTTGCTAATTCTTGTGATGAATAATAAGCACCAAGCGCTTGCCAGTGGTAATCTGTGTATGAATATAATTTCTCATCTGTATGTAAAGACAATGCATTAAGTAAATTTACATCCTTTACCCCTACAAGGTTGTCTCTCACAGATGCAAAAGTATTTATATGTGCATTTATGGAACTTTTGTATTGTTCGGGAGCATAAAAAGCTGATGCTATCGGAATCGGCATTGAATAAACATTTATTCCGTCACCTAATGCTACTTTAAAATCATTTAAGTATCCTGCATATGCAGCAGCAGATTTTGGACCTCCGCCGTATTGCTCCATGCCTCTTGTACCAGCGACAATAATTCCGTTTATTATTTGAACTGTATTTTCGTCATAGCTTACTTCATCCTGCGAATACTCGCTGCTTGTTTCGGAGCTTGTTACAGAACTCGTTTCGGAGGTTGAGTTAGAAACTACACTTGAAGTGTTGTCTGATGAATCTTCGGAAGATTGTTCACTATTGGCGGAATCACCTGGCTCGGAAAGCTCTGATGATCTGCTTGTTTCTGAATATGTATCACTGGTATCCATATCTATTATAAATTCACATGCAGAAAAAATCATTGAAACAGTTAAAACTAAGCTAAGTATTATAATTTTACGTTTTTTATAAGTCATATTCATCCTTGTATTGTCCATTTCTATTTTCTATTGTGTTCTGATTCTTTCAATATGTTTTTGTACACTACCTGATGCTGTAAATGCCGAAACAGCAAACAAAACATCTGTAATACCATTTTCGTTAATAAAATTTATAGAATTAAGTTCAAATTTACGTATATCGACAACATAAATTTCCTCAAAAGATTCAAGCAGAAACGGTGCAATCGGATTTCCGTAGCTGTCTTTAAATATTATAAGCTTTCTACCGTTATTACACTTTTCTGATTCAATTTTTACTACATATGAATCCCCTGCAATATATGTAGAGTACCAGTCACTTTTATTTTCGTCTTTTATATAAAAAAGCAAATCATGATTAAAACCATCCGTATAATTTTGTTTATAAAATGTAGCCGAATAAATTGCAGATGGAACATAAGTAACAAAATCTTCGGGATTTTCAATTAGCTTTGCGCTTTTAGTGTAGCGGTACATAGTACCGACATATTTTTCTCTTACTTTCTTTTCATAAGTAGATAGGTCAGCAAACGGAACAGATGCAATCTCCGAAAATGCTTTTGTAGCATAATAAGCACCAAGCCCTGTCCAATGAATATCTGTACGGAAGTATATCTCCTCGTCTTTATGAGGAAGCAATGCATTGTAAACATCAACATTCCTAACTCCGACAAGCGACTCGTTAATTGCATTTAGATCATTGATAGTATTCTGCCAGATATCTCCGTATTTTTTTGACTCCTGTATATAATAAGCGCAGGGTTTCGGTATTACCATCGAATATATATTTACTCCGCTGCCAAGCTGCTCGGCGTAAGCATTAACGTACCCTGCGTATGTCCTTGCATTATTGGTATTTCCGTAATAAAGCTCCATAGCACGGTTATTTAAAATAACAATTCCCTCACAGAGTTCCTCGTCAAACACCGGTTCAGAATTTTCACCACTCGGGTCTGATATATCGGGTGTGCTGTTATCGTTACCCTGAGAAACATCATTATCTGATTCTTCTATCTCAGCATTTACATTACTGTTATCATTATCAACGACCTGTGTCGGAGGGGTTGTATCTCCAAATTCTTCTTCTTCCTCGGGTATGCCGTAAAGTACCTCTATTTGTGTTGCTTTATCCTTAAATCGGTCACGATTATGTATAGTGTCGGCATAATACTTTGTTACTTCAGAATAAAATTCGCCTGAGAAGAAGGTTTTAAAAGTAAATTCGGGAAATTTTGTAAGGTCTTTATCATAATCAGATTCTTTAACACGTGAAAAAAATAACGCGTAGATAAACATAACGAAAAGTAAAATAATAATTACCACGATATTTATAAGCTTCGTTATCATATAAACTTTTTTCTTACTCGAACTGCTTTTATTGTTTTGCATGTGTATAATCATGCCTTTCCTCGGCGGATACACCGACTGTGGGAATTGTGCTGTTCCTGCGAAGCAGGATTGACTTTCCTTTAAAGTCAAAGGCACAAAACCGTGTCTGAAAGAAAAGTCTTTCAGACTATTCTCCTAAAATACTGTATATAGGAAAGGGGCATCGGTAAGGGAAGTGTCTATAACTAAAATCGTAGTTACAGCCAATAGGACAACATTGCTTCCCATTGCAAAAAACTGCCCAGCAGAACGTGTTAAGTATGAACGCTTTTCTAAAATATCCTTTATCCACGGCAGAATAGGGAAGCTGAAGAAAACTGCTATTAAAATTATATATAAAAAAGACTTTATATCAGTAATGGTATGATCGTTGATTAATATGTTTCCGTTAAGCCCTACAAGATTCTTAAAGAAATTACCCAAGTCGTTAATATTTGTAAACTTAAATATTCCGAAACCGATAATAATTACCAACTTATTGTAGATATGCATCAACCAGGTAGGTGTTTCTCTGATACGCTTTTTACCAAGTTTTGTTTCGATTAATATAAATGCTCCAAAATATAAACCCCAGATTACATAGTTCCAGGATGCACCATGCCATAATCCTGTTGTGAACCAAACCAGAAATAATGAAGCATATTGCCGTCTCTTACCGAATATAGGCAAGTAAAGAAGATAATCCTTGAAAAAAGATCCGAGCGAAATGTGCCACCGTTGCCAGAATTCGCCTATCGTTCGGCACATAAAGGGATAGTTAAAGTTCTCGTTATAATGAAATCCGAAAATACGTGCAAGACCTATTGCCATGTCAGAATAACCCGAAAAATCAAAATAGACATTTAAGGAATAAGCGACTAAGCCGATCCAAGTTCCCGCAACAGTAGCTTTCGTAATATCGGTTCCAAAAATTATACCCACAAACGCATAAAGATTGTTTGCAATAATAACTTTTTTAGCAAGACCGATAATTAACCTTGTCAAACCTTCACTGATATCGGAAACAGTGGTTTTACGGTTTTCTAAATTATTTTCAACCGTCTCATATCTGACAATCGGACCCATCGTAACATTAGGAAATAACGATATGTACATCAATAAATTCGAGAATTTGCGTTGGGCATTTACCTTTTCCCAATAAACATCAATAATATAAGACAGAGCTTGGAAGGTATAAAAACTGATTCCTATCGGAAAAGCAATATCCAGCGTAGAAATACCGGAACCGAAAATCCCATTTATATTGTTTATTACAAAATCTGTGTATTTGAAAACACATAGCATTCCGATATTGTATACAAGTGCTACAATCAAGGATGCTTTTCCGAGCTTGTTTTTTTTGTTTAACTCTATTGACCGGGCTAAAACAAAGTTGATAAAGGAGCTTAAAATAAGCAAGACAACTCTGACTGGCTCCCCCCACGAATAAAAGAAAAGGGAAAAACCAATCAATACAAAATTTCTATATCGTGTTTTTTTTGTAAAAAAATATGCTGCTAAACAAACAGGCAGAAATAAATATAAAAATATAAGATCGGAAAAAAACATAAAAATTTATTTCTCCAAGCGGATTTTTAAATACTGGATTATCTACTAGAGTATATAACAAACCATTTATTAAGTCAAGTATTTTGGTTATTTTCCCAGAATCTTTCTATAATAATAAAGATTTATTTCAGCACCGAAAAATAAGATATACATACAGGAATAAAGCCAAAGCATCAGCAATACAACTGCGGTAAGACTGCCGTAAACAGTAGCGTAATTTGAGAAATTATCAATATAAAACGAAAACATCAAAGAAAAAGCTATCCATCCAACAGACGCTATTATCGCACCGGGTAATTGATGGGAAAAACGTTGCTTTCCAGAAGGAAGCGCTCTGTATATTATTGTAAAGAAAAACACTAATAGGCAAAAACCTATAAGATAACGTAATGACATAATTATAAAAACTACCGCAGCGTATGGAAAATTTTCTTCGGTCATTTCAATAATACGGTTGCCGAAAACGAGCAGAACAAAAGTACCTACTATCATTAAAACTAATGAAAGGGTATAAAAAGGNNGACTTTAAAGTAATTTCTCGTTTCTCGTTCTTCAAAAACCGAATTTAATCCTCCGATAATAGAGAACACACCCTTTGAAGCAGACCACAGTAAACCGCCTGCTGAAACTATTGTAATAGTGTTTGTTGTTTCGGTAGTTATATCATTAATAAAGTTTCTAAAAAAGGTATTTACTTCAACAGGCAATATATCGCTGATAAAACTTACTATCTGTGATTGTTCGAAGGGTAAAAAACGTACCAGTGAAAGCAAAAGTATAATGAACGGAAAGACCGAAATCATAATAAAGAACGCGCCTTCAGCAGAGAATGCGCCAACCTTATGTGCATCGATTTTTCGGGAAAAGTATTTTATTATGGAAAATATTTTCTTTACCATATAATAATACCCCATTAAGGTTATTTTGGTTGCAAAACTTTGTATGTAAACATCTTTTTCAACAGCCAGAATATAAAACCGCATGCGCAGACAATTATTAATAACGAAATATTAGCTCTTAGCGATAAACGGTATAACTCAAATACTTCTCTGAAAAAGAATATACAAACAATAAAAGTACCGGATAATATTATAACCAATAATAGCCTTAATTTATTAAGCGGCATTGAAATAAACAATACACCGAGTAATGCTATCGAACCTGTCGTTAAAACGCAAATTGTGCCTATTTCAGATTGAGTAAGATTTATTTGAATTGCAACAATATGTGTTGCTATAATACCTATAAAAATTGATATACCAGCAGGAGCGGCTTTTAACAAGATATTTGCAATAAACTTTCCCTTAACCCGATCTTTATTCAATTCAAAAGCAAGGAAAAAGGCAGGTATACCGATACCAACAGAACTTATGAGAGTAAGTTGAATCGGAATAAACGGGTAGGGGAATGACCAAAATAAAAAAACGATTGTAAGAAGTGCCGAATATATTGTTTTTACGATAAATAGTGATGAAGTACGCTGAAGATTGTTTATTGCCATTCGTCCTTCGTCAACAATTTTCGGAACAGCTTCGAATGATGAATTGAGCAAAACAATATCAGCTACCGTTCTGGCTGCGTCGGTTCCTTGCGCAACCGAAATCGAACAATCAGCTTCTTTCATTGCAAGGACATCGTTTACGCCGTCACCAGTCATGGCAACTGTGTGTCCCTTTTTTCTCAGAGCTTTTATCAACAATTGTTTTTGTATCGGCGTTGTTCTTCCAAAAATAACATATTTATCTGCAATTTTTTCTATTTCGCTGTCATCGGTTACCATTGTCATATCATACGAGTTTTCGTAGCCGTCTACACCAACTTTTTTTGCAACATTAGAAACAGTCAGAGGGTTATCACCCGAAATTATTTTCACCGCAACACCTTGTTTTTTAAAATATTCGATTGTTTCTTTCGCATTAGTGCGTATAGTATCGCTTAAAAGCAACAAGCTTAAAGCTGTACGGTTTTCAGGCAGAATTCCATCTTCACCTAAATCATGCGAAAAAGAAAGACAGAGTACACGGTAATTCTTTGCATAATCGTTTGCTTTTATCAATAAACCGGTCTCGTTTTTATTTAAAACAATTTCGGGTGCTCCTAATATGTATGCACCTTTATTGACGAAATATACACCACACCACTTTTTCTTGCTCGAAAAGGGTACAGTGCTTTCTGCTTTTTCAAAAGCAACACCTTGCAAAAATCTGCCAATTGACTCCATAGTTTCATTTTTTGTAAGAGACTCGTTTATTGAAGCGAGAGCAAAGTTCACTTCATCTTTTCTTTCTGGATCAATTAATATTATGTCCTCAACCTTCATGCTTCCTTCGGTAAGTGTACCGGTTTTATCAAGGCAAATTGTATCAACTCTCGCAAGCATTTCAATGCTGTAAAGTTCGTTTACAAGCACCTTTTTTCTGGCAAGTTTAACAACAATAACGGCAAGCACTGTGCTTGTCAACAAAATCAAACCCTCAGGAATCATACCGATAAGTGCGCTGACCGTATGCTCGGTAGCAACCGTAATTGTAACCGTATCGTGTGAATTTTGTCTTAAAAAGAATAGCACTCCAAGCGGGACCAATATAACAGATATAACCCGAATAATTTTTCTTAGACTTTTAACAATCTCGGATGCACGGGTTTTCATCTTTTTAGCACCTGCAGTAATCTCGTATGATGCATTGTCTGTTCCAACAGAATCCGCCTGAGCGGTACAGCTGCCAGACGAGATAAAGCTGCCTGAAAAAAGCATATCACCTTTTACTTTGTATACAGGTTCGCTCTCACCTGTCAAAAATGCTTCGTTCACTTCACATTCACCTTCGAGAATATAACTGTCGGTAACAATCTGCTTACCTGGTGAATACAAAATGATATCATCAAGCACAACCTCTTCGCTTCGTAGTTCTAATTCCTGACGATTTCTTCGCACCGTAGCAGTAGCAGCTGAAAGAAGTGAGAGCTTGTCCGTTGCTCGCTTTGCTCTGATTTCCTGCACCAGATTTATAATAAGATTTGAAAAAACAACTCCTAAAAACAATATGTTTTTATAAGATGAACCAACATATAAAAGCGCAGCTGCAAGAATTATATTAATCAAATTAAATAGAGAAAAAGCACTGTCTTTTAATATAGCAAAAAAACTCTTTGTCTGTGGTGTTGCAGCTACATTAATCTTATTTTGAGAGATTCTTGTTTTCACTTGTTCAATATTTAAACCAATTAAAATATTTGGCTTAAACCTCTTTATATTCGCATAATGTTTCCTTTTAAACTTAAGTATGGAAACAATTTTTTTAATTTTCGGCATTTAAAAATCGTTTTCCTCTTTCTAAGGTATTTATAAATATTTTTTATTATACTACATATTTATTATAAATGCAATTGACGTTTTCCAGATAATACCTTATAATATTAACTATACAGTTGTATAGAAAAAGGTTTTTAAAAATGATTATACTTAAAAGTAAATATCGTAAAAATGAACTTATTGCCCGATGGGACGACAGAATAAATCCTGCTCGCTTTGCTGGTAA
The DNA here is from genome assembly GCA_003452915.1 of Clostridiales bacterium. Lineage (GTDB taxonomy): Bacteria > Bacillota > Clostridia > Oscillospirales > CAG-382 > UBA1049. The sequence goes on along the minus strand of DMMZ01000040.1, from coordinate 20,357 downwards.
CGATGATATTCTGGATTTAACTTTTTACGGTTCTCGTCACAAAAACAATATTAAACTAATTCGTCGTTCGGGTGTAGCAAGAGATCCTTTTTCCGCTATTTTCAGAGGTAAAATAATAAGTACACCAGAGGGCAGTGCAATAAAGGGTATTTTTACGAAAAGCATATTTGAGTATGTTATAACCGTATTATTTCTTGGATTTATCTTGTTTTTATATCGTGTGATTAAAGAACGAGGTGGTTCTTTTTCTGCGATAAATGTTCTTTTGGTAGCTTCTCTATTAATGGCATTTTTATTTCTTTTTAATAGGAAAGCTACAAAAAGACGTTATATTGATTTTTTAAACGATATTTTATAAAAAATAAAATAAATACTTGACAATTGTTTGCATTGCCTATATAATAGAAAAAATATTCAAACGGAGGAGATCGAGATGTTATTCTCATATGATGAAAAGTTCGGTAAAGAGGGTATAACTTACGACGATGTATTGCTATTACCTGCAGAGAGCAAGGTACTTCCTTCTGACATAGACACGACAACACGCCTAACGAACAAAATAACGTTAAGTATACCTCTTATGACCGCCGCAATGGACACGGTCACAGAGTCAAGAATGGCTATTGCCATTGCGAGAGAAGGTGGCTTAGGCGTTATACACAAAAATATGAGCATAGAAGAGCAGGCTGATCAGGTCGAGCGGGTTAAGAGAAGCGAAAACGGTATTATAAACAATCCTATATTTTTATCAAGAGATCATTATGTTTATGATGCTTGCGAGTTGATGTCAAAATACCGCATATCTGGTGTTCCTATATGCGACAATGGGAAGCTTGTCGGAATCCTGACAAACCGTGACATTCGTTTCCTTGACACATATAACATAAAAATAGATGAAGTTATGACAAAGAAAAACCTTGTGACAGGTAAAATTGGGACAACCCTTGAGGAAGCACAGCAGATTCTGCGTTCTCACAAAATAGAAAAACTTCCGCTAGTTGATGACAACGGCTATCTTAAAGGTCTTATCACAATAAAAGACATTGAAAAAACACAAAAATATCCTAATGCTGCAAAGGATGCAATGGGCAGACTTATCTGTGCTGCTGCTATCGGTGTTACAACCGATGTACTTGAGCGAGCGGAGCTTTTATTAAAAAATGGCGCAGACGCTTTGGTCTTGGATTCAGCACACGGTCATTCGCAGAACATTTTAAATGCAATAAGAAAAGTGAAGGACGCATTCCCAGAAGCTCAGGTTATCGCAGGTAATATTGCCACTGCAGAAGCTGCCGAAGCACTTATCAAAGCAGGTGCAGATGCGATTAAAGTTGGTATAGGTCCAGGTTCAATCTGTACAACAAGAGTTGTCGCAGGTATTGGAGTACCACAAATAACAGCAATTTATGATGCAGCATCGGTCGCTATCAAAAAAGGTATTCCAGTCATTGGCGACGGCGGTGTTAAATTCTCCGGTGATATTGTAAAAGGAATTGCCGCAGGTGCTGACGTAATAATGCTTGGTTCACTTGTCGCAGGCTGTGAGGAAGCTCCGGGAGAACTGGAGATTTATCAGGGTAGACAATTTAAGACCTACAGAGGTATGGGCTCAATAAGCGCCATGAATAGCGGAAGCAAGGACAGATACTTCCAGACCGACAGCAAAAAGCTTGTTCCAGAGGGCGTCGAAGGCCGTGTTGCATATAAAGGCTTGTTATCCGAGACAATTTACCAACTTATCGGAGGATTACGTGCTGGTATGGGTTATTGCGGAACAGGCACAATAAAAGAGTTAAAGGAAAACGGACGTTTTATTCGTATAACAGGTGCAGGACTTAAAGAGAGCCATCCACACGATGTTTATATAACCAAAGAAGCACCGAATTATAGTTTTAATCCAAATAATTAATATATAACAATATACGAACGGCAGCGAGATTATCGCTGCCGTTTATCATATAAATTAATTTTTAATACATTTATAAAAATACTGTATAATTTCTATTACAGATAAAATTACATACATATATCCGACAACAAAAAATAAATATCGAATTATTTTCGTAAAAATCAAATATATTGCTGATGGTGACGGATCTTCAGAAAAATCAAAGAAAATAAAACGCAATCTTTGTAAAAACAAAATAAATTTAGGAAATACTGTCATTAATAAACAGTAGGTTAAAAAAATTATTGAGAATAGATATTCTTTTAAATATGAATTATATAAATGCGGTATATATGTATTTCGGAAAAATGGGAGGAATGCTGCAAGGTATATAATTCCGCCAAAGCATAAACCACCCATTATCTTATCCCATGAAGTTATATAAAAATCGTCTGCACGTTCGGTTAAATCGTTCACTTTATCGGTTATTTCTTCGTTGTAATGTTTACTTTCTTCCTTAGAAAGAGGTTTGCCGAGAAAATTTCCGCATTCAATGCATATTGTGCGTTCGTCATTCTGAACTATACCGCATTTTTTACATTTTTTCATTAGCATACTCCTTAAATATATTTTTTACAAATCAACAAAGCATGATCACTTAATCCGGTGCAGGAGGGGCTGTTATACATATAATCAGATAATTCCAACCAAGCTTCAAACTGTTCTTCATTCATTTCGTTAATTAAATTTTCGTTAAATGTAAAATCAACACCGTTATTTTTCAAAACAGTCAAACCATGTGCTCTTGCTCTTTCTTCAACATCCTCGGGCATTGTAAAGAAGAACATATCAGGTCTAATGTCATCAATACCTTTTTTAAGTACACATTCATTTACTGTCTTGTTTGGGTAACTGTCAGGCGCAATAAGACAACCCTTTATATATGCTCCTACTTTGTTTATGTAAGCTAAAACAATAATGCCGTTATCTTTGCAGATTCTTTTACATTCCGAAAAAACCAGTTCTCTTTCAACTTCAGGCAGATGATATAAAGGACCAAGTGCCATTACTACGTCAAATTGGCAATCGGTTATGGCAACAAGATTTGTTGCATCACCAACCATTGCAGAAACATTATTAAGATTGTTATTTGTTATTTTATTTTTAAAAGTTTCTATATTTTCGGGTGATAAATCAACCCCTATAAATTCTTTGCATCTATCTGCAAAATACATTCCGTAATATCCGGTTGCACAGCCGATTTCAATAACCGAAGTGTTATGATTTATATATTCACTAACAGACTTTTTAGTATAATGAAATTCTAAGCTTTTTGCTCTTGAATTAGAAAATCGCATATCTTCAAAGGAAGGGTTAGAATATTTTTCTTTAATTAATTTTTCATTAGATGACATAAGTAACCTCCTCGTTTTATAAATTTATAATTTCTTTTTCATTACATGATAACAAAGCACCCTGTTATTTTCTACCTTATATTGATGGTATTCAATAGGGGAATAACCTCTTTTTTCATAAAAGCTATAAGCAGGCAAAGAGCTGTCTACAAGCGAAGTTTTATATTTTTTTCTTATCTCTTTTTCAAGAAAATCCATTATTTGAGTTCCATACCCTTGACCTTGGTACTCAGGCAAAAAGAAAACTCTGTTTAAATGTTTTTCTTCAATTGTCCCAATTCCGATGAACTTATCATTTAACTTAAATAAAAATACCATACCTTTGTTTATATCTTTTTCAATATTTTCCGCTTTGTGATGAGCAAGGAAAAATGAGACAACCTCGTATGGATAATAATTAGGGTATATTGCATTAACTGTATCATACACGATTGATTGAACAATATTCAAATCTGTTATAGTTGCTTTTGAAATTTTCATTTTCTAATTACTTCGATTTATAAGTTGCTTAAGCTTATTACAAACACAAACAAAGATATTACACAAACAACTCCGAAGATTATACTTACATTCTTAATTGTACGCAGATATACAGTGCGTTTTAATAACAAAAAATTATTTATTTCTTCTTGTGAAATCTCTGGTTTTATCCAACGATAATAAATACATTCCATGCCGTATAATTCTTCAATAATACCATCAGGAAGCGGCTTTTTTTCTTTTTTTAACTTGCGTATTTCTTCAATCTCTTCGCTGGTACACGGCTGCTTTTCCATGAGATCCATCTTAAATAAACATTCTCTTAATTCTCTATCATATTTACTCATAATAATTTCTCCTATTTTTGATATATTTCTATACTTGAAAAGCCTGATTTCATTATAATTTTTCTTAAATAGGGATCATACATAAGCGGGCATTTCAGATTTTTTACAATAAGTTTCAAACGTAACGATTTTGTTGCTCGCTTATATTCTTTATGCTTATCTTTTTTATCTGACAGCAGGGCATTATTCAACATAACAGCACTGTTAATTGCATAACTGATGCCCTCCAACGAACTCGGACTGATAAAACCGGCAGCCTCACCGATTAAAAATATCCCGTCACCGCCGCAGCAAAAGCTCTTCAATGAATTAGGACGTAAAACCATGCAAGCTTCTGTTTTTACAGGATTATTTAAAGGAAATCCGAACTTTATCAGCTTTTCCTTCTGATTTTCAAAAATGCTTCGGCAATTTTTCGGAGCAAAAGCACCTCCGAAAATAATATATCCGTCTTTGGATATAGACCACGAGCAGCAGTCTGTTGTATCAGCATCAAATATGCAGGAATAAAACGGTTTGGCGATTTCGCGTTCCTCTTCAAACCATTGCTGTATAGCAACATACTGTCTTGTGTGTAGTTTTGGAAAAAAACTTCTTCTGACAATTGAATTTGCACCGTCGGCACCTATCAGATTTTTTCCGTAAGCATTTATCGTTTCTCCGCTACTATTTTTATATGTAACAATATAACCGTCATTTTCTTTTTGTATTTTAAAACAGATACCTTTTTCTTTGGTAACATTGAAAGGTGATAAAGATACTAACCAATTGTCAAACTTTTTTCTGTCTACATTGATATACAAACGCTGATACCAGCGTTGTTGTTTGGTTTTCAAATCTATTGTTCTTACCGAAAATATCTGTGGGTCAACCAGAACTTCCCTTGGCAACGTTAAATCGAAGCAAGCAAGTGCTTTCTGTGCATCGGGAGCAAGCAATCCGCCACAGGGTTTTCCATCGCTTGAGCCATCAATCAGCAAAATTTTCTGAGATTTTTCTGCAATTCTTGCAAAAGTCGCACCTGCAGGTCCTGCACCTATAATTATAATATCATAACTGTTCAAAATACCCTCCATTATTAAATTGTAGGATTTTTGCTCTTCTCAAAAAATTCTTTTGCGAGGGAGGGGAGCGTGGTATCGTTTTTGATTAACTTAATAACTTCCACAAGGTTTTTTATGTTACAATCCAAAAAATCTTTACCGAACTCGGGTGTGGAAGCTATTGGATCACCCGCTATCTGATGCGGATAATCTGCGTACCAGCCTATACCGTGAAAAATTCCTTTTTCACCATAAGGTGCGTTTCTACCAAGGGAAGCAGTCTCGCTGCGGTCAAGTAAATCCATATTAACAAGCGTTGGTTCAATCGCCATTATTTGTGATGTCTCGGTGACATCGGCATGTCCGCCGTCGTGCGTTATTTTATTCTTTCCGAAAACATCTTCGTATTGTTTATTACTTAAAGTCCAAAGATTCGTGGTATAAACATCATAATCTCTGGGTTTGTCAAGCATTGATTGTGCGAAGTATGATAAGTATAAATTGTTTCCACCATGCCCGTTGGCTAGGATAATTTTATTAAAGCCATTTCGATAGATTTCCTCGCATATAGCTTCTAGAAGCTGCATCTGAAGGGGTGCGGATAATGCAATTGTTCCCAGCTTATGCCGAACCTCACTAACCTGCCCAAATGGATAATAGGGGAACAAAACAAAATCCTCAATAAGTGCTGCTTTTTCGCAAATATGTCTGGCGATTATGATATCAGTTCCCAATGGTAAATGGTTACCGTGCTTTTCAAGACAGCCAATCGGCAGAACACAAACGCCTTTTGATTTTTCAATTGCTTTTTCAAATTCTAGTACATTAAGATTTTCCCAATTCATATATAATAAAAACTCCTTTTTAATAATTCTTAATAAAGTTTACCAAAATTTTATATAAAATGCAATAGTATTACAGTGACATATAAAAAAATCCCGTACCATTCAGGTACGGGAAAATATTATACTATCATTTCTTTGGTTATGACCAGTTTCTTAATACTGTTGTCCGAAGGAATCTCGTACATGAATTTTGTCATAACTTTTTCGGCAGCATTACGCAAGCCTCTTGCTCCGGTATTCTGCTCAAGAGCTTTATCAGCAAAGGCTTCAATTGCTCCATCGGTAAACTCAAGCTCAACACCATCAAGCCTGAATAATTTTTGATATTGCTTGATAAGTGCATTTTTCGGTTCTTTAAGAATACGAACCAGAGCTTCTCTGTCAAGCGGATGAAGTGCAACAATCACAGGAATTCTGCCCACCAACTCTGGGATTATTCCATATTTTATTAAATCATGAGGAGTAACCTTGGACAGGGAAGGGTCCTTTTTCTTTTCTGCGCTGTTTTGCAGCTTGGAATTAAAGCCGACAACCTGCTTACCCATTCTGTTATCAATAATTTCACTCAAGCCGTCGAAAGCACCACCGCATATGAATAAAATATTTGAAGTATCGATTTGTATGAATTCCTGATTTGGATGCTTACGTCCACCTTGAGGAGGTACATTTGCTGTTGTGCCTTCGATAATTTTTAAGAGCGCTTGCTGAACGCCTTCGCCCGAAACATCACGAGTAATAGAACGGTTTTCACTGCGTCTGGATATTTTATCGATTTCATCAATATAAATAATACCCTTTTCTGCTTTTTGAACATCGAAATCAGCAGCTTGAATCAGTCGCAGTAGAATGTTTTCGACATCCTCTCCGACATAGCCTGCTTCGGTGAGCGTTGTAGCATCCGCAATAGCGAACGGAACCTCAAGCATACCTGCAAGTGTTTGTGCAAGCAAGGTTTTTCCGACTCCGGATGGACCTAAAAGCAAAACATTGCTTTTTTTAAGTTCAACCTCGTCATCCTTGTTTGCTTTATTTATTTTTTTTTCGTTCAATGAATTTACACGTTTATAATGATTATAAACTGCGACCGAAAGTGCTACTTTCCCTTCTTCCTGTCCGATAACATAATAATCAAGCGCAGCTTTTAATTCCTTCGGTTTAGGAAGAATAATAAAATCATCCTTTTTTACCTTAGCTTTTTGTTTTTCTGTCTGCGTATTTCTATGTGAATCGGTAATCTCGCCGCATATATCAATGCAGTCTGTACAGATGGGAACGACCTCGTCAAGCAGTTTAAGTTTTACAATATTCTGCGACGGTCTGCCGCAGAAAGAACAAACTTTTTCTTGATTTGCCATCCTCTTAACCCAATATCCTCTTTTCGAGCACCTTGTCAATAAGTCCATATTCGTTTGCAGACTCGGCGTTCATATAATAATTTCTGTCTGTATCTTTTTCTATTTGTTCAATAGTCTTGCTTGTTGCATCCGCAAGAATTCTGTTTAATGTATTTCTGGTTTCAAGCATTTGCTTTGATTCTATCTCAAGATTTGTTGTCTGATCCTGAAAATGACCACTTAAAAGGGGTTGATGTATCATAATCTTACTATTCGGAAGCGCAATTCGCTTGCCTTTTGCACCGCTTGCAAGTAAAACAGCAGCCATGCTTGCACAAATTCCAATACAAATTGTAGAAACATCACACTTAATGAACCTCATTGTGTCGAATATCGCCATTCCAGCCGAAACACTTCCTCCCGGTGAATTAATATAAAGTGAAATATCCTTATCGCTGTCCTGACTTTCCAAATATAATAGCTGTGCAACCACAAGAGAAGCAATCGTATCATTAATTGGCTCTGCGAGGAATATTATCCTGTCGTTTAATAACCTTGAGAAAATATCATATGATCTCTCACCTCTAGAGGTCTGCTCAACAACCATTGGAACTAACGACATACCCAACACGCACCTTTCTTAATTGTCAAAATTGCCGATATCGGCATTAATATTATTTATTCGTAAAATTGTCGGTATCAGAAAAATGACATTTTTACACTGTAGAACAAATGATAATAATATTATTTACTTAATTATAGCATTTTCTTTTATAAAATCAACTGCTTTGCGAAGACAAACATCTATGCTTAGATTCTCGGCAGGGATGCTCTTTTTAACAGTTTCGATATCAACATTATAGCCAGAAGCTATCTTCTTATATTCAGCTTCAAGATCATCTTCGTTAGCTTTTATATTCTCGGAGGTAATAATCTTCTCAAGTGCAAGACGGGTTTTTACCTGTCTTTCCGATTGACCTTTAAAGTTTTCTCGTAATTGCTCCATATTCATTCCTGTGTACTTGAAGTACATATCAAGGCTACCGCCCTGTGAGCTGAGTCTGTACTCATAATCCTTTATCTGTCCGTCAATCTCACTCTCAATCATAGGCTGAGGAATCTCAACTGCAGTGTTTGCAAGAAGCTCGTCAATAAGATTTTCTTCGAGTGTATTTTCAGCAACTTTTTCTTTGCGTTCGGTTATCTTTTTCGTTACATCAGCTTTATATTCCTCAACAGTGTTGAACTCGGAAACATCTTTAACAAATTCATCATCAAGTTCAGGAAGCTCACTTCTTTTGATCTCATGAAGCTTAATTTTAAATATCGCTTCCTTGCCGGCAAGATTCTCAGCACTGTAATCAGCAGGGAAGGAGACAATAACATCAAACTCGTCACCTGCGTTTTTGCCTATTATCTGTTCCTCAAAGCCGGGTATAAAGCTCTTGCTGCCTATTTTAAGGGAATACTTTTCAGCCTTACCTCCTTCAAAAGCAACACCGTCTACAAAACCTTCAAAGTCGATAACTGTATCGTCTTCATCAACAACAGCGCTGTCTGTGATTGTAAGTGTACGTGCATTACGCTTTCGAACGGCGTCAATTTCTTTTGTGATATCTTCCTCTGTAACCTCAATTTTTTCTTTGGTTACTTCAAGTTCCTTGTATTTGGAAACTTCAGCAATCGGCTTTGTATAAACCTTAGCTTTAAGTAAAACACCGTTTTCGTCTATAGAAATAACCTCAAGCTCAGGTCTTGAAACAGTATCTATTCCAGACTCGGTTACAGCAGCCTCATAGATAGAAGGTAGCAGATTATCAAGAGCTTCGTCATAAAAAACACCCGAGCCGTACATTTTTTCAACTATACTCTTGGGAGCTTTACCTTTTCTAAAACCTGGAACATTCATCTTGACGACATTCTTTTTATATACACGCATTACTTCCGCGTCAAATACCGCCTTTTCAATAACAAGCTCAAGCTCGCTGCGATTATTTTCGATTTCCTTAATACTTTTTAAACTCATTCAATTATCCTCCAAAACATTCACAAATTAAAATACATACTATACTATTTTATACTTTTTTTCACACTTGTCAACAATAATATTATATTCTTTGGAAAAATAATTTCTAAAATGGAAAATTAAGCGTATTTTGTAACATATTTTGAAAATATTATATATACACTTGCATTTTAAAAGTGTATATCTTATAATTATGTAAAGTGTATTTTAGGAGGAATAGTTTTATATGGACAAAAATTATAATCTTTCCGATACAAAACCTGTAAATGTTATAGGTAAAAAGCCTGATATTTTTGTCGCATCTATTGAGTCTTTCACATCTGCCGATATAAAAAGAAAATCTGACAGTGACAAGCGTAAATCAATTATGCCTATTTTATCCCGTGCATTTTTGATGGCTGTGGCATTCGGCGTTTTTAGCTTTTCTATTTTTGCAATAGTAAAGAGAATTGCTGATGATAAATATAACGAGGGTATTTTTAGTAGTCTGCGTCCGGAAACCAATATTGTTTCTGCAGTATCAAAACCGGAACAACTCCTTGAGCCCAATAATATGTACACGTTATTAGAAATGCTTGAAGCAAACGGTGATTGTCCTGATTATTTAGGATCTAATACACCACAGAATATTGAGAATTTCCATGAAGCTTTGAATTCTGTAAAAGCACAAAATCCTGAGACATACGGATGGATATTTTTCAGAGGCACCGAGAAATTTACTGAAAACGGCATTAATTATCCGATAATGATTGGCGAAAACGATTTTTATATTAATCATAATTATTTAGGTGAGTATGCCAAAGCGGGCTCGATTTTCGCCGATGAATCGTTAAACACTATTCATACAGCAAATAAAAATGTTCTGCTCTACGGTCATTGCATGACTAACGGAAGTATGTTCAGGCCTATAAAATTATGGTTCGACAGTGCAAATAAAAACACACTTGCAGAGGACATGCAGATTGAAATATACACTGCTGACGGTGTTTATGTATATGAGATTTTTTCTGCATACCGTTCGGAAAACCACACGTTATTTACAAAAACAACTTTTTCTGATAAAAACGATTATCTTACTTTTTTAAAAAATATAGCAGCAAATTCGCAGCTCAAAAAGAGGGTATCGTATGATGCCAATTCACAAATAACAACCCTTGTTACCTGTACAAATGTAAAAGATAAACCCAGAGAACGTTATGTGGTACACGGAATTTTAAAGCAATTTATTCCTTATGACTGAAAATAACTGTTGACAAAGGTGGAAACATCATTATAATAATTAAGGTGTGAAATGAATAAAAAAAGTAAGCTGGTTGAAGTATTACTCCTCAACCTAGGAGTATTGATTTTATCGATTGGTGTATATTTTTTTAAAATACCTAACGGGTTTACAACCGGTGGAATAAGCGGTATTTCACTTATTATCAGTGCTATCATCGGTAATGTTACACCATCATGGCTAATCTTTATATTTAATACTTTACTACTATTGGTTGGTTTTACAATTTTCGGCAGGAAATTTGGTATAAAAACAACATATTGCAGTGTTATGTTTTCGGTAGAAATAATTTTATTAGAAAAAATTTATCCGATGACTGCTCCGCTTACCGATCAACCTTTTCTTGAACTCGCTTTTGCAATTCTACTGCCTGCAGTCGGATCAGCAATAATGTTCAATTATTCCGCGTCCTCAGGCGGAACCGATGTTATAGCTATGATTTTTAAAAAGTATGCTGCTTTAAACATTGGCATCGCACTTTTAATTACAGACTTTATAGTAGCTCTTTCAGCATTCTTTATATTTGGATTGAAAACAGGCTTGTTTTCGTTATTAGGCTTGATTTGCAGAGCTTTTCTGATTGATTCTGTTATAGAGAGTATTAATCTCAACAAGTTCTTTACAATAATTACAACATACCCCGAACAAATAAACTCATATATTTTAAGAGAAATTCATCATGGGGTTACCGTTGTCGATGCTGTTGGTGCATTCACAGATACAAAAAAGAAAATGTTAATAACTGTAGTCAGAAGACATCAGTCTGTTAAGCTAAAGAATAAAATCAGAGAAATTGATCCCGATTCATTTGTTATGATTACAAACTCCAGCGAGATTATTGGCAGAGGCTTCAGAGGGATATAATCAATATAATAAATTTTCTTCAGCCTAATGCTATAGAGGATAAGTAAATGCTTAAAAAAGTGATAACACTAAGCATTATTATTTTATTTACCTTGATAGTTGTTCTATATTGCACTGCATCTCTATTATTATCTGATGATGATATTAACGGATTTTCAGGAACTTTCGGTATAATTCGTCTTACATTTTCATCATCTGACAATGTAAAACTAAACTATAATCCAACACAATATTTAATTATCTGTTATAAAAATTTCGAAATAGATAATGAAAACACTTTTAGTTTTATAAGATAATATGCAGATTCTTTTGAAGGTACATATGAAAATCAAGGTACTTTTATAAAAGATGGTAAAGTATATAATTTTAATAGACGTGCTTTTACAAGTCATTATTGGATAATAACAATTACCGAAGATAATGGATTCACGAAGTGAAGACAATGCAGACGCACAGTGCGTAAAATTAGAATAATCGTTTTTATATATTTGCGGGTATGGCGGAATTGGNNATTTGAAGGGTGGCTGAGAAAACAGTCCACTGGACTGTTTTCTCAGCCACTGCTCTGCCCGCAGGCAGGCAAATCCTCTCACACAGACCAATAAATATAAGAAAATATGATAATTATAAAATTTTATATTTTTTTTAAAAATTATTTTTATAAAAATTTTTTACAGATAAAACAATCCGCACCAAAAATAACTGATGCGGATTTTTTATTAAATTAAGTTGTTATTTTTTATAAAGTTTTTTCTTGAAATAAAATATACCAATACCTGTAATTAATATTATAACGAATGTTATTATAATAATAATAGTAGTAGTAGTAGTATCTATATCCTCAGCTTGATTATCTTTTTGTATAATATTAACAGGTATTACAGATTCAATTACATAGCTTGTTAAACTGCCTTCATTTGAATAAAATTCATTCGTATTTTCATCTGATATATTTTCTGACTGTATTATAGATAAATCATTTGATATATTATTAATTAGATCATTTGATTGATTATCTATTAAGGGATCGCTAATATCATTATTTATAGTTTTTAAATTTATCAATGCAGTTTTTAATGCAGAAGAAGTAATATCAACATCCTTTTGAGTTGTTGATGGGCTTTTATTAAGAGTAATTGCTGATTTAAGAACCTGATCAAATGCACTCCAAGTTTCTGTTGTATAAGAAGTCGAATCTAATTGTTTAACAGATTCAATAGTCTGATCCAATTCAAACTTATCAATCAAACTTAAAATTCGCATTTTACTTTTTGTTGTAAAATTTTCAGCGCTAATAATCCTAAAAGATCCATCTTTATGCTGTTCTAACTGTGAAATTCCACAATATGTTCCAATAGAATCATTTATGGTAATTTTATACAAATACTTGAGATTTGCATTCGAGTCAACTCTATAAATAAAAGAAGTAAAATTATCTATTGTATATTTTTCATTGGCTATGAAGTCAGTAAAATATTGTTCAAAATTAGGTAAGTATTGCACCAATACATCACCATTATCAAGAGTTATTAAACTACGTAAAATATCGGGATCATTTACTCCTTTTTTCAATGCTGTAACATTTTTACATTCGCCATTTGGATTATATGCAATTAAAAGGCAACCATTATTATTAGAATTTTCCGGAAAATTAATACCGTATTTACTTAAATCCTCACCATTACCGCATCTGTAATATCTTGCTGTTATAATAATACTATTATCAGAAGAAATTAAAAAATCGTCAAATGTTATTACACCATTTACTTTAAACATTTTCGTAAAATACACTTTACCATTTTCATCAATTTTGCTTAGAAATCCAGGCCCTATTTCATATTCTCCGGCGAAATTACCGCAAATAAACATTTGGCCATCATTAGTCATTTTTATATCAGATACTCCTGCAAAATCTGAAAATTCTTTAGCAGTAACCATTTCATCTGATAAAAGTGAATTCCCATCTTTATCGAGCTTAATTATATAATGATCTACACCCTTGTTTTTTATATGATAACCTAAACCAAATATTTGACCTTTATTATTTTCATTAAGACAAATCAAGTGGTGAACCTTATTTTTTGAACATGCTTTTGCCCATTGCACATTTCCATTTATATCATATTTAACAATTATCGCAGTAGAATCATTACCAACACCAGTGATATTATATTTTTGAAAATCACCACCAGTTAAACTTGACGAATAACCTGTTGCAATAAATCCCCCATCGGTTGTTTGAAATACATTATTAAAGCGATCAAAATTATCTCCGCCAAATGTCTTAATAAAAACCATTTTACCGTTCGCATCAAATTTACAAACAAGTGCAGTGCTTTCACTATCACCGTTTGTACGTTGATTTGCATAACTATTTTTACTGCTTCCGTCAGTGGTAGAGCCAATACCAACAACAGTACCATCATTTAAATAAATTACTTTTATAATTTCACCATTTATTGACTCACTCTCTAAATTAACTAATGTTTTTATTGATTGTACGCAGGAATTATTTTCGCTACCAGAAACAAAGTTGGGAACTAATAAGCATATGATAATTGTAAAAACGAAAAGTATTAGTTTTTTTCTCATAAATCCTCCAATTGAGTTTTTAATATTTATCTTTATACAGTATATATGTATTATTAATTAAAAGCAAGTGTTTTTATAATAGAAGAATATATTTTAAAATATATATGNNATACCGTAAAATTAAAGCCTTTAGTAGTCAGTATTTTAATAAGCCTTGGGGTAGGAGGATTATCGGCTCTTGTAACTTCAGGATCGATAGACCTTTACAATGAATTAAGTCTGCCGGACTTATCACCGCCTGCAATTGTATTTCCGATAGTCTGGACGATACTTTACATTCTTATGGGAATATCCGCTTATTTGATTTATTCAAGCAATTCCATGTATAAGAATGCCGCATTTAAAATCTATGGCATACAACTACTGCTTAACTTTATCTGGTCACCTGTTTTCTTTAAAATGCAAAAATGCTTACTTGCTTTTATAATACTCGTTTTCCTCTGGGTTGCAATAATCCTTATGATTCGTGTCTTTCAAAGAATTAATCGATTAGCTGCATATCTTCAAATACCCTATCTGCTTTGGGTAACCTTTGCAGGATACCTTAATTTATCGATTTGCCTGCTTAATAATTGAAAATTCGGGGAGCAGCAGTTCCCCGAATTTTTTATCCTAAATTATGTAATTCCTTAAACGAAATGACATTGCTTTCGAATCCGTCTGTCTCAAATACAACGATCTCGTTTAAGCCTTTTTTAATTAGCGGTGCAGGGACATAGAGCGACTTTTGCGGCCCTGCAGTAGTGTAATATCTTCCGAGATTGAAACCGTTTATAAAAGCAATGCCTTTCGTAAAATTATCAAGATACAGGAAGGTGTCTCCGATTATCTCGGCATTGAAATATCCTCTTAGGAAAATAGGAGTATTTTTAACTTCCTTAAAATAGCTTTGTGGAAGGATATCCAAAGGCAGGTTATATATTTTCCAACCGAAGTGATTCATATCCCCGAGCCTGACTCCGCCTAAAATTCCTTTTTTATCAAACATATAAGGACCGAAATTGATTCTGCCCATGTTTTCAACAAGGATATCCAGTTTTATAATTTCGCCCACTTCAAGGTTAACTCTTACCTCGTCTTTTCGGTGCGAACGCTCGATAATTCCTTTTAATTCTCCATTAACAAAAATATGTGCACGGTCATGTACATCCTCAAGTACAAGCGGCATATTAGGTATCGGGCCGACAAGTTCCGTACTGTATAAAATATAACCGAAATCCTGTCCTGTTTCTTCCATAGTCATTATAGATGGAGATTTTTTAGGTTCGGGCAGAACATCGAAAAGGCTTGCAAATTCGTTTAATTCGACATTTCCATAAGCAATTTTTGTAGAATTTTGCACCTCAATATTTTCTGATATGCTAAACCTTTTTTCTATTATTGCTTTTATCTGATAATACTTTTCTGTTAAATCGCCACACTCGGAAAGCGGAGCATCATAATCGTAGCTTGTAATCGTCGATTGATATTTACCAAAATGATTTGCACCGTTCGTAAAGCCAAAATTTGTACCGCCGTGAAACATATAAAAGTTGACCGAAGCACCCATTCCGAACATTTCATCAAGCACCTGTGCTGTATTTTCACCGCTTCGGGTATGATGCTCCTCATACCAGTGGTCAAACCAGCCGTTCCAGTATTCGCTGCACATTAGCGGTTGATCGGGACGGTATTTTTTTATGACATCAAAAGCTTGTTTAGGATCTGAACCAAAATTTGAGGCAGCAAGTAATCCATCTATCGAGCCGCAGGTGTACATAAATTCGGTTCCGCCATCAGAGGTAAAGAGCAGAACATCCATTTTATTACGACGATAAATATCAGCTACCGCTTTCAAATAATCCTTGTCGTTACCATAGCTGCCGTATTCGTTCTCAACCTGAAGCATAATGATATTTCCACCATTTGTAATTAAAAACGGTCTTATAAGGTCAAAAACCCGAACTAAATAACTATCTAGTTTAGATAGAAACAAAAGATTGTTGTTTCTTATTTTCATATTCGGATAACCCATTAGCCATGAGGGAAGTCCTCCGAAATCGAATTCGGCACAAATATAAGGTCCCGGACGAAGAATAATCATAAGTCCCAAATCAGTTGCTTCTTTTATAAAGCGAACTAAATCAAGCCGTCCCTCAAAATCAAATACACCCTCCTTTCGCTCGTGTAAATTCCAGCAGATATATGTCTCAACAGTGTTAAAACCACAAGCTTTCAGCTTTAATAACCTGTCATACCAGTATTCGGGCAGCACTCTGAAATAATGAATTGTCCCCGATATTATTGTAAATTCCTTGTTGTTAAGACAAAATTTGTTTCCTGAATATGTAAATTCCGACATATGAACCTCACTATGAAAATTTATTGTAATAATCTCCAAAAATATATAAAGATATTAATTAAAATATAGCATAAAGTGAAAATTTAATCAATATATTGCAAAAGCTATTGACAAAATAAATTTCAAGTGTATACTTGTATTAAGCAACTAATACAATAAACTACGGAAAGGAAAATTGTAATGGCTTGGAACTTCTTATCTGACCGACCTATATACATTCAGATTGTCGAGCATTTAAAGATAGACATTATCAGCGGTAAATATAGTCTGGGCGAACGGCTGCCAAGTGTAAGGGAACTTGCATTTGAAGCTGCGGTCAACCCAAACACTATGCAACGAGCGATGAGCGAGCTTGAAGAAAGCGGTCTGGTCACATCGCAACGAACAACCGGACGTTTTGTTACAGAAAATGTTGAAATTTTAGCACGCTCAAAACTTTCACTCGCAAACCAAATCGCAGAAGATTATTTACACAAAATAGGAGAGTTAGGGTACTCTCCACAGGAAGCTGTTGAGCTTCTAAAAAATATATAAAAGGGAATGGTGAAAATGGACACTATACTTGAATGCAGAAATCTTTCCAAATATTATACAGGTTTACCTGCGCTTTATAATTTTAATCTATCATTGCCAAAAGGCAAAATTATCGGACTTTTAGGTCCGAATGGTAGCGGAAAAACTACTTTTATTAAGCTAGCAGCAGGTCTTTTAACACCTACAGCGGGTACTTTAACAATAAACGGTTTTGCTCCCGGTATTGAAACAAAGAGTTTTATATCATATCTGCCGGAGAGGTCGTACTTCAGTTCCTGGATGAAGGTAAGCGACATACTCGCTGTGTTTGCAGATTTCTACAAGGATTTTGATATGGCAAGAGCACTTGATATGTTAAAAAGACTTGGCATCAGCGCAACCAGTAAAATCAAAACACTTTCAAAAGGTACAAAAGAAAAGGTACAGCTTGTTCTCGTTATGTCAAGACGTGCAAAGTTATATTTACTTGACGAACCGATCGGTGGTGTCGACCCTGCAACAAGGGAATACATTTTAGATACTATAATTTCTAATTACAGTGAAGATTCGACAATTATAATTTCCACACATCTTATTACAGACATTGAAAAGGTTCTTGATGATTTTGTATTTATTAATAAGGGTCAGGTAGTAATGAGTGGCGTTGTCGATGATGTTAGAGCAGAAAAAGGAAAATCGATTGACGAGCTGTTCAGGGAGGTATTCAAATGCTAAAAAAACTGTTAAAATACGAGTTTAAATCCGTTTCAAAGATACTTACTCCATTATTATTGGGCACACTTGCATTGGCTGTTATAACGGCTGTACTCTTTACAATTAATTATAGAGTACTTGATACTGGTGACACAGACAGCTATCTCAATAATATATTTACTTTGGCGATGACAACCTTTTTGGTATTTTCTATAATTGCTATTGTAGCATCGATTTTTGTTATGTTTGTTATCTTGCTTAACAGATATTATAAGAACTTTTTCGGTGATGAAGGTTACTTAACCTTTACACTACCTGCACAAACAAAAAGCCATTTATTCACAAAGCTTACTTCAGGTGTTGTCTGGACTATTTTAAGCGGAGTAGTTGTTATTGTTTCCGGATTTCTTTTAGCTATATTCGGTACAGCGTCAAACGGTGAAATTATCAATTCGGAAATATACGATGAGCTTTGTTATGGTTTTGAAATTATTAGTGATTATCTTGGATCTAAAAATTTAATGATTTACATTATCGAGTTTATTTTATTTATATTAATAATCACCTCGTATCAACTTTTAGTATTTTACCTTGCAATTACAATCGGAAGCATAATCACAAAAAAGCATAAGGTACTTGCTTCAATTGGCGTTTATCTTGGTATTTCATCTGTTTCGGGAATGATAATGAATATAATGATATACATTATATTTAGTGCAGATGACTTGAAAATGAATGATATGGAAGCTTTATTTACCACATCACATTTTAATATTTTTGCAATTCTCGTACTTTATACAGCAATGGCTGCGGTTGCATTTATTATTAACAATACTCTGCTTCATAAAAAGTTAAACCTTGAATAGCCCCATTAAAAAATGATAAGGAGCCGCAAAAAATGCGGCTCCTTCAGACTATAGACAAAGTCCACCATTTTTTGGTGAATTTTGTTGCTTTTTTGTGCGAAATAACTTGAGAAAACGTTAAACAAATGGTATAATAAAAGCATAAATACGTATACGCATGCTCTTAAATCAAAAGATTTGGAAGCTGCAGACAAGTTTGAGTTCGTATTAAATACATTAAAATCGCCCAAAATATGAAGGATTATCTTTACGAGAAATATGCAGAAAGACAGGTCATCACTTTAATACAGTAAAAAAATATGTGGATTGTGAAGATTGGAATGAAGAAGTAAAGCCACGTAAAGAGCGTAACTCGAAACTTGATGCGCTTAAGCCGATAATTGATGGGTGGCTAGAAAACGATCTTAAAATGCCAAGAAAGCAACGTCATACTGGCACGAGAGTTTACTACAGATTAAAAAAAGAAGCAGCAACAAAGGATTTGCTCTTGGTGGGTAAACAAACTGTCATAAATTATGTGAGTAAAGCGAACAAGGAGCTTTGTAAAAGTACATATGATACAGCAATCTTTGGTTATCACCCGTTCGGACAAGCACAATTTGATTTTGGAGAAGCATACGCATTTACCAAAGGTGTAATGACGAGATATTACGAGCTTGTTATCTCGTTTCCTGCATCAAATGCTACTTTGTAAATCTCAAAACGCAGAATGTCTTATTGAAGGAATGCAAAGAATATTTGAGTATATTGGAGGGGTACCAACTCGAATATTATTTGACAACATGTCAAGTGCAGTGGCAAAAATACTGCCTAAAGGTAAACGCAAGCTCGCCGATACATTCTCAAGATTCGTTATACATCACAAGTTTAAAGCCGCGTTTTGCAACCCAAACAAAGGTCAAGAAAAAGGAAGTGTCGAGAACAAAGTCGGTTACAAAAGACGCAATTATTTCGTCCCAGTGCCTGCTGTCAGGGATCTATCCGATTTTAATGAAAATTTATTAATGCTTTGCGACGAAGATATAAAAAGAGAACATTATGAGAAAAAAGCACTAATCTCCAAACTATTTAAAGATGACTTGAAAGCAATGCTACCATTACCAAAGGAGCATTTTAAAGTTACACGACTTGAAAAGGTTAAGTCAGATAATTACAGCTTCGCTAGATTTGAAAACAACAGATATTCTACCGCGCCACAGTATAACAGGTGCGAAATATGGCTTGAAATAAGTGCCGATGAGGTTCTTGTTTTAAATGATAAATACGAAGAAGTCGTAGTACACAAACGATTTTATGGACAGAAAACAGAACCAGTTATTGATTGGCTCAAGTACTTAGGTGCAATCAGCAGGAAACCCAATTCATTCAAATATACTTATCGTCAAGGATAATCGGAGTTAACACATTCAACATTTTCTTACGCTCATCAAAGTCTGCAGCATTGAAATAATCTTGCCAAACCAATGGTAATTCCTTAAAAAACAAATTAGAACAAGCTACAATCACAATGGAGATAGGCAACATTCGTGATACAGAGGATTTTCTGGCTTGTTACAGAAGCCTCACCGAATCAACTAAAAAGCCACCACAAGTGAAGACAAAAAGTACTCCGGATCAGATACCGTACAAGCAGGATCTAACAATTTACGGTGGCTTGATCAATTTGCGGTCCACGGGGATCGGGGGTGAGAGATAATGGAAAGTAAGCTTCTAAAAGCTTGTAAAAATCTTCGTTTCGGAAGTAACATCATTGATAATGCGAAGAAAATAAAAAAGCTAAATAACCTCGAATTTTTACTTGAATTATTTA
>DMMZ01000048.1:2715-2864 GCA_003452915.1 Clostridiales bacterium | reverse complement strand
AAACCTATTACAATAGCTATTATTGCCAGAAGGATAGCAATAATAGAAATTTTTTGTTTTGAATCTAAAATGCCAATAAGCACTAGAGAAGTAATACTATATCCCACGAAGACCAGCGGGTCTCTTGGAAATTCAATGTATCTTTCCAG
>DMMZ01000048.1:0-2635 GCA_003452915.1 Clostridiales bacterium | reverse complement strand
ATTATACCAATGAATGGGTTAATAAATATTGCTGCCAGCGCGATAAGGAATATAATGGCAGGAAGTGTATAGAATGGAGCGAAAATGACAGATATGCCGGCAGAAATTCCTATTACAAAGACTTGCCATAATTCAAGGCGAAAAACCCGTTTTTTACTTGTGAAAGGAAATACAGTGCGATCTATCATGTTTTTAAAATAAAGTTGTACAAACAGGTATATTCATTACTCTTGTTTGCCTTATACAAAAAATTTAAAATGGACAAAAACGTGTTTGTGGACGTTTATATATTAAGTTTTAGCCTCAGNNAAATAAGAGCAAATACGGTTCCACCGGCAAACGATATCTGTATACCGGAAAGACAGTAATCGAATAGATAAACGATAAAGAAATAAATAAAAATATAATAAGCATATATGATTTTATCTGCTTGATCGATAATAGTAACCCTACAAGCGCAAGGACAAAAGGGATACCATACGTAATCTTCATTACTGCAATTTTCGTATTTTCACTAAATCCGGTGGTTTTCTTTTCTATCACCCACCAAAATGACTTAAATTTTTTCAGGAAAAGTTCTATAGACTTTTCCGGGTTTTCTTTTATAAAAGCAAGCGCTTTTAACAGAAAGTACCTGTCCCGTTCTGATTCGTCTAAGTTGGTTAAATACTGATATTCTTCTTCCGGAAGTTTATATTCAGTAGAATCATCGTTTACCAATCTCTCGGTCCCGGACGCATGAGGATTATTGCCGAGCCAGAGAGTAAAACCTGCTTGAGACTTAATAAAGACAAATTTATTAAAAAGTATATAATTTCTGATCGTCCAGGGTGTAATCACAACCAGGGTTATACCCAGCATCATAATTACTTTTTTAAAAGAAATTTTAATATAAGTTTTTAAACTGAACAGCAACCAGAGTACGGAAAGGGGAATAAATGAAACTATAACCGGATCAATCAGGAGCGCAATTCCCAATATAAAACCACAAAAGCAGAGATTATATTTATTATAATCCGACTGTAATCGTAAAAGATAGTAGATATATAAAGTAACTAAAAAGGCAAAAAATATCGCACCCCATATGACGGTACAATAATAAATTAAAGGTAAATAAAGGGCTGCCAATATTGATGCTATGAATGCTATTTTTTTGTCAAATATTTTTAATCCGGTAAGATAAATAATTATACAAATAAGTGATGAAATTACTGCTTGTATTAACTGAACGGTTAAATATCCATACTTTCCAAAAACCTGGAGAATGAATGCCAGAAAGTATGGATAAAACGGAGCCATCGCTGCTGTTGGTTTTACCCGAGTATCTAAAATGAATTTACCACTAAAACCATTGCCTTGAACGATATGTGAAGCAATTTCAATCATTTCCTCCCCGTTTATCTTCATTTTTTCTATATCATCGTAGTTATGATAAGAAAAAATGAATATTACTCTTAACAGGAATGCCCCTAAAAAAATACACAATAATGTCTTTTTCTGTCCTGTTGATAATTTATTCTCCAATTGCATATCCTTTTTTGTATTTGTACTTTTATAAATTTCTATTTGCAGATTAAGAAAACAAGGCAAATCAGTTGAATTAATATATTTCCTCTGCTATCAAACCAATCTATTTTCTGATCGTCAAAAAATCCATTATATGTCCGGTAATTGCCTTTGCTCCTTTTATAATATATCGAATATCCTCAAATGATCTGATATTTAATATATGTCTTGCAATATAATTAGGAGAGAGAAATATCCTGTAAATATTCCGGCAAAGCTTCATAACCTCATCAGGGCACATGTCCGGAGCACGAAGAACAGGTTCTGTCATATCGTATCGTTCATACTCTAATGGATCAATTATAAACCATTTATTTCTTAAAGCCTCTTCATAGAGAGGAGTTCCGGGATACGGTATAATAACTGTTGATTGAAGCATTTCAGCATATCCTTTTACCATAAGTTCTTTTGCTAAATCCAGCGTCGCCAACGCATCATCTTTTGTCTCCCAAGGATATCCAACCATCACAGTGAGGTGTACATCTATACCTTCTTCCTTGGCATTCCTGCAGCCATTGATTATATCCTGAACTTTGATTCCTTTATTAATCCGGTCAAGGGTCTTTTGATTTGCCGATTCAAGACCTGATTTTATCTTTCTGAAACCAGCTTTTTTCATTAATTCCGGCACGCCTTTCTTAAGATAATCAAATCTCATGTTACAGGAAAATAATATTTCTTTATTATACCCTCTATCTATCATACCGTCACAGAATTTCTTAAGCCATTCATCACCTGGGAAAGTTCCAGTGTCATCAAAGATTTCTTTTGCCCCGTGTTCCTGAATCAGGAAACCGATTTCATCAAGCAGGTTATCAGGCTTTCTTACATTAAAAACCGGATATATTGTTGTCCATGAGCAAAAACTACACTTTCTCCATGGACAATCCCTTCCGGACATGGTATAAAAAAAAGGTATTTTCTTCTTCCACTTCTCTCCGTATAAGTAAGCTTTTGTCAACTTCCTATCTATAAAGGGCAATTGATTAAGATCAAGGTTCAAATCAAAACCACCTGTATTATTAATTGCACTGTTTTTTCTATACCAAATTCCTTTCGGAAGGAGAGT
>DMMZ01000050.1 GCA_003452915.1 Clostridiales bacterium | reverse complement strand
TACCTCAAGTAAGTAAGATGGATTCTCTACCATAGGTCCGGTTATGTCAACAAAATCATCTTCGTCATCGTCATCGTCATCGTCATCGTTAATAATAAGTCCTAGTTTTACATCCTCAAAGGTTATTTCTATATCAGCATTCTCATCCCAATTCTTGTAGGGAGTGTTTGCAAGTTTATCTCCTTCAGGACCGTCTGCATATGCTCCATATGTAAGTGCATTGTTAGATACAGGAGCATTGTCAACAATTTCTAAAGGTGTAGAGTAAGAAACAAAAAAGTTAGAATCTGTTGTAGCGTTAAGCCATTCGAAAGGAATAGAAGCCTCTACATACCAGAAATCATCACCTTCTGATGTTTCAACTGTTACACCGTCAATAGCTAATTCAACACTTGTGTTTGCAGTAGGTACTGTATTTAACCTTGCAGTTACTACTGCTTCACCGTCTTTATATGCTATATTAAGGAAAGAATTGTATGTTGTATAAGCAACACCCTCATATGTAGAACCGTCAACGAATGTCCAAAGACGTAAGTTAGAACCCTTACCATTACCAAAGCAATCGCCAGCTGCGGTTCCTAAAGGAGCACCGTTAAATTTAAATGCAAAATAAAGATTTGCATCATCTGTACGGAATTGGAAATCATAATTATCAGCTCTTGTAACGCCTTCTGCAAGCGCTGTTTGCCACATACCGTTTGAACTGTCAACGTGTGTCCAGCCGTCAGCTGCCCAGCCGTTATCATCAAGTGTTCCGTCAACAGTAATTGTCTCTTCAACTTCAGCAGGTTCTTCAGATGATTCTTCGCTAGTTGTTTCAGAATTCTGATAAACTTCTACCTCAGAGATAAAGCCCCAGTTATTACCGTGTTTAACTGTAAATTTTACATATCTTCCGCTTACTGCAGCACTGGGGGTTATTTCATATTTGTAGAGACCATCAGTCGCATAACCTGCAACATTAGCACTGACTGACATAACGCCGGTCGATGTTCCAACACTTGTAAAGGTGGAATTATCGTCAGATACTAAAACCTCGACAGATGCAAATTTTGAAATACCAATACCGTGAATATCTTCAGAATAGGTAACAAACTTTGTAAGTCCTGTCATAACCTCTTCAAGATCAACAACAATACTATTGTATGCAATTGTCTCTGCTGTCCATGTACTTCCTTCGGAGATTGCACCGGCACCTTTCCAATGAAGACCTGTCCAAAGTGGATGAGTAGTGTCACTATAACCAAAATCAGCAATAACGCTGGAAACTTTTCCGTCAGTCATTTCCTTATTACCAGTATCGGGATATGAAGTTACTCCACTAACTGTGTGCAATCCTGTTAATGTATAGCTCTTATCGGCAGCTACATTTGTTTCTTCTGCGGATGAAAAGATAATACCCATCGGAATAACTAATAAACATGTCAAAATGATAGCAATAATTTTTTTCATAAATTTCTCCTTTTTTATTTTTTAAGACTCTAGTTAATGATATCATAAAAATTTTACTTTGTAAATAGAATTTTTTATTTTTATTGCTTTTATAAACGATTTTATTAATTTTACGTCAATTCGACCAAACATTTTAATAAACACATGATATTACTCTGTATTTGTATTGCATATCATCTTTACAAAGAGGTAATTTTATTAATTTGCATCATATTTATACGTGGTTTATATACAAAATATAAAGCGTGCCTTATTTGACACGCTAAATTTATAGAATCATTTTATATTATTTAGCCAATAAACATTTGCGTCCAGTAGTTTCCGCTGCTGACGTAACCCACACCTATTTGTGTGAACGCCGGATTTAATATATTAGCTCTGTGTCCGCTTGAATTCATCCATCCATTTACAACTGCTTGAGGAGTTGTATATCCTTTGGCAATATTCTCGCCAGCTGTTCTGTAAGAAATTCCAAAAGCTCTCATCATATCAAACGGAGAACCGTAGGTCGGACTCGTGTGTGAAAAATAATTCTTATCATGCATATCCTGCGACTTATATCTCGCCACTCTTGACAGTTCCCAGTTTGCTTTGAATTTACTTAATCCGTTTTGCGTTCTAATATTATTTACCAAATTAATAACTTGCTGTTCATATGAAGTGATTGTTGTGTCTTGACTTGGAATATTAATTATCTGGTCTGGATATATAAGATCAGGATTTTTTATCTGCGGATTTGCTGCAATAATTTCATCAAGTCCTATTTGATATCTTACTGATATTTTCCAGAGTGTATCTCCACGGACAACCTTGTAAGTTGAGGCCGCACTTACTGTAGTACCAAAAATAGATACTAATATCAAAAGTACAGCCAAAAAACAAAATAATCTTTTTTTCATTTTATTTATCTTCCTTATATTTTATATATTTTCGGTTTATTACCGTAATTATATTATATGTAGTTTTAAAAAAAGAAAGATATTTAGTTTTTTCCAAATAGAAAATGTATTATTTGGAAAATTTTATTTTATAATAAAGAAGTTTTATTGATATAGGTAGCACGCTATAATTTATATAATGTTGGTTGACAAATTTTTCAATGGATGTTAATATACATTATAAGAAAATTAGACAAGTGAAAAGGAACAGTTTATGAAAAAATGTCTATCAACGATCTTGACATTTATCTTTGTTATTGCGGTTTTAGCTGCGATGATTTTTATAATGCAATATATAACTTCTAGGCCGGAAAATAATTCATCCGATTTATCAGAGTCTGCTTCTGAAGCTATTAGTGATAATTCATCGGAAGACACAAATAGCATAGGCAATAATTCCAACACTTCTTCCCAGAGTGTCCCGGAGGATACAGTTGTTAGCTTTTTAGCTTGTCCTGACAATATTATTCATCCCTCTGTTTATAATGACGCAATTGCTCGTGCAGCGGCTAAAAACGGAACAACACCGGACTATTCAAATCCCGCAACCGCCGAATATGATTTTTATCAGATATATCAGTTTGTTGCGGATGAGATTTCAACAGCAGACCTTTCATATATTAATGTAGAAACAATGATTGGCGGTGATGAAAATCCAATAGCAGGCTTCCCTACATTTAATACACCTAAAGCAGCTGGTGATACTCTATATAACCTTGGTTTTGACGTTTATAATCTTGCTCATAACCATATGCTGGATTCATACAGTGATAAATTTCTTATAAATTGTCACAAATTCTTTTCCGATAAGGGTGTGGATGTAATCGGTTATTACGAGGACGAAGCAGCAACCGACAACATTGTTATTGTCGAAAAGGAAGGCATAAAAATAGCATTTTTAGCTTACACTTATGGCACAAACGGACTTGCTCTTCAATCAGGTGCATCGACATATATTCCTTATTTCAATGAGAATTTAATTAAAAAGCAGGTAGCTTTGGCAAAAGAACAGGCTAATCTTGTTATTGTTTCCGCACATTGGGGAAACGAAGATACTTATACACCAAATAGCTACCAGCAATCTTATGCACAATTACTTGTAGATTTAGGAGTCGATGTCATTCTGGGTATGCATCCTCATGTTATTCAACCGATGAAATGGGTTGAAAATAACGAAGGACATAAAACCCTTCTTATATATTCAATGGGCAACTTTGTTTCCGGTATGCAGGATGGCTTTAATCTCCTGGGCGGAATGCTTGGCTTTGATATAATTAAGGACGCCGAAACCGCAAAGATTTATATCGATAACGTAATTTTTAAACCAATTGTAACTCATTACACAAAACCAGGTAAAGGTTATAATTCACACGATACGGGATATAGAAATTTTACGATTTATCATCTTGAGAATTATACCGATGAGCTTGCAGCATTACATGATGTAAACAGATGGGATCTCTCACATAGATATACTTTGGTGGGCGGAAAGTTTTCCAAACAGAATTTAATCAATACAGTAAAGGAAATTATCCCAGCCGAATTCCTTTCTGAATATTACCAATAAATATTAATTGTCACACCCCCAATGTAAAGTATCTGCATCGGAGGTGTGTTGTTATGAAGAGAATTGAGGGCTAGTTAAATTCCGACTTCACTTTTATTTCATTACCTATTAAGGTTACTTGAATTTCTCCAACCTTTTAATTTAAGACCACCACTCTTGCTCTGATGCAAGACGAAAAAGAAATCAATATAATAAATACTAATAATAGATTTTGTGTTTTTCAAATGCACCTCTCAAATTAATTAAAGGAATATTATAGTAGTATGTAAATACTATTATAATAGTCCTTCTTTTTCAATTATAATTTATTTTTCTATTCATATATACTATATGTACCAAGAAAATGACGTTTTATTTTTAAATAATCTTTTGAAGTTGGAAGTGTGGTATTTTCCATACAAGCAGCTTTTAATTTAACTGAAGATAACTTATATGTTCCAAGGTATGCTCTTTTAACCAACAGGTAATCAACCGAATTAACTTTTCCGTCTCCATTTATTTCTCCTTTTATAACAACGGTATAATTGCTCCCGTTATAATTTATTATAGCTCCTGTTCCTACAAGTGTATCACCGGTGATTAGCACACCCAAAGGACTTTTTATGGTTGCGGTTTTTAATTTTATTTTTATATCATCTGCTGTCTGTAAATCTTCAATTCCAGTTGCATATCCGTCCGATAAGGTAATAATATAGTCTATTAAAAATTGATAAGAGTGTAATGCCGATACCGCATATTCGTGTGCAATCGAGCCTTCATAAACATAGAGTACTATATTCTCACATTTATGAAATGCATCGCTACCAATCATCGTAACACTCTTGGGTATTGATACCTCATTTAAGGATGTGCAATAGTAAAAGGCGTATTCTCCTATATTTTTCAAGTTATTTGGAAGAGCAATACTTGTAAAGTTTACACAGCCTTCAAATGCACTTTCACCTATTTCAGCAACGCTATTTGAAAAGGTTATTTTTGAAAGGTATGAACAATAATAAAACGCTCTTTCCCCGATAATATTTACACTTGATGGGATTATTAAATGCGCTCTGTTATTTCCAAGAGGATATTGAATCAGGGTTGTTTTAGCTTTGTTATATAAAATACCATTATTGTCACTTGCATAAAATATGTTTTTTGCTTCTACTACAATTTTCGTAAGACTCTCGCAATAGAAAAATACTCCGTAACCAATGTTTACAACACTTGACGGCACGGTAAAGGTGATCAAATCCTCACAGCTGTAAAAAGCATAATCTGCAATACCCTTTATTCCTGTTCTCAGTGTCATTTCGGTATCGGCAGGCATTGATCCTTTATATATATATGCAACCTTACCGATATAAACAACGCCGTCAGCCTGATTTGTATACCAAGCTGTGTTATCAAATGCGTATCTGCCTATGCTTGTTATACTATCGGGTATTGATATGTTAGTTAAAGCCGTGCAGTCTTTAAAGGCATTCTTTCCTATGCTTACCGCACCTGTGGGAATTGTTATATTAATAAGACCTGAGCATTTCTCGAAAGCACTTTCCTCAATATTCTTTAATCCTGTAGGAAACACAACGCTTGTTAATCCATTACAATTATAAAAAGATGAGTTGCCTATATCGGTTACGCTTGTAGAGAAGTTTATACTTGTTAAGCCTGCACACCTGGAAAAAGCAGAATTACCAATGCTTTTTACTCCTTGAGGAACTGTGTATACAGTTGCTGTTTTTCCGACTGGATATTGTATAAGCACAGTCCCTGATTTGTTATATAAAACACCGTTAATATCACTTGAATAATAAATGTTATTACTTCCGACTGTAAAGTTTGTAAGCCCGATACATAATGAAAACGCACCTTCGCCAATCTCTTCAACATTATCAGAGATATTTATGCTTGTCAAGCCTTCACAATATGCAAACGCATGTTTTCCTATTGTTTTTACACTCTCAGGAATAATTAAATTTGTCAAACCCTCACAACCGTCGAACGCATTGTTACCTATATTTATAATACTGTTACTTATTGTAACACTTGTTATAACCTCCAGGTTGTTAAAAGCGGATTCTTCGATGCTTGTAACGGTATATGTAATTACACCCTTAACTACCTTATCCGGTAAAATAATCGTTTGGAGTATAAAATCATTTCCATTAAACGGTCCGCTAACCATCGCTGTTAATTCTTTCTCATCCAGAGTATAAGCAATTCCCTGTGAGTCGGTATTATTTTCATCAAGGGTAAAAGGTAATACTTCCCCTTCGGCAAAAGAATTTAGCGACAGAATCGGAAACAGATATAAGGTTAGAAAAGTAAATAACAAGACCTTTGCTATAAACTTTTTAACAAATAAATAATTTTTAATTATGCTCACCTCTCGCTTTATATAATTATTCATAATAAATATTACCATATAATCAACGCATAATCAACATTTATTTTCAGTATAATTTTTCTTCTTGTCATTTTATAGTTAAGTGTGTCAAGCATCCTTGATAAATATTTGCACTAAAAAAGTCCTCGTCTTTTTATAACGTGGACTAATATATATTATATTGTTATAATAATTCTCTCGCCATTTTCACCGCTGCTTATCACTTTCGAATTGCTTATCACCTTATAAGAATCTTTTTTGATTAAAATATCAAACACACCTCCGAAAGCGTTAATACCATACAAATACAGGTGATCCAGCTTCTTAGGCAACCTCGGGAAAAAGGAGAATTTATTGAAACCTTCGGGTGTTATTCCAAGGATTCCCTCAGTAATTATTCTGCAAAACAATGCACTTTCTGCGCTCAGATGACGTTTGTCACCCTCGGGATATGCTTCCACAGCGTAAGGAACTCGGTCGCCAAGCAGTCTCTTTTCGCAATAACTCTCAAACGCATCCCAGATTTCGTTGCCTTTGTCTGTAAAGAATGCACTGCGGAAAGCGTAAAGGGTAGAACGGTCCCATATTGTGCTTGACGTGTTTTCTTCCCCGATTTCACAGGTAAGCATTCCGTCGTCTGTCCAAAGATAATTAGAAAGCATAGCTTTTAAAGTGCCTTCCAGTCTTGTATTAATTCCCATGCAAACAGGCAGACAAATCCAGGAACGCAAGGTATCAAAGCCTTTTGAATAACGATATGTTTCAAAGCCGTGTAAAGTTGCTCCAAAATATTCTTCTATAGATGTTTCTAAACCCAAAGCTCGTTTTATATATTGTTTACTTAACTCATCTTCGCCCATTTCCTTTGCAAGGATAGCAGCTAATTTTAATCCGCCAAAACAAAGAGAAGAAGTGCTTAAATTTGCCTTTCGGTCAGTCGGAAAACGCCCCTCAAGCTCGTCACTGTCCGACATAATCACGCCCTCGGGCGATTTTTTTCGCTCGCAGTATTCCGCACACCATTTAATTGCTTCCCATAGTTCTTTGGCATATTCTCTGTTACCCGAGCAAAGCACAAACATTGACGCACCGTATAAATACATAGCTGCATCGCCCCTGTCCCCTGCACCCTCCCATATGTCATGTCCTTCTGAAATTATTGAAGACGGAATGCGAGTGTAGGTATCCGACATAAAAGGAATATAAAGTTTATAAGCATTCATGCTGGCTTCTAACGAATAACTATCCCCTGTTATCGAAAACCACGGACCTGCATATTCAATCTCATCATTGCACCAAACTGCAGCATAATAACTCTCGCCACCTGGGGAATGAAGCAAACCCGATTGTGTCTTAAAAATACTCTCACCTGCACGAATTTTTGCAAAAGAAAACATTGTATCTATCACAGCGTTGCCTGTATCCAAAGTTAAAGGGGAGGTAAGTTGTTTAATTCTGTTTTTTCGATTATCCAATTCATTTTTACCGCTTGGAAGGACAAGCTTTTCGTTTGCAATCCTTGCGGTGTAATAAATATAAAAGGCATAAACTTCGTCTTTATTTAATGTAATACTTTTCTTTGCGTCATGAGAAACCTCTGTGATATAAACGCCTTTTGTTCCTCTGTCATAAGAATGTATAACTGTGTTATCCTGTTTAATTTCAAGCTCGATTATAGTATTAGTCGGGTTTTTTATGGAAACACATTCTATATTACACCGATCACTTAAGGACGGATAGAAGATATGTTCTATTTCGATTCCTTGTTCAGTAATAGAAAAAGCCCTTAATAAGCCGTTTATTTCAAAAGTAACAGCCCTTTCGTCTACTAAAACATCGTTTATGAAAATCTGTGGTATTTTTTCTGGAGAAATATCAAGCTGATAAGAAGCATGGGTATTGTTTGGGATCGTACGAAGCGTGGGATATATACAATACCGCGATAAAAATAAAATACCGTTATTATCTACACCATATGCAACGATGTATCCGGCACCGAAACAAGACATTTCTATATTGTCTTTATGAATTTGTCCTTTTTTTACATCCCATTTTATACCGTCATTATGAAGTTCAAAATAATTTTCCAAAAAAACACCCTATCTTTAATAGCTATATGCTATCTTTGCCATCTCTTCAGTTGTTGTGATGCCATCCTTTACTAATTGCAATACACAGTCCCTAAGAGTTTGTACTCCCTGTTCATTTACTGTGTAATCATAAATTTTATCTATTGACTCGTTTTGTGTAATCATTCTTCTGATGTTTTTATCTATTTCAACAATTTCATGAATCGCAACTCTGCCTTTATAGCCTGTTTTATTGCAGTATTCACAACCGCTGCCTTTATGAACTTTATCTATATCCTCACCTAAAAATTCCTTTTCTGTCATGTCTGGTTCATATTCAACTTTACAGTTTGGACAAATTTTACGCACCAAACGCTGTGCCACAACACCAACAAGAGAGCTGGCTATCAAATACTGAGGCACGCCCATGTCGGCAAGACGTACAATCGTAGAAATCGCATCGTTTGTATGCAGGGTAGACAAAACAAGATGTCCTGTTATAGCGGCACGAACAGATATTGATGCGGTTTCGCCATCACGAGTCTCGCCTACCATGATAATATCCGGGTCCTGTCTGAGCAAAGCTCTCAGGCCTATACCAAAGGTCAAGCCGGAAACGTTGTTTACCTGCATTTGATTTATGCGTTCAATATTACGTTCGACAGGGTCTTCTATGGTCGAAATATTCGCATTCTTTTCGAGAAGCTTCTCAAGTACCATGTATAGAGTCGTTGTTTTACCACTGCCGGTTGGACCTGTCAGGTATATAATACCGTGCGGATTTCTAAGTAATTTCTCTAGTTTTTTATAATTTTCCAGGGACATTCCGAACGTTCCCGCATTATTGATTGATGAATTTGTATATAAAAACCTTATAACCGCTTTTTCACCATAAACGGTGGGAATAACAGATACACGAACATTAATCAATGTATCCTCTATTACTGTTTTGAAATGCCCGTCCTGAGGTAATCGTTTTTCTGCAATATCCATGTTTGCCATGATTTTGATTCTGGCGATTAACGATGAGTGCAGTCTGGGTGAAAGAGCTGCATAATCAAGAATCATGCCATCAACTCTGTTGCGTACAATGGTTTTATTTTCGAATATTTCTATATGAATATCGCTTACATTTGTATGATATCCTCTTAAAAGTAAGGAATTAAGCAGTTTTACAACAGGGGCGTCAATATCCTCATCAGTCGAACTTACATCGTCTGAAATAACTACATTAGTAGCAATATCAGATTGTACCTTTCGCACTGCTAGTTTTGCTTCCGATTCGGAATAATAATATTCAATGGCTTTTTCAATCGAGCTTTTTTTCGAGAGCCTAATTTCAACAGGTAAATTTGTAACTTGGCGGATATCCTCAATAGCATAAAAATCCAAGGGATCATTTACAGCTACTATAAGGCTTCCGTCTTTTTCAGCTATTGCAATAAGCTTATATTTTACAGCAAGGTGCTTTGGTATCTTCATTACGGAATTGATATTGATGCTGTAGGTTTCCATATTGATTAAAGGCAAATTTAATCTTTGACCAAGAGCCTCCAGCATTTGCTGCTCGGTTATAAAGCCAAGTTCAATTATAATTGAACCAAGTCTTTTGTCACTGTTCTGTGCTTGTATATTTAATGCCTGCTGTATTTGCTGCTCCGAAATATAACCAAGCTCTCGTAACACTTCTCCGATAGGTATATTTTTCACTTTATTTCATCCTTCGAATTTTTAACATTTTTTCCTATATTCGGTAATGGGACTATTAAGAAAATTCATAATTTAAAAGTTTAATAACCGAGCCTGTATTATAGGTCTGTCTACCATCCTGCCATACATAAACATAAACGCTGACACTATTGGAACTGTACTGTGTTATGTTCATAGAAACACTTTGCCCGTTATTAAAATTTCCCCCAAATATGTCTTCTCCATTATAAAACAATTTACCGTCATTAACTTCAATTGTATTTTCGTTGTCTAGTATAAGGTTTTGCTCATTAATAATTTCCACTTCATTTGCTAAAGTAATTTTATCAGACACCAATGTGTAAATTGTATCCCCGATTAATTTATCTTCATTCGATTGTGCTATGTTTTTAAAAAAATTATATGAGGTCAACAGGATTCCTGCGGCAGTCGCTAAAATAATAACCGATATCGCAAGGGCTACAACGATTTCAATTAAAGTAACGCCCTTGTTATTCAATTTCAACACTGTACCCCCCTTAATATTATTCTATATCAGGTTCAAAAACTGTAAAACCTATACTGGATGTGTCATCATACGCATACGTAAAACTTCCGTTTATCTCATAGTGGTCTGAACCTATCTTATAGGAAAGTACACCGTTAGGGATGTTTATTTTTTCAATATTGTAATCTGTTGAGGTTGCACCTTCAATTAAAGACGAAGCTACTTGTCCCTTGTTTTTTATTTCGTTTCCCTTAACGATAAGGTTTTGTGATGTTATAAAACCCGATATAAGTATAATTGAACAAATTGCTATGATTGTTCCACCTACGATAGATTCAACCAAGGTATAACCGCGAATATTAAATCTCTTTTTAATTTTATTCAAATTATGACCATTCCTTTCCGTGGTGTTTAAGCCGACCGTAACAAACGCACCTAAAGGTTGCGTTTGATGATTGTGCCGATTAGATATCAGCCGAACTGACTTTCCATTAAAGCCAAAGGCACAAAACCGTAGTTTGAATGATTTATCATTCAAACTTAGTGTCTCCCCAGCCTTCGTTGCCGGTTTCACTGCCTGTATATATATAAATTAAAGCTTTGAAGCTACTATTCATTCCACTAGGATTTACTCTTTTTGTACTTCCGTTTTTGGTGATTGTATAATTTTTTCCATTAACGTTAATTACAGCACCGTCTTTAACATAAATTGTTGAGTCAAATTTATTGTGCAACTTGTTAAAAGTGAATACTGTACCGCTTTGAGCAAAAATAACACCGCCAGACTTTGCGCCTTGTAAAATATTAATTTTAGCTCCGTCTTCAGTATAAATAGTGCCGGAATAATTAGCATCACTGTTAATTGTTACCGTAGCAGTATCTCTGGCATAAATGTCGGTTAGTGTTGAGTTAGTGATAGAATGTGTTCCATTGACAACCGTAACATCTTCGGGTAAATTCAGTCCGGGGAAATCTTCACCGATTGGCAGTGTTGTTCCCGAACCTTTTTCAAGTGAAGCAGTTACCTTTTTTGTTTGATTTTCTATAGTTGTTGAAGCTGTTATTTTTATTGTATCAATATCAAACAACTCAACATAAGCAACGGTAACACCTATATTTCCCGAATCCTCCGAAAAGGAAATATCCTCCAGGTTAACAACATCACCTGCATTGTTTAGCAAATCAAGTATGTCGTTTCCATTATCGGTGCCGTTTTTGATTTCAGCTGATACAGCCTCAACAACCGAACGGGAAGTAAAATACGCTTGCCTTGCATAATTATTATTTATGCTCCGCTTATAGAATGAAAGTGAAAATGTAAGAACCGCACCGATTATAATTATTAGAACCGATGTTATGACAACTGCCCAAACCAAAACAGCACCTTTGTCATTCCTCTTCATCGACATACGTAAACACCTCAAAATCAATGGAAAAGGTTATAAGCTCTTCCATGTTTCCTTCAGTTGTAAAAGCAGAAATTCTAATAGAATCAAGCTCGGCAATATCGCCTATTAAATTTTTTAAATCTTCAAATGATCCCTGCACGCTAGTGCTTACATAGGTTTTTGTTACATAAACCGCAATAGTCTGGCTTTGGTCAAGAGAAGGGTCGAGCAATTTTATCGAATCGTCAATTGAAAGACTTCGAGGTGGCATATTATGTTCTATTAAAATATCAGTAATAAGGTTTTCTATTTCGTTATTTTCCATATATGGATAAAACTTAGATGAATGAGAATTTATTTCTTCTTTCG
The DNA here is from genome assembly GCA_003452915.1 of Clostridiales bacterium. GTDB lineage: Bacteria > Bacillota > Clostridia > Oscillospirales > CAG-382 > UBA1049. The sequence continues at coordinate 31,086 of DMMZ01000050.1, read as the reverse complement.
TTTTTATAATTCTGTCTTGAATGTACTCCAAGTTGTTTAATTTTGCAGACATATCTAACTTATTCAGCTTTGCTTCATCAAGCTCTATTCTTAAATTATCCAGATTTTGCATAGATGGCATTATTAAAAAATACATAGACGAAGAGAATATTATAACGAGTGAGAGTATATATAATAACACCTTTTCGCGTTTGGTTAGATTTCTCATCTCTCATTCACCGCCTTTAAGTGGCAAGTCAAGTTAAATGTGTAATTTAATTCGGTTTCTTTTTCATAACCAAAGTATTCTATATTACCAAATAGATCTGTTTTCTTAAGTCTATCTAAATAATCGCTTATTGCATTGACAGAACCTGCAGCCGCATCAAAGGAAATGGTTAAAAGTTCATTATTATAAATAATATTGCTTATGGTAACACTGCTGCCGCCGCAAGCAAAAAATTCTTTAATATCCGATTTTGTGAAGAAATGAACTGATTCTAGTGCTTCTTGTGCAACAAGCATATTCTTTTTTTGCGAGAATAAAGTATTATTTTCAATTTCATCATTTAAAGCCTGTTCGAGTAATTTTTTATTTTTGTCATTGTTTATATATTCATTATAAACAGCCAGTTCTTTCTTCGTTTGTAAATTTCGATAACCGATATAAGCATAAGTTGAAGCAAAAATCAATGAAAAAATTAACAAAGAAACAGCAACTTTAAAAGAAGCCTTGCTATAAATACTCGCCTTATCATTACGTTTATATGCTTTTACAAAATTTATATTTTTCATTTTAATATTTGAAGACATAACCTTACCCCCTATTTCAGTTTCTAATTATTTCGCACTTTATTCTATCAGATTTGCAACAGCGAATAAATTTTTCATTATATCTCGCTCCTTGGACCTTAATACCTTAACCGGTTTAATTACTGAGCTTCCGATAAATTCCTCTACTTTTATATTAAGCGCCACAGTCAGTTCACCACACAGCCCTTCCTCGTCCTTTCTCAAACCGCAGAAAAGAACAGATTCTATCTCCCGATTGTTTTTTTGCGTCTTGTTAAACTGTACAATCGAAGATAAAAAGCTGCCATATTCTACAAATGATTCGGGGGTTCCTCTATTAGAAATCAAACGAAATCGATTTGAAAAGCTATACTTTCCGTTTAAAAATAGTAAAGCAAAAACATTCTCCCCATCCACAATAGATAATATAAAGGTCCTGTTTTTATATTCATTATAGCAATTTTGGAGTTTTAAAACGCTGCTCAACGCAATATCGATACTGCTAAGACTAATGCCAGCACTTTTAAATAAATTTATATAATCTTTAACAAGTGATTTTTCCATACCGCAGGCTAATATTTGGTTACCAACGTTTTTTACTTTACCTGTTTCTATCACCGAATAATCATATACCAGTTCGTTTCTGGCCTCAGCTGCACCGGAAAAGGTTTCTTTAATAAGGTTATAAATATATTTATTCTTCATATTGGGTATTGTCATAAATTTTGTTAAAACAGAGCTTCTGTCTATTACAAGACGTATGTTTTTTCTGGGCAGAATACCCTTTGAACGAAGCTTTATTAAATACGAACGTATTAACTCATCTTTAATAATTATTCCATTTATTAATGTACCATGTGGAAGAGGAACGGTAAAAAATGTTTTAATTTTTATAGAATTTTTTTCTGCTTTTCCTGATACCACGACTAGGTTTTCGTTTGACAGGTATATAGAAACATTCATTTTTATGGCCATTCCTTCCTGCGATATTTATGTCGATAATTGTAATTTTGGTTATATAATTGTATTTTTGATTAAGAATAATTTTGATACATCTTAAGTATGGGAAGTAAAACTGATATCATTATAGAGCCTATAATCAATGCCATAGATATTATCATTAAAGGCTCGAGTATAGTTACAAGCCGCTGTGTTGCTATTTCAGACTCATAGTCAAACGAATCGGCTACCGAATTGAGCATATCACCCAGTTGTCCTGTTTCTTCACCTATCATAATTATAGATGATAGTTTATTGTCAAATCCATCAACTGCAGTTATAGCTTTTGACAACGGGATACCACTTTTAACCTGATTAAGTATATCACTGAATTGAGCGGCAATATATCTGTTGCCAATTGTTCCCTGTCCTGCAATAATAGCACTAACAAGTGGAAGGCCGCTGGAATAAAGTGTACTCATTGTACGGGCAAATCGTGCAGTATATATAATCCTGAGAAGCACCTTGATTTTTGGAAGTCGGAGCTTGGTTTTATCAATAAAAAGACGTACTGTGCTTCTTTGCATCATTACCGTAAATATTGTTACGAAAAAAAGAACAAGTCCTAATAACAAATACCAATAATTAATTGTAAAATTACTGATTGCGAGTACAATTCGGGTCGGCAACGGTAGCTCCATATTCTCAAACATGGTAAAGAAGTTGGGCATAATAAAAGTAAAAATAGAGATAACTACAAACACGGTTAAAATTGCCAGGATGGTAGGATAAGTCATCGCACTTTTTATTCGTGCGTTCAATCGGCTTTCTTTTTCGTAATATCCGGCCATTTTTAATACTGTTTTATCAATATTTCCGCTCGCTTCTCCCGCATAGATCATACTAATAAAAAGCTCTGGGAATGCTGCACCCTGTCCTTTCAAGGAATCTGAAAAGGATATACCGCTTTTTATAGATTGAAATAGGTCATTAAATATTTTTTTCAATCGTGGTTGACTATCTCTGTTTATTATTATACCTAACGCACGGATCAAAGTTATTCCAGCTGAAAGCATTGTTCCCATTTCCCTTGAAAACTCTGCAAGTTCTTTTGTAGTCAGCCGATTATTAACCGAAACCGTATTTATTTCTTTAACGCTTGTAACGAAAATTTGTTTATCAAACAGAAGAGTTACAAGCTCTGAGGAGCTTTCTGCTTTTAAAGTTCCGCGCAGGTTTTTGCCTAAAATATCTTTTGCTGTATATTTATATATCGGCAAAAAAGTTACTCCTCTCTAAATTTTTATAAATTAAAAATCTTTAAATAACTATCTATAATTATATTACCGTAAAGCATTGCAACAAAAACTCCAATACAAATGTATTGTCCGAATGCAATATGAATTTTACGGTTATTTTTATTTTTCAATATTAATATAACACCATATGTTCCGCCAAGTATCAATGCAATAAAGGCAGCAAGCAGGATATTCTGCCACCCCAATATAAAACCACAAACGGCTATAAGCTTTATATCTCCGCCCCCAAAGCAATCTGGTATTAAAAAAGTAAGCAAAAACATAGGCAGACTAATCGCTAAAAAACCGATCACTCTTGACAAGATTTCTGTTTGTTCGACAAAAAATACAGCAGCCATAGCAGGAATGACAAGTGTAATAATCAAACCGTTCGGGATAGTCATTGTGTCAAAATCTATGAATGATATAGCTACCAAAATTGCAGAAACTGTGAAATATATAAAAGAGACTACTGATATGCCAAAGTTCCAATATAAAACTAAAGCTATCAAACCTGTGATTATCTCAACAAGCGGATAGCGTCGTGAAAATTTGTTATTGCAATTTCTGCACCTTCCGCGCAAGATGAAAAAGCTTATTATAGGAATTAAATCATAAGGTTTTATAGTTTTGCCACAGGAAACACAATAAGAACGTCCCTGCCAAAAAGGTATTTCTTTCGGAACACGATAAATAATTACATTCAGGAAACTTCCTATTATAACTCCGAAGAAAAATATAAAAATATTGAGTAAAAAGTAAGCGAAATAGAGCATTCTTAGTATTTCCCTTCTTTTATTCGAGAGATGAAAGCAATACTTAAAAATTATTGCCTCCCTTATTTAATTCAGGGAGGCAATTTAATCTCTAAAGCATTCTTAAGATAAAAACGGAAACTTTATTATACTTTTACTGTTGTCCAAGCACCGCTTGCATATGTTGAAGTATAACCACCGCTTGTATATGTTAAGCCGGTAATCTTTGCGCTAGTTAAAGTAACTGAAAAATAACCTTCTTCACCTGCTACTGCTCCGTCAACAAGATAATTCTCTCCGATTAATGTGTTAACTTTAGCTGCGGTTATATCACCAGCAACAACAGTGCCATCGGAATTTTCCTCTGCAACAACAGCTTGTGCAGCGACATAAACTGCTCTTGCTTCTGCTAAAGTCTGTTGACTGTTTGCTCTATTTACAAAACCTGAAAATTGCGGAATTGCAATAGCCGCAAGAATTGCAACGATAACCAATACTACGATAATCTCAACAAGAGTAAAACCTTTTTTAGATTTTCTGAGAGCTAATAATTTTTTCATATGTACTTCCCTTCCTTTATTTTTATTAATTTTGACAAATATGTGCTGTTTACAAATATATTCATATTTTATCATGTTCAATTAAAATTGTCAAGCAAGTTTTTTATTAATAAATATGAAAACAATTTATTTTTATTGTTTATTTTTTTCTGTTTATAAAGACAAATATTGCAACTGATGTAATAACTAAAATACTTATTACAGTTATTAACCCCCAAGATGTACTTGACTTTTTATTTTCAACTGCTGAAATATTGCTTTCCACATCAGATTGTTCCGATTCTGTTTCGCTTTCGTTATTTCGTTTTGTAATATATTCGACTTTTTCGGCGTCTTTGGATAATAATACAATCTTCCTGAGCTTTGCAAGGTCTTTTAAAATCGCTGTTTCACCTTTAGTATCTTTTATAACATTACATATCTCTGAAATTGTAGAATCTGTTTTCTCCAGTGTAATATCCTTTTTAAGATTTTCAAGACTTGCAATAACAGTCGCTGCTTTTTCTGTACTGATTCCATCAAAACCGATAATAACATCGTTAATTCGATCAATTGCGAAATTTATCTGTGCTATAGCTGCTTCAAGAGGTTTATAAGTAGGTGTCAGCGCATCTGTTCTGAAGGCGTTTTGCAAAAGGAATTTCGAGTATCCGTCCGAAAAATAACTAAAATATTCAAAAAAGCAAGCACCGTCTGCTTTGTATCTCGAATCTATTATTTGCTTAAAGGTTTCACTGTTAGTTAAACCGAGATATGACCCGATTCCCATGAACAAATAAGCGTTACTGACCGTATATCCTGCAAATTTATCGACACTTCCACTGACAACACCCTCACCGTATGTCATCGGATATATTGCATCAAGCAAGTCCTCTTTCATCCATCTTTCTGTATCCTGGTGATAAAACGAAAGCACAGTATCGCTTGCAACAGCAGCAGACAGGTATATATCGGGTCTGAGTGTATTTGTCAGCGTTCGAATTTCTTTAACAAAAGATGTAACAAGCTCTCCTTTAAAATTAACCCATTCATCCCAAAGAGCATGACTGCTTAACGAAACTCCAATTTTATCAACCACATTAACGTCAACATTGTATTTTTTTTCAAACATTGACTTGGTAAGCTCGTCATAACCATAATCTATACCGTTTAATGATGCAGGATATCTGATATAATCAAGCTGCAAACCGTCAATATTATAGTTTTCTAAAATAAAAGTTAGATATTTTATCATATATGTCCGATATTCACTGTTGGCAGGGTTAAAAAAATACTTAGATTCGTCTTCGACTTCCTGCTTTCCATTTGACTTTGTGAGCCATTCGGGCTTTGTTGTATCCTCTCCTGCACTGTTTCTAAATATAGCAACACTTAATACCAATTCGATTTCTGCAGCATGACATTCATCGATATAAGCTTGTAAAAGGTCAAACCCTTTTAATGAGGCTTTTTGCTTAAAGGGAAAATCACTTGTTAAAGGTAGAATCGTATTATATCCACTTGTTATTCCTAAGTTTAATTGATTAATTCCGACTTCTTTAAGGTCGGCAACAACCTTTTTAACACCATTTAAATCAATTTCCACCGTCTCGTGCCAAATACCGCGAAGTTCTACAGCTGGTGATTCGGTTATTTCATAACCTACATTATCGATTTGTACGAACATCTCGTTCCGAGCTTGCAATGTAAGCTCATTAAATTCGGAAAAAGCTTCAAATTCGCTAATTTTAGCACCTATTTCATCGTAAGGAGTATTCCAATAATTTTCTATCGCTTGGTTAAGTTTTTCTTTCAGATTTTCTATTATTAATTGTATTGAGGATTGTAAATTATCCTTGTCAAAAGAAAGCGTTAAGGTTTTTTTATCTGCACTTATTTTTGCCGTAGAACCTACAAGCCCGTACATTTTTAAATATTCTTTGTCAACCTGTTCGATTGCCGAGATAACAAAACCTCCATTTGGAATAATATTATTATTACCACCTGAAGATATAACTACACCCTCGCTGTTAACGCAAACCTCGTAACCGTAACCATTGGTTTCGGTTGTTTCTCCTTTATCATATATGAGAAAGGTTCCTGCGTATCTAACATCATTGAAACCTGTGATAATATGTTGAACAGTATAATATGGCGAAAAAATCCCATCTTTTGATACAAGAATTCTAGATGATATCTTATCATAATAAACAAAATCGCCGATAACAACATTGTTTTTCAACCAATCTGTCTTTATACCAGTTGCCGAAATAACCATACCACCATCAGGTATAACAAGATTTTTTCCTGATGTATCACCGGAATCAATTAATTTAATAACCTTACTAGTAGAATCTACAACAACATTATAACCCCATTCATTTTGTTCGGTACTTTTTTTATTACGATAAACAACCGATGTATCTGCCCAACGGGTTACATTCTCACCGTCAATAAAATACACCAAAACTTCTTCGTTTTCTTCTGAAACCGCATTAACAACCAATAAAGGAAGTGTCAATGCTATAAGCAGAAATATTAATACTATCTTTTTAATTTTCAACATAACAATACCTTTTCTTTAATTTCACAATCGAATATACAAACCTTAATGCTTGCCTTAATTTCCATCGACTATTGCTATATAATTTATTGCGGTGACTATATTATTCTCCACAATAAATTGCAATTTTGTGTCACCTAGAGTATATGTGCGGGAACCGTTCTCGTCTTTATAGTCCCCTCCATATGCTTCATTTACATCAGAGAGCTTAGAGCCGATATAAATACCCTCTATTGTAGAGATGCTGTCATCCTTGAAGTTTACGCCTAAAATATAATCAACACCATTAATTTCGTATGTGTTAATCTCAAAACTGCTGTAATAATAAAACTTATCCAAACCTTGAAATGCACAACTCGCTTGTTCAAAATATTCCTTTGGTTCACCTAAAGCGTCGATAACAGGAGCAGACTGTGCATTCATTTTGATTATAACACCGTTGTGTTCAAACTTATAACCTTTATCAGAAACCGAAACCGATTCGGTATTTGATGTATTGTTTGTATCCGACTGAAAGGATGTATTATCCGAATTTTTTTCTCCACATCCTGCGATAAATAATATTAAAAACAATAAAACAACTATTTTTTTCATAAAATAAATCCTCCTATTTACCTTCTTCCGGTTTTACAGCACCGTAGCTTTTGAGGTAACCATATTCTTCAAGCTCCTCTTGCTGGTGCTGTTTCATATCATTATAAAAGTCTATCTTCTTGTTCCATATTTTCTTTAAATTTTCATCAGCTCTGCGGTCTTCCAAATTAAAGTTTTTGCTTAAAATTTCTCCAAAATACTTTGTCAGCTTTTCCGCCCCTGCAAGATTTAAATGCAAACCGCCGTCATATGTGTCTGTGTTATGATCAATACCTATTTCATCAACATAATCCAAAAAGTTTATATAAGTCAAGTCGTTTTCTTTAGCATATTCGACCATTTGCTGATCCCATTCTTCATACCAATAAGGATAAACACTTGGTGCTTTCATTAAAATAAGTTTTATATTGTTATCCTTGCATAGCTTGGTTATGCGATCCAAATAATTATAACAATTTTCACTGAAGCGGTAGTCGGGAAGTTTTTTACCCTCTGGAACATAACTTACAGGTTTTACATCCGATCTCATAAGAAATCCGTTGTGGGATTTCTTTTCTTTGCTTAACAGGTATTTAAAGTCCTCGCCAGTCAGCTCGTTCCATCTGGAATGATATCTTAAAATCGGAAAAAGATATGTTATAAATTCCTCATCCTCGAGCATAGAGGCGTTTATAGCACCGATTTTCGACTTGGAAAGCTTCATTCTGTCTAAGGTAAGTCGATTGAATGCTTCCTTATGAGGTTCGCTGCTTTTCATTGATAACACATTAAATACGACAACCTCTGGTTTTTCATAAGTAAGTGTTTCTTCCAATAAATAATAAGATTGCCATATAAGCTGCTCGGCACTTCCTCTGATGAAGCTGGTAATTCCATAGTTCTCCCATAATGTTATCGGAGAAATATTGGAATACACTTCGCAGTCGCCGATGAAAATTACATCATTGTCTTTTTCATTATTATAATACTCTTCCACAAGGTTACCCTCAAAGATTGATGACATATACTTTGGCATCAACAGGTTTTGAACAAGAGCGAGTATGACAATTATTATTAAAAATACCGCTAGATTTATAATAATTTTTTTCTTCATAAAATTTTAAATAACCTTTCGAAAAGCGTTGGAATTGTTTTTTTAAAATTGACTGTAGATAAATTGCGACGCATTATAACCAACTCCATATGCTCCGAATATCAATATTGATAAAAATAAAACAAAATTAGTACAATAGCGAACTGCTACAGGTTTTTTCATCAGTCTTTCTCTTACACCGCCTGATCTCTGTAACAAGCTAACGGTTACAAGAACAGTAACCGAAAGGACTATAATAATATAATCTGCAACAGACAGCCCGAGATTCAAAAGACCTCCGTTAAATAATTCCGAAACATTAAAATCACCAAAAACAGAACCGTACATTTTAAAGGTAGTTCCTACTCCACGATATAAATCGAAGGTTCGCAGAAAAGCCATCAACCAAAAGGTACGAGCTACCTGAAACAATCGGAACGAAAAGGTATGTTCTACATGGAATTTCGTGTGAAACCTTGTATATAAAGGGGTGCATTCATGAGAAGCTAAAATAATAACAGCATTTAATAGTCCCCATACGGCGAAGTTCCAGGCTGCTCCGTGCCAGATTCCCGTGGTAAACCATATCACAATTGTAGAAATATATACAGGCACTCTTTTTCCAAATGAATTACCGAAGCGTTCCCTGCTTTTTTTTGCTAATTTCAATACTGGTTTACTTATAGAAATCGGATAGAACATATAGTCTTTGAACCATGTGCCGAGTGTAATATGCCATCTTCTCCAATATTCCGCAATGGATTTCGAAAAGAATGGGCGGTTGAAGTTTTCTTTTAAATTTATTCCAAGCATTTCCGAAATTCCGATTGTTATGTCAATACCACCGCTAAAATCGGTGTACAGTTCTATTCCATAGAAAAGCATGCCTAAAAGCACGTAAACACCGGTATATTCATCCGGTGAACCGACTATTGTTTTAACAGCAACCAACAGTCTGTCCGCAATTACCAGCTTCTTGAAAAAGCCCCAGAGAACCCGTTGAAAGCCGAGGGATATACTCCTTTGATTATAGGAGTGTTCCTCAAACATTGTTTTTTTCAGATCATCAAAGCGGCTTATCGGTCCTTGTATCAACTGAGGAAAATAAGAAATAAATAGTCCGAACTTAAATATATTTTTCTCATATGAATATTTTTCTCTGTAGATATCTATCAGATAACCCATGCTCTGAAAAGTATAAAATGAAATTCCAAGAGGAATTGCAAGATTAAGATAAGAAAATTCCCTCTCGGGATTAAAAAGGTGTATGACGAAATTTATATTGGAAATCGAAAAATCGGTATATTTTAACACAGCTAAAATACCGAAATTAATCAGCAAACACGTTGCCATCCATCTTTTTTGCTGCGACTTCATGTTTGCTTTGTATTTTTTCAGATCTTCCTTATCGATTGTTCCTTTATTGTTTTTAAAATAGTCTGCTTGTTTTATTTGAATATTACTTATAATCCGACTTATCAGATAGGTTGATATTGTAGTAGCCAGAATATAAACCATGAATTTTAATCCTACAAAGCTGTAGAATATGTAACTGGCTACAAGCAATAATATCCATTGAAAACGCTTTGGAATAAGATAATAAACGACAAATAATACAACCAGAAACAACAAGAAGCTATATGATGTAAACAGCATACCCTATACCCTATTAATTATCTTGCAGACGTTCTATCAGCTCGTATAATGCTTTTGCGGAATTAAAATTCTCCGGTACGATTTCTTCTACCGGTATTGTTATATCAAATTCATCGTTAATTTCAGAAATCAAAGTTACTATATCAAACGAATCGAGAACATTGTTATCAATTAATTTATTGTTTTTATCATAGTCAATCTCAGGGTGCATTTCACTTAGAATTTTTATGAGTTTATCCATTATTGTTCTCTTTTCTGTTTAAATAAGTTTCTTTTAACTGCATACGGTTTATCTTGCCGCTTAAAGTAAAAGGCATTGATTCTACCTGTTCGATTACATTAGGTATCATATAACGAGGAAGTTTTTCTTTCATATGATTGATTATCTCGTCCTTGGCGATATCTCCTGAATAAAACAATAAAATCTTCTTTTTAACATCATCAAAGATACAGCAGGCACTCTTGACCTTGTCCATCATATTAGCCGCTAACTCTATTTCGTTAAGCTCAATGCGGTAACCCATATGCTTGATCTGATTGTCCTTACGAGAAATATAAATCAATTCACCGAATTCGTTATATCTGCCCATGTCACCCGTACAATAAATTACTTCGGGATAAAGGTCATTTAAAGGATTTTGGATAAAAACCTTGGCTGTTTTTTCAAAATCCTTGTAATATCCCAGTGTAACAGAGGTACCTCTTATACAGATTTCACCCGGTTCACCGAACTTGGTTCTTTTTTTGTTTTCATCAAGCAATATAATTTCTGTATTATCAAAAGGTTTCCCTATCGGAATAACCTCATCTAGCTCAAAATCACGTTTTACTTCGTAATAACAAGACATTCCGGTGGCTTCCGTGGGTCCGTAAAGGTTAAAATACCTTGCGTTGGGTAGATATTTTTTGTATATTTGTAATTGTTTTATCGGGAATACTTCGCTTCCGAAAGCGATGGTTTTAAGATACTTAGGTGTTTCTTTTTCCAAAACGCCGAAGGAGGATAATAAGGATATAGCAGAGGCTACCCAGCAGATTGTATTTATTTTATTATTATTAAGATACTCCGCCAGCTTTAGCGGAAACATAAATAGTTTCTTCGGTATCAAGTAAGCTGTAGCCCCAAGTTTTATTGTTGAAAAAGCGTCCTTTAAGCAACCGTCAACATATAAAGGTGCCTGATTGCCGAAAACGGTATTATTATCAAAACCCATTACAACAACTAGATTATCAATGTAATCAATAACTGAACGATGGCAGGCTACCACTCCCTTGGGAATGCCTGTTGAACCCGAGGTGAATACAATATAAACCGGATCGGTGTCTATCTGTCGGCTTCTGATTTCTTCCAGAGCTTTATCATTTACGACAGTCTTTATTATTTCATCATAACCGTATAATTTACCGTTATAATTATAGCTTTCCAAGATACTTTTTGTTTCGCTGTCGCAGATTATTGACATTGAACCAAGACTTTGAAAAATAAGTTCAATACGTTGCTTGGGCATCTCCTCATCGATCGGAACATAATAACAACCCGCATATAAAACTCCCATAAATGTAGCAATCGTCCTTGGGCGTTTTCCCATAAAAACAACTACAGGTTCTTTTTCATGGGCTTGTCCGATTAAGAATGATCCGATCGCTTTTGCATTTTCTGAAAGCTGTCGGAAGGTCATTAATTCCGTATCGTTTGCAAAAGCTATTTTATCCGGAAATTCTTGTACTGTTTTTTCCAGATATTCCAATATGTTTCTTTGCATTAAATATTTAACCTCTCGTGTTTAAACTAAGATTATAATTCAAAGGGTTCTTCGGGAGTTCTCGGATATAACGACTTATCAAATACATAATAATTTATTCCACGATCTATAGTAAATTGTGCGACCTCTGCATCTGTCATCATAAAGGTTTCTCTCCTGTCAATATGGGTACAGCTGTCAAAATGATACCAGCCGTCACCGCAATTTACCAAGTTCCAGAAATGACTGGTTTTACCGCCCACTCTGGTTACCATCATATTGTCAATGCCTGCTCTCGTAAGAAATACTTCTGCGACAGAATAAAACGTAAAGCAATCACCTAAGCCTGTGGTTATACCGCGATGAACTTCCTTTAGCCAATCATTTTTATCTGAGGTTCCTACATAGCCCATATTCTCTCTGATCCATTTATATATCGCATATGCTTTTTCTTTTTTAGTCATGTTTTCGGTTGTGATTTCAGCAAGGATATCGTCAACCATTTTATAGACGACTTCCTCCGAGATTGTCTGTTTAATTACGGTTACGTTTATTGTTTTCGTAGCTCTGTTACCGTTTGAATCGGTAGCAGAGTAGGTTACTGTATAAGTTCCCTCTTTCTTCAGGTTTACATTACTGCTGTCAATCTGAAGTTTAACTTCTGTATCTTTGTTATCAGTTACGGTAACACCGCTTTTATATGAAACTGTACCGTTAATATAAGCGGTTATGTTTTTTGTTCCTAAAATATTCGGAGATTCGGTATCCTCTTTAACAGTCAATACAGCCTTATTTTCTGCCTTATTTTTACTTTCGTCTTCCAAAACAATAGTTACTTCCTGATTGCCCAGTTTGTTAAAATCAGGTGTTTCTTTATAATAAGCTGTAACCGAGGAAGCATCTGTAATATCGATAATAAAGGAAGATGCTTCTATTGCTTCGCCTGTCCAGGTATTCTGATTACATATCGTTGCGTTTGGCGGTGTTGTATCTATAACTTCAATATTTACGGATAATAAATTGCCGTCAACATTAAGCTGAATTTCATGAATTGCTGGCTTGTTTATATCAAGCATTGAAATATCATTTTCAAAAGCAACAGAAAAGTTGTCTTCAAGCAAAAAAATTTCCGGTGTGATGTTCATCTGACTTCCGGCCTCTATTTGAACCGATTGGCGTATATTAAGAATAATTAAAACAACCGCTAAGTCTGTTCGGTTATTGCCGCTGTCTTCAACTGTAACAGTAACTTCCTGTGTGCCTAACCTTGAAAAATCAGGTTTCACTTTATAATTAACACGGACAGCAGTGGCGTCTGCTATTTCAGTAACAAAATTGGCAGCGTCTATTGTTTTTCCTTTGGGTGAGATTAAATTTTTAGCTGTTGCTTTTGGAGCTATAGTATCGACTATTTCTAAAATCGACTTATATTCTTTGTTTTTAACCTTTATCTTTATATCATACTTTCCGGGCGTTTTAAGGTCAAGTTCCGTTAAATCGGATATGATTTCTGCGTTATTGTTTTTATTAATCAAAAAATCTTTTACATTGACCATTTCAGAGCCGGCTTCTATGGTAATAGATTCTTTTACTTTAGTTCTGAATTGAGTAAATAACAATACGATAATTAAGGCAAGAACTATAACAATCAGAAATAATAATACGGTATTCTGCTTCTGTTTCATAATAAAAATTTACCTTCTATTTTAAAAAAGATATATTGTTTTATATCCAGCATTGATTATCATCAATATCCAGAGTAAAAACCTTTTCTTCGTCTTCATCTGATTTAGCTTGATGATATTTAAAAATAAGATTGTCCTTATTTAAGTCTCCGATAACTTCAATCTTTCCTTTTTCATTTGACAATACATAACGGAAACATTTTCCTTGTCCGCTTAACAACTTTCTAGTTTCGGTTATAATTCTATAACCTTCCTTAAGCGGTACTTGAAATTGATTTTTTACGCCTACAACAGGTCTGCATTGGAAAATATAATATGGAATAACACCTATTTCGATAATTTTGTTTATAAGCTTAGCCATTGTTACCGGATTATTATTTACACCTTTTAATAAAACAGTCTGGTTTTTAACGGTAATTCCAAGGTTAGTCAAACAATTTACTGCTCTTTTTGATTCCTCTGTTATTTCTCTTGGGTGATTGAATTGTGTAACCACATATATAGTTTTTTTCTTCGAATACATCTCCAGTATATTCAGTAATTCTTTATCATTATAAATTCGGGTTGGCAGAACAACGGGAACTCTGGTTCCGAATCTGATTAACTTTATATGTTCGATTTCATTTAATTCTTTTAAATAGTCTTCAATAATCCGATTACTGTTAACAAATGCATCTCCACCTGTAATTAGAACATTATTTATCTCTTTATGCTCTTTTATATAAGTTATTATATCTCCAAAATGTTTGTTGATTTCTTCATCGTTGACACCCACAAGTCTTTTTCTGAAACAATGTCTGCAATAAGCAGCACACTTATTAGTCGATAAAATTAATGCAGTCTGCTTGTATTTATGTTGAAGTCCCACTACTACAGTGTTATTTTTTTCACCACTAGTATCAAAACTTCCGCTTAAATCAGTTTCCTCAATAGATGGTATGCATAACTTCTTTATTTCGTCATTTTCAATATGAGGATTTATCAGTGATAAATAATATTTTGATACAGACATTGGATATCGTTTTATTATTTCTTTTAATTTTTTTTCATCATCTTTTGGTAAGTTCCAATGGAAGTAATCTTGTAGTTCCTTTGCAGTAGTTACATTATCTTCCAATTCTCTTTTCCAATTCATTTCTGTGTGAAACTCCTCTTTACATTTGATCATCTCGTAAATACCATATATAACTTTCGGATTTTATTATTTTTGATTTTTATATGTTCATAACGAACAAATTATATCACTTTATACTTAAATATACAATAGTATTTAATATAACAGAAAATTAATTTACTTTTTCTTATATTTTTGTTATACTATAATAATACTACTTCTCATAAGAAACAGTAAGAAAAATTCTTCAAAAAAGTCCATAAATCAAAGACTTTTCCTCGAATTTATCACTGTTTCTAATTCGAATTAGTATAAATTAAAAAAGAAGGTTTACTTATGTATAAAATGCTTTTATTTGATGAGATTGATAAAATAAAGGATCTTATCTCAAATGATGATTTACGTTATTTTAGAATTTTGGACAGCAAGATTGATCGCCTTTTTTCACATGTTTTAAATATACGTGATTATATTACGCAGGTAAGAGAAGCTTAGCAGTCCCAAATTGATATTGAGCAAAACAAACTGATGAAAATTTTTACAGTTGTAACCTCAATTTTTATGCCATTAACACTCTTGGTTGGCTTGTATGGAATGAATCTGCAGATGCCGGAATTTTCTTGGCAATATGGATATTTGTTTGTAATTATACTCAACATATTGGTTTCTGCTTTTTGTATAATTTATTTAAAACGAAAGAAATGGTTTTGGTAATACATTTATTTAGTAGCACCATTTTATACCTCACTCATATAATGTAATGACGTACAGAAAAGTCTGTACCGTCTTAAAAAGACATGATATTATGAAAGGTGAGATAATAATGGGAGATTTATATAACGGTTACAATCCTTGTGATAAGAAGGATAAGAAGGATGAATGCTGCTGCGATATTAAGATAATAGTAAATTGCGAATGCGAAGATAAGAAATGGGATCCTTGCTGCGACGGTAAGAAGTTCGATAAGAAATGCGAAGGCTGCAATGTCACAATAATCGTAAACTGCAAGAAAGATAAAGATTTTAAAGATTTTAAAGATTGCTAAAAACGGTTACCCGCAATAATATCAATTAAATACAGAAGCAGCCGCCCTGCCGGGCGGCTTCTTTTAATGCTTTTACAAAGTTTTAAAACACAGATTATGTCATATTACATATTCTATATTGAGTAATATGCTATGTTGATTTATATAACATAGCTTGCTTAATTTAGACAAAAGGAGGTTACGGATGATATGTCTTGTAATGAAAAATGCGGATTTTCCGCATGCAGTTGCCTGGGAGTCGTAATAAGCTTGATTTTCGGCACACTTGTAGCTGTTTTATTTGCTCTAAATTTAATTCCGCTAATAAACACTGTTGTCTGGATTGTATTCGGCTTAGCTGTTTTAATCCTGCTTTTACTGGTTCTGGGAGTATTCCTTGGAGCTGTCACATTGTCTGGGGCATTAAGAAAATGTCTGTGTAAAAATGCTCTTTGTCTTCTGACAGGAGTAATAGGCACTATTATTTCTGCTATAGTTGCTCTTTCAATCGTCCTGAATCCCGCATTGATTTTAGTTGTAATTTTTACAGGGATTCTTGCATTCTTTTTCGCATTGATGACAATCGGCTTAATTGCCTTTATCAAATGCATCATTTGCATGCTCTGCTCTAGGCTGATGAATGATTCGGATTAGTATATTTTAGACTGTTGAAAATCAACTCTCCTGTATAAACAATAAAGCGTGCTGCAGTATTTTGCAGCACGCTTTTTATTGCTTTACTACTATATACTTGTAGTTTGGTACTTTACTTTGCAAAAAAGCTCTTGTTTGTTCGGGTGTTACTTTTTTTATACTGTTCTTAGGTACAATAAAGGCGTGTTTTTTATCCTTATACAAATAATAAGCGTCTTTAACGTCGTAAACAGAATATAAATCCGAATAAAAAACTTCGTCCCTGCTGACATTTCCCTCGTCATTTGACTCGAAAATAAAACCTTCGGGAGCGAACACAAAACTTTGAGTAGCTCTGAGTAAATTAGCATTTAAACGACATTGCTTTCTGAAAGCATGTTTGGTTATATAAGAAAACAGGCTCAAAAACACCACCATCGCCGCACCTAAAAATAAATAATTAATATTATCTAAAGTGAGTCCTAACAAAGCCAAAAGGATTGAGGAAACAATGCCAAGACCATAAAAAGCTCTTTTTCTTAATTTAGGGTTTCTGCTCTTAAAAAGCTGGAATTCTGAAAAGTGGCGATAGACAGTAAAATCGACCTTAGCTTCACCGGTTATTTGTTTTACCAAAACATCATCTCCTATATTTATACATTTAGAAAATACTTCATAATATTTTCGCCTTTATCCGTGTCAATATAAACTCCACCGTCAAAACCACTCTGCTCGTCATATACATCAATATCACCCTTTTTTTTATGAACAGAAGAATAAATAACAAACGGAACAGCATCAAGAGTGTGTGTTCGTGCGTAAATCGGTGTTGGATGATCGGGGGTCAGTAAAATCTTGTATGGCTGTAATTTTGCATCCATATATTTTAACATAGGAACAAGAACCTGTGAATCGATTAATTCAATCGCCTTGATTTTTTTCTCAAGCTCACCCCTGTGTCCGCACTCATCGGGTGCTTCGATGTGTATATAAACCAGATCCGAACCGTTTTCAAGTTCTTTCAATGCCGTCTCCAGTTTACCTTTATAATTCGTGTGCAGATTCCCTGTTGCACCTTCAACAAAAGGAATGTTCATACCCGCACATAGACCGATTCCTTTTAACAAATCAACCGCACATACAACAGATGCATTTAAGCCTGTCATTTCCTTAAATGAAGGGAGAGAAGGCTTTTTCCCCGGACTCCACAACCATAGAGAATTGGCTTTTTTAAGTCCTCTTTTTGCCCTGTCTATGTTAAGCGGATGATTATTAAGAAGCTCAAAAGACTCTTCCATTAACTTTCTGAACGGTTGGCTTTCCGACCTCATAGGCAAATATTCTGTTATTTTCTTGCCAAGAAAATCATGCGGTCTGGTAAAATCGATAAATTCGGGGCAGTTCTTCCATATCAGACAATGACGGTAGCTTACACCTGTATAAAAATGCAGGAGATCGTTTCCAAATTCTTCTTGTAAAGCTTTTATAAGAACATCAGCTTCTTCTGTCGGAATTTCATCCGACGAATGGTCAAGCATTATCTTCTGGTCATAAGGAAGTCCGTCATCGGATAAAGCGACAATATTCGCACGGATTGCTGTATCCTCAGGCTGCATATTTATGCCCATGCTCATAGCTTCAAGCGGAGAACGTCCTTTGGAATATATTTTAGGATCATAACCCAATAATGATAAATTTGCTGTATCACTCTCAGGTGTCATTTCTCTCGGCACGGTGAATACTCTGCCGTTTATTCCGTTCTGAGCAAGATAATTCATTCCTGGTTTTTCAGCAATATTTAAAGGAGTTCTACCGCCAAGCTCCTCCATAGGAAGGTCTGCCATGCCATCCCCCACAAGAACAATATATTTCATCTGTAAAGTCACATCCTTTTTATGCACGTATACATTATTATGAACATTACTTTCCGTGGCGTTTGCGCCACCAGAGGGAGTTGTGCCATTCCGGCGACAGCCGGATTAATGCACCTATTGCAGTAAAGGCACAAAACCGTAGTTTGAAAATTCATTTTCAAACTTATGTATACTTATTAAGTATAGCAAAAATGGCTGTATAAATCAACAATTTAAAGTAAAATAATTATTGTCAAGGTTGACAAATTAAATTAACAAAGTTATAATAAAATAACATATATATACAAATTAACTTTATTTGAAGGGAAAAGTATGGAAAAGTATTCGATATCTTCTCTTATTGTTAAAATGGAACCTGTAGAAAAATCACTCATAGAACAATTCAAGTCTTACAAAATAGAGACCGAATGTGAAGCCGATATTGAAATTGATGTTTCACAGCCTTTTTTACTGCAAAAAAAAGCGCAAAATCCTCACCTTTCAATGAATATCTGTGAGTATATCTATACAGGTGCCGATTTTTATGAAAAATTGCTTGATTTCAACGGTTTTATGTTACACGCCTCGGCGGTTGCACTTGACGGACAAGCTTATCTGTTTTCTGCGAAAAGCGGTGTCGGAAAATCAACTCATGCAGCCCTATGGTTAGAATATTTCGGTGAATGTGCTTATATAATCAACGACGACAAACCTGCTTTGAGAATAATAGATAGTAAATTCATGGTCTGTGGTACACCGTGGAGTGGCAAAACTGATAAAAACATAAACAAAATTGTACAATTAAAAGCAATAACTTTTTTGGAACGTGGCAATATAAACTCGATAAGACGTATTGACGCAAAAGAAGCTTTGCCGCTTATTCTTGAACATACACTTCGCCCGATAAATAAAATTAATGAATTAATGTTGCTACTTGACAGGTTGCTTACAGAAATACCTATTTATAAACTAACCTGCGACATGAGTATACATGCTGTTGAGGTAGCATACAGAGGATTGTTATGAAGATTAAAAACGGATTTGTAATGAAAGAGGTAGCAGGGAGTAATGTTGTTGTCAAAGTCTGTGGAAACGTTGATTTTGACAGCATGATGACACTAAACGAGTCTGCTGCAATTCTCTGGAAAAAGCTGGAGGACGGAGCGGATTTCGCCCAGCTTATCGAAACTTTATTGACAGAATACGAAACAAACCGAAAAACCGCTGAAAAGGATGTTCTGGTATTTGTAAAAAAATTAGAGGATGCAGGGATACTTGAATAAAAAAATCAACCTTACCGAATTATATCCAATAATAGAAAATCAATTAAAAAATGGCGGAAACGCGTCCTTTACCGTTCACGGAACAAGTATGCAACCGATGCTTACAGATAGAAAGGATACTGTTATAATAGTAAAATCGGCTTTTCCACTTAAAAAGTATGATATCATTTTTTACAGGCGGGAAAACGGACAGTTTGTGTTGCATCGCATAATTAAAGTAAAAAAAGACGGTTATGTATGCCGTGGTGATCATCAGACAGTAAAAGAATATCCTGTAACCGAAAATATGGTTATCGGTGTTTTAAGCGAATTTACACATAAAGGAAAGCAAAGACAAGTTGATAGATTAAGTCATAGATTTTATTCTTTTATTTATGTGCATACAGCTTTTTTGCGTTATTATGCTAGAACAATTTTAGGAGTTTTTAGATGAAAGTTGCCGTTATAGGTTCGAGATCGATTACTAATATAGATATAGAGCGTTATTTACCAAAAGGCATTACACTTTTAATTACAGGCGGCGCTGTGGGTATTGATACCATTGCGGAAAAATACGCAGACCGAAAACGCATAAAAAAGCAGATATTTTTTCCCGATTATGGACGTTACGGTAAAAGCGCACCGTTAATGCGGAACAAGCTCATTGTTGACAACGCTGATATTGTCATTGCAATCTGGGACGGTGTTTCCACCGGAACGAATTATACCGTAAAATACGCCGAGCGTATCGGAAAGCCGTTCGAGCTGCATATTGTGTAAAAGAAACACCTGAAGAATTTAAACAAAAATTAATAAATCGAATTAGAGCAACCATTGATTAATAAAATAGTTTTATAAATAATATCTCGGAGGATTAAAAAATGTTTAACGGTATTTGTTCGGGGTTGTCCGACATAACAAGGCTTTCTGACGCGAAGTCACGTTCGATTTCGGCAGAAAATTTCGGCGGTGAAAAAGGTAAGGCAGGCATGGCGACCGAGGGCTTCGGTGCAAACGCGGCACGTGAGCTGGGGCAGGGCTGGAAGGTCTCCCCTGCGATATTCGTCAAGCCGGGCGAGGAACGCACTATTGCAGACATTGATGGCATGGGTGCGATCAAGCACATCTGGATGACAGAGGGTTCACCACGTCCCAGACTACTCATCATACGTATTTACTGGGAGGGTAACGAGTATCCTTCGGTTGAGTGTCCGCTAGGAGATTTCTTTGCCACGGCAGATACTTCCGTACATAACACGCTCACTTCTATCCCTGTTTGCGTTAACCCAAGAAGAGGTTTAAACAGTTATTGGGAGATGCCCTTCCGCAAGCACTGCCGTATTACAATACAGAATCTTTGGTCAAACGACATTGTTCTGTTCTATCAGGTCGATTATGTACTTACTACTATTCCCGAGGATTGTGCTTATTTCCACGCACAGTTCCGCCGTGTAAACCCTGTTTCGTATAAGGATGTTTATACCATTCTTGACGGAGTTAAGGGGAAAGGGCAGTATGTCGGAACCTATATGTATTGGGGCGTAAATAATAACGGCTGGTGGGGCGAGGGCGAAATAAAGTTCTATCTCGACGGCGACAAGGAATTCCCTACAATCTGCGGAACAGGCACAGAGGATTACTTCTGCGGAGCATTTGACTTTGATGTCGGAAACAAATATATCGAGTTTAATTCACCCTATGCCGGACTTTCCTATGTTTCCAAGCAGGACGGCTGCTACAAAGCAAATCAGCGTTTTTCGCTCTACCGCTGGCATATAACAGACCCGATTTACTTTGCGGAGGATTTAAAAATAACCATACAAGCACTCGGTTGGCGAAGCGAGGGCAGATACCTCCCCTTGCAGGACGATATTTCATCGGTTGCATATTGGTATCAGACACTTCCCTCCGAGCAGTTTCCAAAATTACCCGATATAAACGGACTGGAAATTATATAATTTTTTCACTATAAAATGAAGCGTGCCGAATAATTCCGGCACGCTCTTTTGTGTATTGTTGCGCTTTTTTATGTTCGCCCTAAAAAACTATTTGCAGGGTCCCCTGTTATCTCTGTCGTTGCGATCATTTTTGTCACAGCGATCGTTTTTGTCGCAGCGGTCTCTGTCGAACCTTGGCTCTTCTGCTATCGGAATAAATTCACTGATCGGGAAATTCATCTTGCCGAAGATGCTGCAAGCATCGGTTGTATCATTTCTGCTTTCTCTCTCAGGCAGGCAGAAGTTGCAAGCCGGAAGTACAAGCTGGAACTCGCGCTCCATGCGGTATACAGAGAAAACGCCTAATGTTACATAAACTGTGTTTTGTCCTATGCCGTCAACAAAGTTTCCGCCAAAACGGTTACGAATGCCTTCCGGAATAGCTTCGGAATTGATGCAGCAATGTCCGAACGGTCTGCATCTCTCGATCAACTTGGTATCAAGCGCAATCGGAGCAGCTACTTCTACAACAACTGTCGGGAGTGTTGCGTCTCTGTCGCACTCTAAATCAGTTGGTCTTCTGCAGAAGCCGTCGTTATTGGGATCGGATTTGAATACAGCAACATTCTTTTCGCTTCCGAACAATATAATCTTTTTATCAAAGACGCAGAGTCCTTGAACTTCCTGTGTTCTACCGTTGCATAAACACGCTTCAAGGGTTACGCAGAAGAAATATCTTATCGTTACCTGATAGTAGCCTCTGTTAAAGGGTACCGGATTAATGCTGATGTTGCAGTTAATAACTTCAACATCAATAGTTCTCACAGCACTTGCTCTGTCTATAACCTCTTGTGCATGGTCGCAAAGATGTACACGAACATCTTCCAAACAATCTTTGTCCCTTGCCGAGTCGAAAATCTTGTTGACGCTGACACAACAAAGCTGTTCGGGTTTGCCGCAAAGTCCGCCGAGCGGACCGTTTCTTTCAACCATTAAAAAAGTCCTCCTTATAGTGATTAAATACTTCAGCGAGTATTATCAATACCATTTTATGCCGAGAGTTTCCCAACGTGCATTTTTTGTAAAAAAATAAGGAGAATGGGTTAAAATAAGATAGTGATAATCAGGAAATGTTTGGCAATATTTTTAAATATGTATTGACAGAAAAAGGGGAATTGTGTAGAATAGTGGGGAGAAGTTGTTTAAGCATAAAGATGGGCATATAACTTATTTCATGTTATAGTTATTATGGGTAGACAAAAAATCTAAAAACATGTGCAAATTATTTTTTATATATGCACAAGTAGGTGGTCGAATAACGGGATGAATTTACGTTTTTTTATTAAATTTACAAAAGCTGAGTGGGCTGAAGATATTAAAAGCCAAGGCAAATTCTATTTTAATCCTGCTTATAAATTTTTTACGTCACCACATTATTCTTTAGGACAATATGATCCGTGGGATTCACATGTCAATATTAATGCCAAATATTTAGTTTATGCACCAATCATAGAAGAGAATGAAAGAGGTATTAAATACGGTCCTGGTAAAAAGTTAGCAGATGAAGCACGAATTCATCTGCTAGATAATAGAAATAAGAATATTCCTATATGTTGCTTTCGTATGGTCAATGATAGCGAAATCAAAGACGATATTTTTAAAATAGATAGCCAATTATATGTAAAAATTTGTGATGATTTTCCGGAATACGACTCATTCGCACTAATTTGGATTGATGCGTTTTTTGATATTCTATCCAAATCACAGTGGGGCAATATGGTGTATGGACACTGGGTCTACTATGATGACACGTCGGAGTTCGATGATTTCTACCAAGGAAGCGGAGAAGAAGGATTTGAAGATAAATATCCATATTTAAAGATGTTCAATAAAGAAAGACAATATGAATATCAACAAGAATTTCGACTAATACTTCCAGCAGAACACTGGGTTGAAGGAAAATGTATTGAAATAGGTTCATTAAATGATATCGTTTTAGTGGGAAAGATAAAACAATTAAACGCAGGATTTCGAATTAAGAAAAGAATAGATAATGATATATATTATTGCGAATTTGAAGAATTATTGTAAACAGATAGATATATTCTTGAAATAGCAGTAGTGTTAAGTTCATAGGTAAAAGCTTTTTAATTCTTCAATTATATATTAAATAAAGAAAGGTTAATGTATGAACAAATTAATTTGTACGATAGCTTTATTTGGCGTAGTAACAGGCCTTATTATTGTCTTTGGTGCTATCTATCAAATACTTAAAAAGAAGAAGACACCTTTTAAAATTTTAATAATAGGTATCATCCTTAACACTATATTTACTCCATTCTTAATAAACGAGTTGTACAAATTAGGAAGTGAAACAGCAAAGGCGTATTACACTTTATGGGAAGCAAAAGATGTATTGTCGTTTTACGGATCATTCCTTTCGTTTTTAGGTACGGTGGTGTTAGGTGCTTTGGCTATATGGCAAAATCAGAAATTCAAGCATAAAATGATATAGCCCAATCAAGAATGGAAAAGATTAACAGTAAATTACTTAATTTAAATAATAATAGGGAAAAAGAAAAATTATTTGAGATTTATTTTTCGTATTTAGATGAAACTCAAAAGATTTTTGATACATTATATATTTTAGGGATGCCGGAAGAGAATAGAAGTATTACGAATATTTTTTCTGCAATAGAAAGTTGTCATTTAAACATTCTCAGTAAAAAACGAAGATTAATTTTTTTGGATAAAGATAATTCGAACGATGACTTTTTTCAATACATTGAAGAAAAAACCAATGAAATTTTAAAAATAGTAATGGTGAATGAAGATCAAAAACAAGACGCAGTTTCACTGTTGTTTATGTTTTGGAAAAAACATGTCAAAGAATATAACATAAAAGCTTTGGTGTTTATAACAGAGATCCATAAATCAATTTTCCAAAAATAAAAAATTATAAGTTTATACATATAAATCCACCGAAATTTCCTGTTATTTTTATAATGTGTCAATTTGTTTTGTTCCAAACTTTCAATTTATTAGATAATTAACTATACAAACCCCACACCATGGCATACCCCTTACAAGGATATGCCGTTTTTTATTTTTTTGTATAAATTCCCTTGCCTGTCTTATTGACTATAAGAAACTTATATGATATAATTCCTATAGTAATAGTAGGTTTATACATTCGTAAGAAAACAGGAGGTCAGATATGGCACAAAACATTAATACACAAACATTAAAAATTGACGGAATGACATGTATTAACTGTCAGAACGCTATTGAAAAGAAACTTAAAAGCTTAAACGGCATTAAATCTGCAAAGGTAAGTTATTCCTCTGGGGTAGCTACCTTCAGCTTCGACGGCAATATAATAAGCATTGAAAAAATCATTAAAGCAATAGAACAGCTTGGTTATAAGATAGTTCAAAAACAAAATAAGAAATTCGACTTTAGCAGGGTGCTGGGTGTTGGTTTTATAATTTTAGCTTTATACCTTGTTATCGACCATTTTGGATTTTTGAATTACTTTGGTGATATTCCTCTGGCAGAAGAGGGCATGGGGTACGGAATGCTGTTTGTTATCGGCTTGCTTACCTCAATACACTGCGTTGCCATGTGCGGAGGAATAAACCTCTCGCAATGCGTTCCACAAAAAGCACTCGAAAATAAAAACGGAAATAAGGTGTCAACGCTCAGACCCAGTCTTTTATACAATATGGGCAGAGTAATCTCTTATACTGTTGTGGGCGGAATTGTCGGTGCGATAGGTTCTGTATTCACCTTTTCGGGGACTGCAAGAGGTTTTGTACAGATTGCCGCAGGCATTTTTATGATTATTATGGGAATAAATATGTTGAACATATTTCCATGGTTACGCAAGTTCAGCCCAAGAATGCCAAAGATATTTGCAAATAAAATCAACGAGCAGAAACAGAATAAGGGTCCGCTTTACGTCGGATTATTAAACGGACTTATGCCCTGCGGTCCTTTGCAGGCTATGCAGATATATGCGTTATCCACAGGCAGCCCTGTCAAGGGTGCGGTCTCGATGTTCTTGTTCAGCCTTGGAACTGTTCCGCTAATGTTCGGCTTAGGAGCATTAAGCTCGTTGTTGAGCAAAAAGTTTACATCAAAGATGATGACAGTAAGCGCGGCGCTGGTCGTTGTACTCGGTATTTTCATGTTTAACAGTGGTGCTATCCTATCTGGTTTTACCGCTCCTAGGATTGGTATCGATAACGATACCAGCGAGGTTGAAAGCACCATAAGTGAAACAGTTGAATCTGTCGATGGTTTTCAGGTTATCAAAACAAAGCTATCTTCGAGAGCATACGAGCCTATCACCGTAAAAAAAGGCATACCTGTCAAGTGGATTATCTCCGCTCAGGCAAAAGATATAAACAGCTGTAACAACGAGATAATCGTACCCGAATACGATATTGAAAAAAAGCTGAAAGCCGGAGATAATATTATTGAATTTACTCCTACCGAGAGCGGAGTATTCCCTTTTAGCTGTTGGATGGGTATGATAGGAAGCGAAATAACGGTTACAGATTAAGAAATATTTAAAAATCTATAAAATGTTAATATAATAAATATCTTTATTGATTATAGTTGTTATTATAATAATTTTAGGAAATACTACCCTAGGAGGGAAGAGTTTGATGAGTACAGAAAACTTAAAAATAGGCGGAATGACATGTGCTGCCTGCGCTCAGAGAGTCGAAAAAGCTGTCGGCAAGATGGACGGTGTAACTATTGCATCTGTAAATTTTGCGACAGAAAAATTAGCTGTGGAATTTGATCCGCAAACAACCAAATTATCTGATATTAAACAAATTATAGAAAAAACAGGCTATTCTGTTATAAAAAAAGATACCGTTGACGAAGATAAACTTCGTAAAGAAAAAGAAATAAAAATACTCTGGAAGAAATTCACCGTTTCGGCAATCTTCGGTGTTCCGTTGTTATACCTTGCAATGGGCTCTATGATTTGGTGGCTGCCCTTCCCTATCCCTGCTTTTTTAAATCCGATGAATTATCCGCTTGATTATGCGTTAACGCAAATTATTTTAACGATACCGATAATAATTGCAGGTTACAAGTTTTACACAGTGGGCTTTAAAGCACTGGTTCAGCGAAGTCCGAATATGGATTCGTTAATTGCTATAGGAACAAGCGCTGCAATAATATACAGCTTGTATTCCACATATCAGATATATTCATGTAATTTCGGTGCGGTTGAAGGATTATATTTTGAAACAGCCGGTGTAATTATAACATTAATACTGCTTGGTAAATCTCTTGAAGCGGTCTCGAAAGGAAAAACCAGCGAAGCTATTAAAAAGCTGATGGGACTTGCGCCAAAGACGGCAATAGTTATTGTTGACGGAAAAGAAATAGAAAAGCCTATTGACGAGGTAGAAATCGGGGACGAAATAATAGTCAAACCCGGTGAAAAGATACCTGTCGACGGCATTGTTCTCGAAGGTAACACCGCAATTGACGAGTCCATGCTTACGGGCGAGTCTATGCCGATTGATAAAAAGACAGGCGACAAAGTATATGCCGCTAGTATAAACAAAAACGGTTTTATAAAATTTAAAGCCACAAAGGTAGGAAGCGACACCGCTCTGGCACAAATTATAAAATTAGTAGAGGACGCACAAAGCTCAAAAGCTCCGATCGCTCAGATGGCGGATATTGTCTCAGGTTATTTTGTTCCTATCGTTTGTGTAATCGCCATACTTGCTTTTTTGGCTTGGATGATTGCAGGACAGACGCTGGTTTTTGCTTTAACAATATTCATTTCTGTTCTTGTTATCGCATGCCCCTGTGCACTCGGTCTTGCAACACCGACAGCTATCATGGTCGGAACAGGCAAGGGTGCAGAATACGGCATTTTGATAAAAGGCGGAGAAGCGCTTGAAACAACACATAAAATAAATACGATAGTTTTTGATAAAACAGGCACAATAACAGAAGGAAAACCGGAAGTTACCGACATCATCACATCTTCCGATATTTCAAGAGAGCATCTTTTACAAATAGCGGCTTCAGCTGAAAAAGGCTCGGAGCATCCTCTTGGGGAAGCTATTGTCAGAGGTGCAGAAAAAGAGAACCTTGAATTTATGAGTGTAGAAAATTTCAATGCCATACCCGGCTTTGGAATAGAAGTCGTTATCGACGGAATTCACACCTTAATCGGTAACAGAAAGCTTATGAACGAGAAAAAAATATCTCTTACTTCACTTGAAAACACGTCAGACAGACTAGCAAGTGAGGGTAAAACCCCGATGTATGTTGCGTTTGATAACAATATAGCCGGTATTATAGCCGTTGCCGATGTTGTTAAAAAAAGCAGTGCGGATGCCATAAAAAAACTACAGTCCATGGGTATCGAAGTTGCGATGATTACAGGCGATAATAAAAAAACTGCCGAAGCTATTGCAAAGCAGGTCGGAATCAACAGGGTTTTGGCAGAAGTATTACCTCAAGATAAATCCAACGAGGTCAAAAAGCTCCAGAACGAAGGCAAAAAGGTTGCGATGGTCGGAGACGGTATCAATGATGCTCCTGCTCTTGTACAAGCGGATATCGGAATTGCTATTGGCTCGGGAACCGATGTTGCTATGGAATCGGCTGATATTGTTCTTATGAAAAGTGATCTTATGGATGTGCCGACGGCTATTCACCTTAGCAAAAGCACTATCCGTAATATCAAACAAAATCTGTTCTGGGCGTTTGGTTATAATGTTGCCGGAATACCGATTGCCGCCGGTCTTTTATACCTCTTTGGAGGACCGTTGCTTAACCCGATATTTGCGGCAGCAGCAATGTCTTTAAGCTCGGTTTCTGTTTTGACAAATGCACTGAGATTAAAGAGATTTAAACCTTATAAAATTAAATAGGAAGGATTATTTATGAAGAAAAGTATAATAGCATTATCCCTTGTTCTAATATTTTTACTTGCATCCTGCGAACAAACCGATGTTGTCGGTAAATCAGCTATTTCTTCATTCAGTGTATTACTAAATACGATACCCGACGAGGTTACCGAAGATGAAATGTATGGTGGCTGGTCGTTAAGTGCACCGGATGGCAGTGCTCGATTCTTCTGGAGTAAAAATTTTAATAACGATGCCGAGTATGATGTTATGATAAGATTTGTTGCACAGCCCTTTATTGACGCTGGACTTGATGTTGATAAGTTGCCTGATGGTATGTATTACGATGGAAAAATTACGGTCGGAACCAATCTTGGAGAAGATGATTTAACTTATAAAGATAAAGCAACTCCTCTTGCATCCTTCGAGAAAATTGTGGAGCTTAAACGTGAATCTGTCAAGTATCACGCATCTTTGGATCATTACGGAGTAGACCTTGCTGGCGGAAATATGTTTGAATGGGCAAAAGATATGAGCACAAACGATAAAGATATTGTGTTTGTGTTGAATCCCGAGGTTTTTATTGATGCAGGTATGGACCCGAATAGTGTTGAAGGTTGGGTTTTTGCTAAGGTATCAGTTATGGACGAAGATCAAAAATCGGTTGAACTTGATAAGCTTCTTAAGCCCTTTAATTTAAAATAGTAATGAGTATAAATCCCCTTTCATCCAGGGGATTTATACGTTTTTATGGAGTTAATTTAGCGCATCTAAATTCAATTCTATAAGTATATAATTGACAAATCCAATAATTAATGTATAATAAATTATTAGTTGTTATAAGTAGTATAGCTTTTTAATCGTTTGTGAAAGGAGTAGTAAATATGACTGGTAATATTAAGGATTACGTAATCAGAAAAAATAAAATAATCAGTATTTTACAGCTTATATTCGGATGGATAATAGCAATATTTTTTTGGGTTTACAACTTTAGTAATTCTACTTGAAGGTGAATCAAGGCTTACCCCGTTAATTATTATTTTTGTAATTTCATTATCCGGTGTAATCTTGATAATTTGGGGTTATAAAAAAAACAGAACACTATTTCTCTATTATAGTTATGCGGCAATTTTCTCGGTTGAACCAACAATTTCGGTAGACAAGCTTGCTTTATTAACCGGTGTTACTCCTATAATTGCCAAAAGAAACGTTATAAAGCTGTTGGCTTCCGGATATTTCAGTGACCATCTTTTTGATTCTGATTATAATTGCCTACACCTTTCCAGTCAACAGCATCAGACAATAAATAACATACCGCTTTCTATTACTTTCCAAAGTTTAACTACTGCAATTTGCAGCAATTGTGGTACTATTAATAAAATAATTAAAGGTTCTGTGGCAAAATGCGGTTCCTGCGGCGAACAAATAACTGGAATTTAGGTTTAAATAATAATAGATTTTTATAGTGATGAAAGGTATATAATATAAAATATGAAAATATCCACAAAAGGTCGTTACGCACTGCGTGTAATAATAGATATTTCACAGCAGGGCAGCGACAAGTTCATACCTTTAAAGGAAATTTCCGAAAGACAAAATATCTCGCTGAAATATCTTGAAATGATTGTAGCTGTTCTCACTAAAGCAGGTTATTTAATAAGCTTACGTGGTAAGGAAGGCGGATACAAGCTGGCTAAAGAACCCCGAAACTATACAGTTGGAGCTATATTGAAGTTAACGGAAGGCAGCCTTGCACCTGTTGCTTGTCTTGAATCTGATATCAATCAATGCCCAAAAGCCGATGATTGTCTTACCCTGCCGCTTTGGCGGAAATTAGCTGCTTTAGTTGATAATTATTTAGAAAGTGTAACAATAGAGGATTTGATAAAACAACAAGATGGTTTAATAGGCAATAACTACAATATATAATTAAAATAAATCTATAATTTAGTACATTTGGATGAATTTTTTATATTTATTCTTCAACTATTGACACGTATGAATTATCGTGGTATAATTCATATATTTCCGATAGGAATTAATATAATTGAAAGAAGGGCACATTTTGAAAATACTACTTACTACTCTTGTCAGACATAATTTTAGAAATGGACGAATGTGCTGCTGTTGTAAATTCCTTAAAAATTATTTAAAATAAGAAAGGATTTTTTTACAATGGCTAATATTAATAATAAATACAAATTCGAAACACTCCAGCTTCACGTTGGACAGGAGCAGCCCGATTCTGCAACCGGCTCAAGAGCAGTTCCGATCTATGCGACTGCATCTTACGTTTTTGAGGATAGTAAACAAGCTGCAGGCAGATTTGCCTTAACCGAAGGCGGAAATATATATACCAGGTTAATGAACCCGACAAGTGACGTTTTTGAACAAAGGATAGCTGCTTTGGAAGGCGGAGCAGCAGCGCTTGCAACAGCATCCGGTGCAGCAGCTATTAATTATGCAATTTTAAATATTACAAAAGCAGGAGACCACATTGTTTCGGCAAAAACAATTTACGGAGGTAGCTACAATCTATTTTCCAATACCTTTGAGGATATAGGAATAGAAACAACCTTTGTTGACGGACATGATGTAAACAACTTTGAAAAAGTAATAAAGCCCAATACAAAATTAATCTTTATTGAAACTCTAGGCAATCCCAATAGCGATATAATTGATATAAAAGCAGTAGCTGATATCGCACATAAAAACGGAATTCCCCTTATCGTTGATAATACCTTTGCAACACC
>DMMZ01000005.1 GCA_003452915.1 Clostridiales bacterium | reverse complement strand
TATCAGAGGGGAAGGTCGATTATCTGCGGCTTAGATGCAGTAATGTTGTATATTACGAACTCGAACCCGGTGAGTACGAACTTGAGACACTGGAGCCGTATACTTTCCAATATTTACAGGTAAATGTTCTAAAGGGGAAGGTTGGTAAAGAGTGCCGGTATCAGGCATTTAAGATGCAAAGATACAGCGCGGGTTTCCTTTGGTTCGAGCGATAAGGAGCTGGAGCTTTTATTCAACACCGGGCTTGAGACGTTCAGGCAGAACGCCGTTGATATCTTTATGGATTGTCCTTCAAGAGAAAGAGCCGGCTGGTTGTGCGACAGCTTTTATACCGGACGGGCGGAAGAAGTGCTTACAGGGAAAAACCTTATAGAGAAAGCGTTCCTGGAAAATTACGCGGTTGCTGAAAAATTTAACTTTCTGCCGGAAGGGATGCTTCCGATGTGCTTTCCCGCGGATAATTACAACGGGAATTTCATACCCAACTGGTCGCTCTGGTTTATCTTAGAATTGGAAGAGCATCTGAAACGGACGGGGGACTCTGCATTTGTTGAAACATTACGGGAAAGAATATTTAAGCTCCTCGGCTATTTTGAGAAATTAACGAACGAAGCNNAATTATCCGAGCAATATGCTGTACGCTTCCGCTCTGGATACCGTTTGCCGTCTATATAAAAAACCGGAGTATGCGGTAAAAGCAGAAAATATCAGAAAGAAAGTTCTGGAACAATATTTTAACGGAAAGTTTTTCAGGGATAACTCGGTACGTGAGAAGGGTGTTCTTAAGCCCACGGAAAATTACTCCGAGACGTGCCAGTACTTCGCCTTTTTCTTCGGCGTGGCGACAAAAGATTCGCATCCTGAGTTGTGGAAGACGCTTACTGTTGATT
Source organism: Clostridiales bacterium (assembly GCA_003452915.1). Taxonomy (GTDB): domain Bacteria; phylum Bacillota; class Clostridia; order Oscillospirales; family CAG-382; genus UBA1049. Next base: position 4,249 of record DMMZ01000005.1, on the reverse strand, counting down.
TCGGGCCGGAGCGCGTTAAAAATAAACTTTTCCCCGAGATTCATGCTTCTAATGCCTTTATAGGAAATCTTATGCGCATGGACTTACTCGGCGCACAGGGTTACATTGAAAAACAGATAGAAGAGATAAAAAAATATTACCTGCTCATGGCAAGGGAAACGGGCACGTTCTGGGAGAACGACAACAGAGGCGCCAGCTTAAACCACGGCTTCTCCTCGCAGATCTGCCACTTTCTGGTCCGTGACATCGCCGGAATAACAATAAACGCCCCCGGAAAAACTATAACCTGGAAGCTTTCTAACATGACAGAGCGTTCTTTCAACCTGACCTTACCCATTGGAGATGACTCTGCCGTCTTCACCGCAGAATTAAAAAACAATGAAATCCGCTACTCCTTCAAGATTCCAACCGGGTATAAAATAAACATTGTAGAGCATCCGGAGGTTCCTTCTAAAAACATAGAGTTTATTTAAAGCTTATTCTGCATGTAATAATCAGGTAATGCATAATATTGCTTATATCATGTTGCTATGCCGGTGATTTAACGTTAACTATTTCACCTTTTATCAGTTTGACAATAAAATAATTTGAAAGTATAATGAATCATCATGAGAGAAAAAAATAAAAAAACAACGAAAGTAAAATCAGGAATACCGGGGCTTGACGCAATATTAAAAGGTGGATTGATAAAAGATAGTATTTCGTTGATTGCCGGATACTCTGGTGCCGGAAAAACTCTTTTTGGCCTCCAATTTATAAAAGAAGGTCTGGAATCGGGGGGATCATGTATATACATTTCACTTAAAAGAGATATTAATGGTACCATTAAGGAATATGATTTACCGGGCAAAGACTGGAATAAATATTTAAATAATAAAAAATTATTATTAATAGATTTTAAACCGGATACAATTTCAAAAATTTTGATATTGTTGAAAAAAATATCAGTCGCTAATACAAGGTTGTTAATAGATGATTTCCCGCCTGTATATAATCCGAAAGATAAAAAAACAGTTAAAGACACCAAAAATCTTGTAGATATTATAAGGGGAAAAGGAATTACAACTGTTTTCACATGCGGTATTTACCGCGAGGAAAAATATTTTGGGCTTTCAGAATCTATTTTGCCGCCGCTTGTTGATAATATATTTTTAATTAAAAGTTCAGAGTCATCTGCAGGTATAGCTGATTTGTTCTATATTATTAAATCACTCTATATGAAAGATAAGAAAGCAAGAAAGATCGAAACAGGGGATCACGGGTTAAAAATTGGTAAGTATTTTATAGAAGATGAAAATAATACTCCAGGTTCAAAAGACAAAATAAAAATATCGTTTTGTGTGTTTTATGAAGGGATGGAAAAACAAGTCGCTGAGTTTAACAAGAAGCATGACGATATGGAAGTTACCTTAAAACCGGCATTTCATGCGTACAGCAGTATTGTGAACAACGTCAGAGACAAAAAGGGAAATGTCGATATTGCCGCGCTTCAATATTCCTATCTAATTAGACTCGCAAAAGAAGACCTTTTGTTAAATCTTGAAGGGTATTATGATAATAATATTTTTCATAAGACAGCATTAGATGCATGTACTATTGACAACAAAATATACGGGATGCCTGATGATGTTTCCTGTAAATGCCTCCTGTATAGAAAAGATCTTCTTGTAAAATACGGCATTAAAGTTCCCTCAGACTGGAATGATTTGATTGATATTGCCAAGTATATATTAAAGAAAGAAAAAAATCCCGGCCTAAGCGGACTTTATCTCCCTGTTTTAGGAAGAGGAAGCATGTCTGAAATGTATTTTGAATTTTTATGGACATTCGGTGGTAATATTTATAATAATGATGGCAATGTTTCTTTAACGGAAAAAAAAGCAATATCCGCCCTTATGTTCATGAAAGACCTTACTTATAAACATAAAATAATATTTGATGCACGAAGGGAAAAATGGTACGGGGCTTATAATGAATATTTTAAAAGGAATAAAATAATATTTTATATTGAGTATCCAGGGTTATATATGGATATTTATAACAGCGATCCGGCTTTGAGAGAGAGAACAGGGCTTGCGCCTTTGCCTGGTATAAATGGAAATACATTTATTAAGACAACGAAGGGGACCGCATACCTTATACCAAAAAATACAAAATATCCAGAGAAATCTGTCAAGTTCATTAAGTATCTGAAAGAACGCTCGAGAGATTTTATTATTAAAGGTCCCGGCTTTCCTTTTTCGGCGCAAAAGCAGCACCTTGAGGATAAGATAATACTTGAGAAACATCCGTATTATTCCGAGGCTGATAAAATACTTAAAGGTTGCTGGATGCCGGATATTACAATAAAGAATTATGATTATATAAAAGTCATTGCTACAAAAATATTATATCAAGTTATGAATAATGAAATGGATCCTATAAAAGGTTTAGAATCAATCGCGGTGCAGGCTGAAAAAAATAAGAACAGAAAGATGCACAGCGGTGTTATCGAAATGGTTATGGCTTATCTTAATAAAAACTATGAAAAAAATATTACTTTGAATGAAGTGGCAAAAGAGATTGGGATCAGTTCCAGCTATCTTAGCTCTGTTTTTACCTATGAGGCTGAAGTAAATATGTTTGTTTTGCTAACAAAGATAAGGCTGGAAAAAGCAAAAATATTCCTGCAGGATCCAAGGCTTAATGTTTCTGAGGCTGGAAGAAAAGCCGGCTATAATGATAACGCGCATTTTAGCAAAATATTTAAGAAACATTTTCAGGTAAGCCCGGGCGAGTATAAATCTAAATCGCAATAAAAGACAATTTAATAATAATATAATACAAATTATATTAATTTCCTCCAATTGACTCGCGAAGCATTATCAGCTATTCTTACCGTTAGATTATAATCCAAAGGGCAAATCTTGAGCGATCAAGATACGCAAAGTTCCAGCGNNGTGTGCGAATGTTAACTAGCGGTCAGAGCGAGTAAACCGGGCTGAGCTGCCTGTCGAAAGACCGCATCGGTTTTAACTGGAGGAATAATGCGTCCTTGGTGCTGCAAATGCAAGGTAAATCAAATATCACTGCTTGTTGTTAGTTTCTTTGTGATTCTCTCCTTAAGTTCAGCCTTTGCCGGTTCTGGTACTGAAACCATGCAGTTTTTAAAAATAAAACCCTCTGCCCGCTCTACATCGCTTGGAGATAGTTTTGTAAGCATTGCGGATGATGTGAGTGCTGCTTTTTATAATCCTGCGGGCCTCGGACAATTAGAAAGCGTAGAATTTTCCCTTATGCATATGGTTTATACAGCTGACACAAGTTATGAGTTCGGAACTATCGTGTTCCCTGTAGGGGATAAGTTAAGGATCGGCGCTTATGTAATATATATGAACTACGGTAGTTTTGCAAAAACAACTGAAGGTTCAACAGGAATATACACTGGAGGCTCCGGAAGCCTTTCACCTTATGACATGTCAACAGCAGTATCTTTAGGATATAGATTAACCGATAATTTTAATGTCGGAATCAATTTTAAAATGGCTGTAAGTGATATTGACGGGAACAGATTGAACGGAGTTTTATGTGACGCGGGCATACTGCTAAGCCTGGCTGAAAAAATATACCTCGGCGGTGCTGTATATAATGCAGGTGGTGTGTTTACCAACGGAGATGCTTCTCCTATGACAGGAAGATTGGGACTATCAAAAAAGTTTTCTCTGACCGATGAAAATGATCTTACCATCGGATTTGGCTGTAATTATATTCAGGCAAATTCGAAGCTTTCCGAGAGTATAGGGATAGAATATTATTTTCAAAAAATGTTTGTATTGAGGTTCGGGTACGGGATAAATTCAGACACAGAGAGCCTGAATGGCGGAGCGGGTCTAAGACAGGATCTTGGAGGCATGACAGGTACCCTGGATTATAATTTCTCCCTGCTTGGTGATATGGGGAGTGCGCATAGAATATCAATAGGCGTAAGATTTGGAGATGATGGTTCTGTCCTAAGGAAAGGGAATCAAAAATCAAATTCAAATAATTTATAATAATGGAATAAAATATTCGGATAAAGGCAGACAATAATGAAAAAAATATTCTTGGCAATAGTAATGTCGTTTGGTTTTGCATCTGCATTAAATGCTGCTCCCGTAATAAGTAATGTTTATTATACTACAAACGGAGGCTTGGTTACTGTAACATGGACTACAGATGTCATGTCAACCACGCAGGTATCTTATATGTATTTGGGAGCATCCGTTTGGAC
>DMMZ01000037.1 GCA_003452915.1 Clostridiales bacterium | reverse complement strand
CCCCCATCTTTGATGTACAGCCAGTTTTTTGCAGTTCCATTTTAAAAGCTTCGATGTTTTCGAAAGATATTTTGCTTAACTCAACATGCCCGAGAAAATCTGTAATATGATTATAGGCATATTCAAACAGCTCAAAAGTTCTAGGTTTGATGTTCTGCCCGATAAGGTTCTTGTAATGAATAGAGAATTCTTGTGCCGCCTGCTTGATGGTTATCTTGGCTGCACCTTTGTTTTTATTAAGTGCCATATAATTGGCTAGTCTGGCTTTTGCTTCGGTTTTAGTGATAATACCAAGGGTCTCAAGGTAAATACGGTCGAGTTGTCCGTTCTCTTTGTTGTTCTCGACAATGTACCACTTGGCTTTGCCTTTATACTTTTTGCTTATTAGTGTTGCCATGCCGTTACATCCTTCATTACTTCGATAAAAATATGTTTTATAAATAGTAAAAATAATAAATAAAGTAAAAAAGCTTACTGAAAGAACTCTTTTATATGCACACCCAAAGCATTCGCCAGTAATTGCAAATTTTTGATAGACGGGTCAAATCTATCACGTTCTATATTGGCAATTGTAGTTCTGGATAAGCCGACCTTATCTGCTAGTGACTGCTGAGATATGCTATTGCTATTTCTTATTCTTATTAGATTATCTGCGATTAGTTTCATGTTGTTAATTTTATCATAGTTTGCTATACTTATCAACAGCAATGTAATGAGAGAGGTAATGGACTAAATGACCAAGAATATTCTATACGTATATGGCGATATCCCGATAAAGGATACTCTGGCTACGTGGAAGGCTGAAGATTGTTATAAAGAATACATGAATAGTTACAGTGACTTAATCAAATATAATTATGATAACGGTTACAATCTGGATTTTCCTGGCGAGGGTACATTGTATTCCGACAACATAAAAAAATGTTTGGAACATTTCAATTGTAATCCTTCAGAAGAAATAGGTGATTATGCTCAAAAACTTAAGCTATTTGAATTTTTAATAGCTGAATGTGAAGAAAAAAGAACAAGATTTATCGAGCAAGATGTTATTTATGAAATTGATCTGATAACCAACAAAATAGCTAATAATGAGATTGAATTTTTACATATGGCTGAATTCATACATAGGAGAGAACAAAAAAGTATTAGTAAATATAAGTGTATATTTCTTACAGTGCAGTATGCAAGATCGACGTGTGATGGTTATTCTTCGGATGTGTTTCGGGTTGTTTCTACCAAGCTCTGGAATTATAACATGATAAAAAGTTTTAATATGGGATTGGCTTATATTTGTGAGAAGAATCATGATTATACTCATAGATTGCTTAAGGCAAAAACACCGCTTGTTCTTATCCTTCAAGATATTGGTATTGGCCTTGATCACGAATACCTTGATTGCCCCAAACTAGAGGATTATTTAGTACAGTTTTTCCCAGGAGTAAATGTCAGGTATGCGAAGCTAAAAGATGATGAATATATAGAAATCTCAGGACAAAATCAGGTCATTAATAATACTTTAAAGTTAAAACAAGCTGTTTATTATGATAAACCAAGTGACGCTGTTAATCTTGCAGTGGAAGTCCAACACGGTGAGGTTGCAGCTTTTTATCAGCCACAAACAAAAAGAGCAGTATTGCCGTATGAAGTGCTTGCCCAATGCGAAGATTGCAATAAACTATTAGAAGACATTTACCAAATGCTTAATAATATTTCTATAGAAAGTAAAAATATTGAGGATAAAATTGAGCGACCGATTAAACTTACTCTAACGACAACAAAAATTGGGGACAAAGATATTTCTATAAAAAATTATGCCCTAATTCGTGCTTTAATTGATGGCCCTAAAGATAGAGCTGAAATAGGTGCATGGATAGCTAACAATAAAAATAAAGTACTGAAAACAGATCAAGATACCTCAATATCAAATTGCTCAGATATGGCAAAGAAGATTAACATTAAATATCCCGAATTAATTCTTATGTCTGGTGAACAAAAAACCGGATATAGAATTAATACTGAAAAATATACAGTAGAAGCTGTTTAACACATATATAGCTTTACATAGCTATATACCTATATTTTTTGTTTTGATAATTATCATTACAGTAAAGCCAAATAATATTTATCATTCCACTGTAATTCCCTATACATATCTTATATAGCTACAGCTTTAATTTACTTAGACAATAAGTAACGAGCTGATTTTGTTAAATGTAATGGCCTAACATAAGACAATTATCCTCTTTGCCTATTGAACTAAATTCAATTACCGGAGGGGTACATCATGGAACATTCGTATATTTCAGAAATCGAAATAATTCCCATAAGAGCAAAAGACGGATTAATAGCCTTTGCCAGTGTATTACTGGATAAAAAAATCAAACTGGGTTCAATTGGAATATTTACCAAGCTAAACGGTGGGGTTAGGTTAACCTACCCTACAAAGGGTATGTTCAATATATTTAATCCGATCACAAAAGAATTGTCACAAGCTATTGAAAAATCAGTTATCGAAAAACTTAATGAAATTAGTGGAGGTATTTACGATGCAGATGCAATTTAAAAAGACAATGACTTTTAAAGAAACGATGCTGTACTCAGGACTTTCTAGAAAAATTATTCAATCGTTCGTGGACAATGGAAATTTAAAATTCCTGAACGTTAACATAAATGGTGCTAAGAGTACCAACATTATGTATAGGTTCCTTGTTTCTGATGTTGATAAATTTCTGTCTCAGATTTCCCAGACTATGACGGAGGGGAAAAAGTGACAAGCTTAACTCCATTAAAAAGTATTAGAGCTAAATGTCTTGACTGTTGTTGCTATCAGCCGAAAGAGGTGAAGCTTTGTCCGGTCAAGGTCTGTGCTTTATATCAATATCGGTTTGGGAACAACCCTAGCCGCAAAGGAATAGGCAGCAAAAACCCAGCATTCCTAAAATTAAAGGACTCGCCGAAATAATTTTTGAAAGAAAAAATTGCTTAATAATAACTATCGAACAGGAGCGATACGATGACAGATCGACAGACTCAACAACTTGATTCAATCAAGCATTTACGACAGAAAATAAAAGAACAATCCGGGAATTGCGAGACGGTATCTTTCACCTTAAACCAACTAGGTATTCTGGTAAAAGATAATACCTTTTCTATCAGACCGGAAAAAACTCCATCAGCTAGAATCAATACTGATGGCAGCGTTCATGATTACGGTTCTGGCGAACATTATCATGATCTGGTATCACTGCTTTATGATGGTTTTCGGTTATATCCTTCAATAATTGAAACAGTCACCGAACTGAGCAAGTTGCTTAATTTCGACATTCAAACAGAATCAACAAGAAAGGTTTCATTTAATCAGGATAATGCAAACAGGCTGAAACAAATACGTGAGTATATAAGTAAGCTTGAAAAAGAAAATGAAATAGCCAGAACCCCAAAAGCCAAAGGGCATGATCTTTACTGGCAACAACTCTTTGAGTTAATACCTCGCTGGGTATGGGAACAGGCAACCTGGAAGGCTCACGAAGCTTTTAAAGGTCTTGTGCTATGGGAAAAAGTTAATAATACGCTTCTGCTGAAAATATACGACTATGATAATAATCTCATTTCTTTTAAGAGAAGATTCTTTAATGGTGTGAAGTGGTGTACTGCAAAAGGAACCAGCCCGAATCAGCAATGTTTTATTTCTGATAATAAGCAAGCGAATGAACCTCTTTATATTCTTGAAGGACATCATGACTTATTGACTGCATTAATGCTAAATCCACCGGATCATAAACCTTTTAATTTCATTGCAATACCTACTGCCGCATATAAACAATTCAATACAAAAGAGTTAAATCATTTAGTGGGGAGAGATATCTTTTTTATGGTTGATATTGATAGCAAAGAAACTGGTTACCAGTGTATGAAAAGGCTAAGTAGCTATAGAGAGGTTCTTGATCCGGCCAAGTCGGTCAAGCTGATTAACCTTGCAAGATTTCTGGATATAGAGGTAGACAAGCTTGATTTTAGCGATACCGTTAAATTGTGGGGCGAGCGGAATAATGCGCCTTCACTGATAGAATTCAGGCAGAAGCTTGAAGATTATTGCTTAGGGGAGGTGTAGGATTATGGCTGCAACAGTAATTGATCAATTTAGCAAAGGTCAGGTAATTGAAAACAATTCAGTACCTACTCAAGAAGTAATACTTAATAATCTAGTTAATGAAATCAGTTTGATTGACTTTAATATAGAGCTATCCTTAATAGGGCTTAATCTTGCAAAGGAAAAGGCAGCACAAAAACATTATCGGATTGTCATTATCGAAAAGCTAATTAAATACGCTAGAGACAAAGAGTGGAATCTTGCTGTACAGAATGACTTCACGTATGTTTTTAACGGTGCATACTGGATACCTATAGGTAAAGATGTATTCAAGAAATTTCTCGGTAATATCGCAATAAAACTGGGTTATCGTTTAGCAGATGCGAAAGATTATAAGTTTCAAGATGATCTGTATAAGCAGTTTTTATCAGAAGGACATTTTGAAAAGCCAGAAAAAAAGAATGACGAGGTTCTAATAAATTGCCTAAACGGAACGCTTATTATCAATAAGGATGGTTATTCTTTAAAGTCTTTTGAGTCTAATGATTTTATTACTTATCAATTGCCTTTTGAATATAATGAGAATTCAAGATGCAAACGGTTCACTCAATTTCTTAATGAAGTTTTGCCGGATCAAGGTTGTCAGAAGGTTATTCAGGAATACATTGGTTATGTATTTATAAAAGCTTCAATATTAAAGCTTGAAAAAGTTTTGGTGCTGCATGGTGATGGTCGCAACGGTAAGAGTGTTTTCTTTGACATAATTAATGCGCTACTTGGTGAGCAAAATATAACAAATTATTCATCAGCTCAATTGAATGAAGAGCATTATCGAGCCTTAATATCAAATGCCTTGCTTAATTATTCTTCAGAGTTTGGCGGCGGTATGGATTCTGATACATTCAAACAGCTTGCTAGTGGTGAGCCTATCGGTGCAAGGTTAAAATATGGTAATGCCTTCACTATGAAAGATTATGCCAGGCTTGCTTTTAATACGAATATTTTGCCTCATAATGTTGAACATAATACCGCTTTTTTTCGAAGGTTCTTGATTGTTCCCTTTACTCAAACTATCCCGGACGAAAAGGTTGATCCTGAGTTAGCCAAAAAAATAATAACGAATGAGCTAGCGGGCATTTTTAATTGGGTGCTGGAAGGATTAAAAAGAATACTTGAAAATAAAAAGTTTACTGATAGCGAAATAGTTTCCGGTGTCCTTAAAACCTATCAGCAGGAAAGTGATTCTGTTCATTTGTTTGTTGAGGAAAGAGGATATAAGTCTTCGACTTGTAACTATGAAAAGCTGAAAATACTCTATTCTGATTATAAAGAATTTTGTCTTGATGACGGCCTTCGAGCATTAGGAAAAAATAATTTCGGTAAACGGATTGAATCGCTTGGTTTTCAAAGAGGAATCGAGGGTGCTAATGAAAAGGTCGTTTACTTAGAAAAAATGTTTCTCTAAATATAAAAAACATAAATATAGTAAAAAAAGTATCATGACCGGAATATTCCCTTATGATACTTTTACTATATTTACAAAGTTTAGTTTTCTGGAAACATTTTTTTGTTTATTTAATTTTCTTTGAAAGTATTTTAACTCCTGCCGTAGATTGATATGCCCATTCGAATGTAATATAATTTCCTGCTAGTGCAGTTATTCTGATTTTTGCATAGGTATTGTTAGGTAATTGAATTAAGTATGTATGACCTATAGAAGCTGTTTGGTAGTTGTAGTAATAATCAACCCACTCAAATACTTGTTCTTGATAAAAGTCGTAAGTATACCCCATGTCAATTATTAATGCTTTGGTTAAATCAATACCTAGTGCAGGATTATTATTTCTAATTTGATACATATTGATTCCGGGTTCATAATTAAATACAATATCCACAGCTGGATTTGTTGAATTTACAATGCTTCCAGTATTAAAATCAAAACCTGACAATGAAGAGTTAAAATCTACTTCTGCAAGAGTTGCAGAGCCATCAATCCTTGGATGACCACCAAAATAAGACCAAGTATCTTTTTCACTTTCTAATCCAGCAGAATTAACTGCCACTACAGAATAAAGATAGTATTGACCGTTATTAATACCATAAATTATTGAATTTGTTGTGGTTATCAACGAATTGTTAACTTTAGTGCCTGTTCCTTCGTTATAAATATTATACCCAATGACATCGGATTCATAATTGGGGTACCATTCTGCATATAATGCATTATTCAGTCTTTTCACTGAATTAGTAACTATCCTAGCAGGCATAGGCTTTTCGTAAGCATTGACTGTCACCGTGACATTGTTCGTTACGTTATGCGTTATAATTATTTGTTCGTATATCGGAACAGTCACAGTAATGCTATCCGTAACAGTAATATGATCATAAATTGACGTAGTAACCGTAACATTGTTGGTTAAGGTGATATACTCGTATATCGGAATAGTCACGGAAATACTATCCGTTACAGTGATATGTTCATAAATTGATGTTGTAACCGTAATATTGTTGGTGACATTTACGAGTCTTGAGTTGTCATTAACAGTTAAAAATAGTGAAGCTTCCCCTAAAAGACTATTAGCGACATAAACTTTTAAGGTTATATTGTAGGTGCCAGTTTGATTTGGTGCAGTCCATATAATGCTGGTATTTTGATTAGTATTAAACGTACCACCTGTTTTTTCCCATACATAGGATACATTTGATGTTACGTTGATTAATTTGCAGGTTAGCTGGGTTGTATCATTCTTGTATAAAGTGGCTGGTGAAGCTGAAAGCACTATAGCTGATTGTATAGGGACATCACTAAAAACTCCTTCTTTATCAGGAATATCCGTCTGTTTTAATACTTGTCCGCAGCCTGTAATAATTAACGATAACAAAATAAATAATATGAATATTATTCTCATATATTACTCCTCTAAGTAGTTAATTCAATACTAAATCTGGGAAATTATCAGGAATACAAAAAACAATTACTAGGCAAAATCAATACAAATTTAACATATTATTATATAAGTATCAATATTAACAATAGTTGTCACCTGACAATACATATTTTTCATCTTATCTGTATCATTTGTATATGTCAACGGACATATACCTAAAATATTCAAATACTGACATAGGAAAACATATTGTCGAGCTTAGGAAGCTTAGGAATATAAGTGCTTATAAGCTATCTCTCGATAGTTGCATAAGCAATAGTGTCCTTATCAGAATTGAGAAGGGCGAACGAGAAGCGAAGATCAATACTCTTTTAAAGATCATTGAAGGGCTTGGGATTAGTCCGGCAGAGTTCTTTAAAGACTTCAAATAAAATAAATTTCAAAATATTTATCTATACGTGTTTGTGGTGGGCTATGTTTTTATCATGTCCACAGGCTAGTCGTATATTGTAATAACTATTGCTCCCCTTTTATGTGGTCGATACAGGTTAACAACATATACCGTATAAGTCTTATAAATAAAGGTCTTAAGCGAAATATCCGATGTTCAATGCTGGTCGATAGTGTTCAGGCTAATTCGTTATGTCCGATATCGTCCATTGTCCATGTGTATTCGGCATACTGAATAATATAAAAGTCCTTTTTTGTTTTTTCGTATGGAGTTGAAGGACAGTATTTACTACAGTTAACCCTACCCCCTCCCCCGTACGCCATATATATTCTAATATACAGCGATAATTTTTTGGGTACACTTTGGGTACACTTTTAGAAAAAACAGCTAAAAAGTGAATAAAACTGAACATTGGTAAAATCGATGTAAGGCAATAGATACAAGGACTGAACACAACTGAATAAAACTGGCAAAAGTATCGGTTTCGCCTGTCACGCAGGAGGTCGACGGTTCGAGTCCGTTCCGGGTCGCCATTTCGTTTTTACCTCGAA
>DMMZ01000047.1 GCA_003452915.1 Clostridiales bacterium | reverse complement strand
CTCAGTAGCAGCACTTGTACCAAAGAGCGAGATTGACGGTGATATGGGAGCATCTCATGTTGGTTTACACGCAAGACTTATGTCACAGGCACTTCGTAAGCTGTCGGGTGCAATTTCAAAATCAAATTGTATAGTAGTATTTATAAACCAGCTCCGTGATAAAATCGGAGTTATATATGGATCTCCCGAGACTACAACAGGCGGCAGAGCATTGAAGTTTTACGCCTCTGTACGAATAGATGTAAGAAAGACAGAGCAGATTAAAGCAGGTACCGACATTGTCGGAAATCATGTAAAATGCAAGGTTGTAAAAAATAAAGTCGCTCCACCTTTCAAAGCAGCGGAATTTGATATTCTATACGGCTTGGGAATCTCAAAAGAAAGCGAGATTGTTGAACTTGGCACTAGATTTGGTATTGTAGAAAAAAGCGGCTCATGGTTCTCATATAATGGTGAGAAACTAGGACAGGGTAAGGATAATTGCCGTCTCGTACTTACCGAAAACAAAGCTCTTGCTAAAGAAATCGAAGATAAAATCCGTGTCAAGTGCAAGGATGTAAAATTTGATGGGATTTCTGATGACGATGCATCAGATGATTCTGAATAATTTCATTTATTATGTTTATTGTTGAGAGGGTACTTATTGACGAGAACAATCATGAGGCAAATATAACTTGCGGCGGAAGCAGTTTTTTAATAACTACCTCAGATTTTGAACGTCTTATGTTAAATGAAGGCGACGAGCTTGACGAAGAAGCTTACGAACAGCTTAACGAAGCAAATTCTCGTCTTGCGTGTATAAAAAAAGCGTTTACATACCTTTCATACGGTGATATGTCGGCAAAAAAGCTGACAGATAAGCTGTGTGCAAAATTTGATAAAAACACTGTTACGGATGTTGTAGAACTTTTAAAAGAACGTAGATATTTAAACGATACAGAGCTTGCGGAAAGATTTGCGAAAAGCTTTTACGAATTTAAGCACTGGGGACCTATACGTATTAAAAACGATTTGTACGCTAGAGGTTTTTTAAAGGATGATATAAATATCGCCTGTGAGTTTTTGGAAGAGACCGATCACAGAGATAATATCAAAAGTATTATATCCGAAAAATACGGAATTAACTCGGAGCTAATAACACCTCAAAAACAAAAAATATCTGCCTATTTATACAGAATGGGTTACGCATACGGAGATATCACCGATGCAATAAATAGTATTATTGAATAAAAAACAGTGAATACAAAAAGGAGAAGTGATTTCTTTGGCTATAAAGGTCGGCTTCGTTTCGCTCGGATGTCCGAAAAATTTAATTAATACAGAAATAATGCTATCGAAGCTGGCAAATTCAGGCTATGAGATAGTAGCAGAGGATGTTGATGCGGATGTAATCGTCATCAATACCTGTGCGTTTATTGAAAGTGCCAAGCAGGAAGCAATAAATAATATTCTCGATATAGCATGGCTAAAAGAGAATCATACACTTAAAGGTATTGTGGTTGCAGGTTGTCTGCCCCAGCGTTTTAAAGATGAGTTATTCAAGGAAATGCCTGAGGTTGATTGTATAATCGGAACAGGCAGCCTTGACGATATCATCGAAGCGGTGGAATCTGCTTATAATAAAAAGCAATATAAGAGCTTTAAGGATGTTGACTCACTTCAGTTAGGCGGGGAGCGTATAATAACAACACCCGAGTATTTTGCATATCTTCAAATAGCAGAGGGCTGCGATAATTGCTGTACTTATTGTGTAATACCTCAGATAAGAGGTAAATTCAGAAGCAGACAGATGTCTGATATAATAGAAGAAGCTGAAAATCTGGCTTCTCTCGGTGTAAAGGAATTATGCCTTGTTGCACAGGATACCACACGTTACGGTGAGGATATATACGGAACTTATGCGCTGGACAGTCTTGTAACAGAGCTTTCTGAAATAAAAGGAATAGAATGGATAAGACTTTTGTATTGTTATCCCGATAGGATAACTGATGAGCTTATTGATACCATCGCAAACAACGAAAAGGTTGTAAAATACATTGACATGCCTATTCAACATATTAATAATGATATTTTAAAAGCGATGAACCGACGTGACAGCACCGATAGCATTACAAGTATTATAAAAAAACTGCGGGAGAAAATACCCGGAATAATACTACGTTCAACTGTGATCGTAGGCTTTCCTGGTGAAACTGACGATAACTTCAAGCAGCTTCATAAATTTATTAAAGATACCAGGTTCGAGCGACTTGGTGTGTTTACCTATTCAAGAGAAGAAAACACACCGGCTTTTGACCTGCCGGATCAGATAAACGAGAAGCTAAAGAGAAAGCGTTATGATATAATTATGCTCGATCAGCAGCGAATTCATAACGAATTCAATAAGAGCTTTATTGGAAAAACATTAAAAATAATCTGCGAGGGGTACGACACAGTTTCCGAGAGTTATTACGGACGTTCTTATGCGGATGCACCAGATATAGATGGAAAAGTATATTTTTCCTCTCACAGACGTATAAAAGACGGAGAAATTCTTGAGATTGAGATTACCGAGCTTCTCGATTACGATTTATTAGGTAAAGCAAAAAAATAATAAATATACTCCGTGCCCCGACGAAAGGAATCGATAAAAAATATGAGACTTAATGTTCCAAACAGACTGACAATTTTAAGAATAATAATGATTCCGTTTTTTATGCTGTTTATTATTTATCCTTTTTTTGGAAAAGACAATCTTTATATAAGTAGAATTATTGCAGGGTTGTTGTTCATTTTAGCAGCAGTAACCGATTTTCTTGATGGTTATATAGCAAGAAAAAAGCATTTAATAACCGATTTTGGAAAATTTATGGATCCGCTTGCGGATAAATTTCTTATATTTGGCGGTTTATTTGCTGTCTGTGTTTCAGAATTTATTTTTCCCGTCGATGCTATTTTTTCAGCCGAAACCATGCGTCAAATTTTCTTTTGGGCTTCGATAATCGTTATTTTTCGCGAGCTTGCGGTAACCTCAATGCGGCTGGTTGTAGTTAAAGAAGCAGGCACGGTTGTGGCAGCAAGCAGTCTTGGCAAAATTAAGACAAACGCTCAAATTGTTTGTGTATCAATGATTATCCTCGAGCCGATACTTTTCCCGTTTGCAAACGGAGTTCTTTCATTAATTTCAATGGTGGTAATGCTGGTATATACTGTTTGGTCTGGCATGAACTATCTTGCAACATATTGGAAACATCTTGATACCAACAAATAAAGAAAGGCGTTTTTACTGATTTATGAAGCTTTACAACACGCTTACACGAAAAAAAGAAGAATTCATTGTCAAGAATAATACTGTCCGTATGTATGTTTGCGGACCTACTGTATATAATTATTTTCATGTTGGAAACGCCCGTTGCTTTGTTGTTTTTGACTTACTGAGACGTTATCTTGAATTTCAAGGAAACAAGGTCACATACGTTCAGAATTTTACCGATGTCGATGACAAGCTTATTCGTAAAGCTGCCGAAGAAGGTATTACCGTTCCAGAAGTTGCTGACAAATATATAAAAGAATATTTTGTTGATGCTAAGGGACTTGGAATCAATGATGCTACCTTTCATCCGAAAGCAACAGAGAATATCGACAGAATTATCGAGATAATCGAAAAATTAATAGAAAATGGCAACGCTTATGTATCTGGTGGTGACGTTTACTTTGACCAAAAGAGCTTTACCGAGTACGGTAAGCTTTCACATGCTAACCTTGAAGATTTAGAAGCAGGTGCAAGAATCGATGTAAACGAAATTAAAAAGAACCCGTTTGATTTTACACTTTGGAAAGCAAAAAAAGAAGGCGAAATAAGCTGGAATTCTCCTTGGGGTGAGGGCAGACCGGGTTGGCATATCGAGTGCTCCGCAATGGTAAACAAATTTTTGGGAACAGAGATAGATATTCACGGAGGTGGACCGGATTTAATTTTCCCACATCACGAGAACGAAATTGCACAAAGTGAATGTGCAACAGGACATCCTATGTCGCGTTTTTGGCTGCATATCGGTTTTATTAATGTTGACAACCGCAAGATGTCAAAATCACTTGGCAATTTCTTTATGGTCAGAGATGCCGCAAAAAAATACGGATATACCACCATCAGGTATTTTCTGCTTTCATCACACTACAGAAGCCCGATAAATTTCTCGGGTGAGATACTTGAACAGTCATCCGCAGCAATAGATCGCTTGCATAACTGTGCCGAAAATTTGCGTTTCCGCTTAAAAAACAATGTTTTTGATGATTTATTGGTAGAACTTGAGAATGTCAGTTTATCAATGCTTGAGTTAAAGCAAAATCAGTTTTTCGAGGCTCTTGACGACGACTTTAATACGGCAGATGCTATAGGATATTTGTTTGAAATTACAAGAGAAATCAACACACGTCTTTCCGAACAGCATATATCTAAAGGTTATTTAGACAGAGCATATGAAATATTTATGGGTCTTTGCTCTCTGCTTGGTTTTGAAAAAGCTGAAGATAAGGGAATTGATACCTCATTTATTGAACAGATGATAGAAAAACGTACAACCGCAAAAAAAGCAAGAGATTTTACTGCTGCTGATGCTATAAGAAACGAACTAAAAGAAATGGGAATTATTCTCGAGGATACGCCACAGGGGGTAAAATGGAAAAAGGCTTAGATTTTAAGCCCGAAAATTATAGCCCACTTGTACTTGCGTACATGGGAGATGCTTATATCGAGCTTCTAACACGCGAATATATTATCGGTCAGGGTGACTGCAACACTGCATCATTAAATACTCGTGCAAAGGATTTTGTTACCGCTCAAAGCCAAAGTGCAGCGGTGGACAAGCTAATTCCGTTTCTTAACGAAGATGAACTTATCATATACAAGCAGGGCAGAAATGCAAAGAGTAATCATTCCCCACGCAGTGCTTCCGCTGTTGTTTACAGACGTGCTACAGGACTTGAATGCCTTTTCGGTTACTTATATTTTTCTCACAAGCAGATTCGTGCCGCAGAATTGTTCCGAATAGGATATTTGTCATAATAAAGTCTGAAAGTATACTTTCAGACAAAGAGTTTTTTGCCTTTAACACCGGATGGTATGGTATAAATTTGGCTACTACCAAAATCCGCAACGCGCGGGGAACCGGCAAAAAACTCCACGCACCGACAAAAGAATTAATATAATTTTGAAAGGAAGTTACGAGGTATGATAGAACTGAACCAACTCGAAAAAAGCATTTATAAGTATATACAGGAGTGTATTGAACGTGATGGTTTTGCACCGTCTGTCAGAGACATATGCTCGGCCGTTGGGATTAAATCGACCTCAACCGTACATTCCTATATAAATCATTTGGAGCAAAAAGGCTATCTTACCAAAAGTCAGGGAAAAAGCAGAGCTTTAAAGCTGGAGGTTACCAGAAACAGCGATGCGGATAAAATGATGCAAGTTCCTTTAATCGGAAGAGTAACTGCCGGAATTCCTATTCTTGCGGTCGAAAACTACGATGGTTATGTTGATTTTCCTGTTGCCATGTCAAGAGGACGTTCAAACCTTTTTGCTTTGCGTATTATGGGAGAGAGCATGATAGAAGCCGGAATTCTTGATGGTGATATTGTTGTTGTGGAAAGCAGACAATATGCGGATAACGGTGAAATTGTAGTAGCAATGATAGAAGATGAAGCAACCGTAAAGAAGTTTTATCGAGAAGATGACGGAATGATCAGGCTTCAGCCAGCAAATTCGTCTATGAAGCCATTTATCGTAAAAAAGGCATCCATACTAGGTAAGGTTATTGCCAATTATAGGTTTTATTAATAGAATATATACAATTCGGTATTTTCGGACTACCAAAAAAATAAAAAAAGCTATTGACAACACTTTTATTTTATGTTATTCTTTACGGGCGGTCAAAAAACGATCCATTAGCTCAGAAGGTAGAGCACATGACTTTTAATCATGGTGTCCGGAGTTCGACTCTCCGATGGATCACCAAAAATGCCGAACACACTCTTGTCGTACGCAAAGTACGAAGCAATTTTGTGTTCGGATATTTTTATAAATACTATGATAATCAAGCGAGGTAATATCTGAAATGAAAAAGTTATTAGCGTTGTTTTTACTTATTATTTTTGTTTTTCCGTTTATAGCTTCTTGTAATGAGAGCGACGATAAAAACAATACATCATCCGATACAACATCCGACATATCTAAAACAGACGCAATAAAAGGAGATTACAGCAATATGAAAGATATCATTTTGATCGAGATGGAAGACGGTGGCAAGATAGTATTACAGCTTTATCCGGAGATTGCGCCGATAACAGTTGCTAATTTTGAAAAACTTGTTTCAGATGGTTTTTATGACGGACTTATTTTCCACAGAGTTTGGAAAGATTTTATGATTCAAGGCGGAGATCCAAAAGGTAATGGTACGGGCGGTTCAGATAAGACCATAAAAGGTGAATTTTCCTTAAACGGTGTAAATAATACTTTATCTCATACCAGAGGCGTCATTTCAATGGCAAGATCAGATAGTTATGATTCAGCCAGTAGTCAGTTTTTTATAGTGCATGCTGATTCACCTCATCTTAACGGTCAATACGCTGCTTTTGGAAAAGTTTTAGAAGGTATGGATGTTGTTGATAAAATAGCATCAGTAAAGGTTAATAACGCTAAAAAGCCACTCGCCGAACAAAAAATTAAATCCATAACCATTATTTCCGATATTTCAAACAGTGAAGACGTTTCCGCAGAAAGCAACACTTCAGATGTAATAAGTACTGAAAATAGTACGGAAGACAGCAGTAACTAATTAAAACAAAACCGCTTCCGCACTTTGGACGCGGTTTTTGTATATAATATATTAAAACTAGTCTATAATCATAGTAACATTTTACTTGACTAATACGCTAAAGTGATGTATAATACGATTACAGCAATTATTAATGTAAGGGAGCATAAAACCATGTTTAATATTTTACCGCTAAGAGAACAGCTTCCCTTAAAATTGAGGGCATTATACGAGCTTTATGGTTATAAAAAATACCGTATGGATAAATTCGAACCGTACGATATGTATAGAGAGAACAAGAGCTTTTTAAAATACGAGGGTATTATTACCTTTACAAACCCTAACGGTCGCTTAATGGCGTTAAAACCAGACGTAACCATGAGCATTGTAAAAAATGCTGTCAATTCTGCAGAAAGTAATAAACTTTATTATAACGAGAATGTTTTTCGTATGCAGAGCACCAATGGAGAATATAGCGAGATTAACCAGATGGGCTTGGAGTTCATTGGCGGCGATTACAACTATTCGCAGGCAGAGGTAGTTTTACTTGCTTTGCACAGCCTTGAAGCTATTGACAGCGATTATATTCTTAATGTCGCACATATGGGGTTTATCGGTTCATTACTTGATTATGCTGGGATCACAAACGGCAATCGAGAGGAATGTCTTAAGTTAATTAAACAAAAAAACACACATGAAATAACCGAGTTCGCTAACAAGAATTATATTGATTCCTATAAAACCGAGGTCATAAAAGCTGTTGTTGGAATTTCCGGTGATTTCGAAACTGCGCTAAAAAGATTATCTAGCCTTGCATTAAACGCAAATATGATTTCTGCTGCCCATGAGCTTTCTGAATTGTACAAGGCAATGCGTGCCTCTAAATTAGAGAAAAAGCTTCAACTTGACTTTTCGATTATAAACGACCCGGATTATTACAACGGAATTGTTTTTCAAGGCTATATACCGAGCACTCCCCGAGCTGTACTTTCGGGTGGAAGATACGATAATCTATTACGCCGTTTTGGAAAACAGCAAAATGCAATCGGCTTTGCCCTTTATCTTGGTGAGCTTGACAGAGCTTTACGTTCTCCGGTTGATTATGATACCGATGTTCTCCTTATTTATGGAGATGCAACACCTGCACAGGTTATAAGTGCTTTAGAAAGTATTAAAACAAGCTGTGAGTGTGTCAGAGCAGAAAAAGAAATACCCAACAGTATCAAAGCAAAAAGGATAATCAATATTAAGGAGGTTATCGGCAATGCTTAATATTGCGCTTCCGAAAGGAAGACTGGGAGATAAGGTTTATGCCTTATTTTCCTCAATAGGCTTTGAATGCCTGTCTATGAACGAGGATAACCGAAAATTAGTTTTCGAATCACCCGAAAAGAATGTAAGATACCTCCTTGTAAAACCATCTGATGTCGCTATCTATGTCGAGCGCGGTGCTGCGGATATAGGTGTTGTAGGTAAGGATATTCTTCTTGAGACACAGCCAGATGTCTATGAGCTTTTGGATTTAAAATTAGGCAAGTGTTCGCTTGCAGTAGCCGCAAAAAACGGATGGACAGACGATATCAGCATACCCCTAAGAGTTGCAACAAAATATCCAAATGTAGCTGCAAATTATTTCACCTCACAAAACAGACAGATAGAGATAATTAAACTTAACGGCAGCATAGAGCTAGCACCGATTTTAGGTTTATCGGATGTAATATTTGATATAGTCGAGACAGGTACAACTTTACGTGAAAACAATCTATCGGTTTATTCCACAGTTGTACAGTCCAGTGCGAGGTTGATTGCCAACAAGAGCCGCTATCAATTCAAGGCAGATATTATTAACGAAATATGCCGTCAATTAAAAACAAAAATCTAACAAGATAAGTGATAAAAATATATGATAAAAATATATAACCGCAGCGAGCTTTCACTAGAGAATATCCTCGATAGAACTTCTGCCGATCCTTCTCAGATAATTAAGATCGAAAAAGCTGTTGACCAAATTCTTGCAGAGGTAAAAAGCAGGGGAGACTCAGCGCTTTTTGAATATACAGAGAGTTTTGATAAAGTAATACTAGATAACTTAAAAGTTACCGAACAAGAGCTTGATAACGCTTATCAAGCTACCGACTCTGAATTTATAGAAATTCTTGAGGAAGCAGTAGAAAACATCAGCTTTTTTCACAAAAAACAATTACGCACGGGTTTTGAAATAACAGAAAAGGATGGAATTGTTTTAGGACAAAAAATTACTCCCTTAAAAAGAGTAGGCATATACGTCCCGGGTGGAACAGCAAGCTATCCCTCGACCGTATTAATGAACGCAATCCCTGCAAGGATTGCCGGTGTAGAAGAAATTGTAATGGTTTCTCCACCTGATAAAAACGGTAGCATACCTCAGATGATACTTGCAGCGGCAAAAATTGCGGGTGTAAATAAGATTTTTAAGGTCGGTGGAGCGCAAGCTGTTGCCTCACTTGCATACGGAACCGAGAGTATTCCGAAAGTGGATAAAATAGTAGGTCCCGGCAATATTTATGTTACTACAGCAAAGCAAAAGGTCTTCGGTTTGGTAGACATTGATATGATAGCAGGACCTAGTGAAATTCTTGTTATTGCCGACTCTACTGCAGATATAAAATGCGTTGCTGCCGATTTGCTAAGTCAGGCGGAGCATGATAAATTAGCATCAGCTGTACTTATCTGTACTTGCATTGAATACGCAAAAAACGTCAGCGAGGAGATTGAGCGTCAGCTTTCAGATTTGCCTAGAAACAATATTGCAAGAGAATCTATAGATAACAATGGAAAGATTATTGTTGTAAATAACATTGATGAAGCAATTGAAATCTCAAACGAGATAGCTCCGGAGCATCTTGAAATTTGTGTTGATAATCCATTTGATTACCTTGATAAAATAAAAAATGCGGGCAGCATCTTCCTTGGCAAGCATACTCCCGAGGCTCTTGGAGATTATTTTGCAGGTCCAAACCACACGTTACCCACATCGGGAACAGCTCGTTTTTCAAGTCCATTATCTGTTGATGAATTTATAAAAAAAAGCAGTTATATTAGTTATTCCAAAGAAGCTCTTGACAAAGTTAAAGACAAAATTATTACTTTTGCCGAAAAAGAAGGACTTGACGGTCACGCAAGGAGCATAGAAGTCAGATTTTAATGTAAGGATGAAAGTCTGAAAGAAAACTTTCAGACAAAGANNTCCGCGCTCCGACGAAAGGAATGGCTATAAACATGAGTAACTTTTTAGATAAAAAACTTGTATCACTTAAACCATATGTACCGGGATTACAGCCAAAGAGAATAGACGGACTTGTTAAACTCAACACAAACGAGAGTCCTTTTCCGCCCAGTCCGCTTGTACTTGATGCTGTGAGTAAGGGTGTAAACGACCTCAATTTATATTCCGATGATAAATGCACCAGAGCAGTTTCTGCAATAGCGGCTTTTCATGGTTTAAGTACTGATAATGTCTTTCTCAGTAATGGAAGCGACGAAACTTTGGCTTTTATTTTCCACGGACTATGCCAAAACGGTGCAGCATTTGCGGATATTACTTATGGCTTTTTTAAGGTATACTCGTCTATGTTCGGAGTAAAAGAGACAATTGTTCCGCTTAACGATAATTATAAGATTAATATTGATGATTACAAGGATATAAAATCAACAGTATTCATTGCAAACCCAAACGCACTTACAGGAATTTTACTACCGCTAATCGAAATAGAAAAGTTGATACAACAGGATTTAAACCGTCTGGTTATTGTTGACGAAGCTTATATTGATTTCGGCGGTGAGAGTGCTGTCGAATTGATCGACAAATATAAAAATCTGATAGTAGTGCAAACCTTTTCAAAGTCACGTTCGCTTGCTGGCGGAAGAATAGGTTTTGCGATTGCAGATAAAGAACTGATTGCAGACCTTAATACATTAAAATATTCCTTTAATCCTTATAATGTAAACTCACTGTCTATTTTAGCTGCAGAAGCAGCGATGAGTGACAAACCTTACTTCGAAGAATGCAGAAAAACTATTATAGAAAACCGAAATTATTTAACAAATGAACTTCGTTCGCAAGGTTTTATTGTATTGGAAAGCTCAGCAAACTTCATCTTTGCAGGACAAAACAACAAAATAAAAGCAGTTGATTATTATTCAGAACTAAGAAAAAATAATATTTTAGTGCGATATTTCACAGAGAGAAGAACAGCCGATTTTGTGCGAATTACAATCGGTACAATGGAACAAATGCAGCGTTTGACATCTATAACAGAAAATATTTTAAAGGAGCATATAAAATGAGAGAAGCAAAAATTACACGCAACACCAAGGAAACTCAGATTGACCTTACTCTTAACCTTGACGGCAGCGGAACTAGCCAGATAAATACTGGTTGTGGTTTTCTCGACCATATGCTGGAGCTTTTTACTTCACACGGAAAATTTGATATAACACTTACCTGCAAGGGTGACACTCAAGTGGATTTTCACCACAC
Source organism: Clostridiales bacterium (assembly GCA_003452915.1). GTDB lineage: Bacteria > Bacillota > Clostridia > Oscillospirales > CAG-382 > UBA1049. Next base: position 29,555 of record DMMZ01000047.1, on the reverse strand, counting down.
AGCAGAGGATGTTGCTATAGTTCTTGGTAAGGCTTTCGATAATGCACTTGGTGATAAAGCAGGGATAACACGTTACGGAAGTATGATTCTTCCGATGGACGAGGTCCTGATTCTTGCGGCTGTTGACATAAGCGGCAGAGCTGCACTCGGTTATGCTCTTGAAATTACCACTCAAAAGGTAGGGGAATTTGATACCGAGCTTGTAAAAGAATTTATGTCAGCCTTCTCACGCTCTCTCGGAGCTTCAGTTCACTTCAAACAATTCGCAGGGGAGAACAGCCACCACATTATAGAAGGTGCGTTTAAAGCACTTGCTAGAGCCTTGTCGGCTGCGGTAGCTATTGACCCCAGAGCAGGCGGTAAAATTCCTTCAACAAAAGGTATTATAGGTTGATAATTTTTCAAACCTAAAGCTCAAAAAGTGGTTAGTGACCACTTTTTTCAAGCCGGTCTCAACCGGCGTAGCCATTTGTCCGGTGCGAATGGTTCAAAAATTTTCACATTATTTTATGTCGCCGGAAAGATGGAGCTTATAGATGATTGCAATAATTAACTATGGTGTCGGAAACCTCTTTTCAATTTCACGTTCGTTTGAATATATAGGATTGGAAAGTATAATTACCGATAACGTGACGGAAATTAAAAATGCGTCTCACATTGTACTACCCGGAGTAGGTGCGTTTGGTGATGCTATAAATAAGCTGACTTCAACCGGATTGATTCCGACACTTGACGATTGCGTTAAAAAGGGTACTCCTTTTCTTGGTGTTTGTCTTGGAATGCAGTTACTGTTTGAAAAAAGCTACGAATACGGTGAACATACGGGCTTGGGTTATATAAAAGGTGAAATCTGCCCTATACAACCTGATTTAACAGCTATTAAATGCGATTACAAAGTTCCGCATATGGGTTGGAATGCGCTTAAACTTGTTGATAATAACAACAAATTGATGAAGTTCACAAATTACGGTGAGCATATGTATTTTGTTCATTCATTTTATGCCAAGGATTGCGATAATTCTCTTGTCGCATCCGCCGAATATGGAATCGAAGTTCCAGCAGTTGTTGCTTCACAGAACGTTTACGGCTGTCAATTCCATCCCGAAAAAAGCGGTGAATGCGGCTTGAAAATTTTAAAAGCGTTTGGAGAAATGTAATGAAAATATTCCCTGCGATAGATATCATAAGCGGTTCTGTTGTAAGGCTTACACAGGGTGATTACGGAAAGGTAGATAAATACAGCCGTACTCCTGTCGAAGCAGCAGCCGAATTTTACTCTAAAGGTGCAAAATACCTGCATATTGTTGACCTTGACGGAGCAAAGGACGGTACACTCTCCAACTTTTCCAGTATCAGTGAGGTTATTAAGGCCACCGCTATGTTTGTTGAAGTAGGCGGTGGAATTCGAGATGAAAGCAGAATCGAGAGATACCTTTCAGCAGGTGTCAGCAGAGTCATTCTTGGTACTGCCGCAATAAATAATTTCCCTTTTTTAGTTGACATGGTCAAGAAATATAGTGAGAAAATAGCTGTTGGAATCGACGCAAAAAGCAGTTTTGTCGCTGTTGACGGTTGGACAACTGTTACAAAGGTTGAAAGCGTTTCTTTTTGTGAGAAAGTTCGTGACATAGGTGTCAAAACAGTAATTTATACAGATATTGAAAAAGACGGTGCTATGAAGGGAACAAATCTTGATATTTACAAGCGACTTTCTCTGATAAACGGACTGGATATTGTTGCTTCGGGCGGAATAAGTTCATTGAGTGAAATAATTGCCTTAAAAGAAATGGGTATTTCCTCTGCGATAGTCGGAAAAGCGATTTACGAAGGTAAGTTAAAACTTGAAGATGTTCTTAGTGCTGCAATTTAAGGAAGAAAAGTTTAAAAGATAAATCTTTTAAACTACGGTTTTGTGCCTTTGACTTTATTAGAAAGTCAATTCAGCTATCGTCGAACCGGCACAATCGTCAAACGCAGCCTTTAGGTGCGTTTGTTACTTTCGGCAGAAACCACCGTGGAAAGGAATGATCATATTTATGGTTACAAAAAGAATAATTCCCTGCCTTGATATCCGTGATGGACGTGTAGTCAAGGGTGTAAATTTTAAGGATGTCAAAGACATTGACGATCCCGTAAAACTTGCCGAGTTCTACAACGACAGCGGAGCGGATGAACTGGTTTTTTATGACATAACTGCTTCCTTTGAAGGAAGAAAGCTTTTTACAGGCATACTCAAGGATGTTGCAAGCTGTGTTTTCATTCCTCTGACAGTAGGCGGCAGTATAAATACCGTCGACGACTTCGACAGGGTGTTAAAAGCAGGGGCAGACAAGGTAAGCGTAAATTCTGGGGCAATAAAAAATCCTGATTTGATAAGAGAAGCAGCAAAAAAATACGGAAATCAATGTGTTGTTCTCTCTATGGATATTGCAAGAGTAGATGGAAAATTCCGCATTTTTGCCAAAGGCGGCAGAGAAAACACAGGCATTGACGCTCTCGAATGGGCGGTACAAGGCGAAGCAAACGGAGCAGGGGAACTGGTTGTAAACAGCATTGACACCGATGGTGTAAGAGGTGGCTTTGACCTTGAACTACTTAATGAAATCGGTAAGCGTGTTTCTATTCCGATTATAGCCTCAGGCGGTGCAGGTAAAATCGAGCATTTCAAGACACTTTTTGAGCTTGACAGGATCGATGCAGGACTTGCCGCAGGTATTTTTCATTCAAAAGAAGTACTGATAAATGATTTGAAAAAATATCTTAAAGAAAATAATATTCATGTCAGAATATAGGGGATTATTTATGGATATAAACAACTTAAAATATGATGAAAATGGACTAATTCCTGCAGTTGTACAAGATTTTTATACAAACGAAGTACTTACCGTTGCATACATGAATAAAGAAAGTCTTGAAATTTCTCTTGCAGAGAAAATGACTTGTTTTTATTCACGTAGCCGCAAAATGCTCTGGAGAAAAGGGGAGACAAGCGGCAATAGACAGCACATCGTTTCAATAAAAACCGACTGTGATAATGATGCTCTTGTCGTAAAGGTAATAAAAGAAGGTCCTGCCTGCCACCTCGGAACAGAGAGCTGTTTTAACGGTTTTTTATACAACGACGGTACACAGGCATTCACGCTTGAAAGCCTGTATAATCTTCTTGCAGAACGTAGCCGCACTCGTCCCGAGGGGAGCTATACAACCTATCTTTTCGAAAAAGGCAGAGAGAAAATTCTTAAAAAAGTAGGCGAGGAGTGTACCGAAGTTATTATAAGTGCAATGAAGAACAGCAAGGAAGAAACAGTTTATGAGATTTCAGACCTTTGCTATCATATTCTCGTGCTAATGAATGAAATGGATATAAGTGTTGATGATATAAAAAAAGAACTTGCGTCACGTCATGTTATAGATAAAAAAACCAAACAAGAAACTTCAAAATAGCTTTTTCCTTGACAACAGATACATTTCTGTTTATACTATTAAGGACGAAAAATTGTGGAAGGTAAAGAGCCATGTTAGAGAAATTTTTACCCAGAATAGAATTTGATTCATATGAGGATTTAAAAGCAAATTATAAAGTCAATATTCCTGACGGCTTTAATTTCGCATATGATATTGTTGACGCAGGGGCAGAGCAGGATAAAAATAAAAAAGCGCTTTTGTGGTGTACCGAAAATGGCGACAAAAAAGTTTACACCTTCCATGACTTGAAACTGTTATCAAACAAGGCCGTAAACCTTTTTATTTCTCTGGAATTACAAAAGGCGACACTGTTATGATGATGCTCTACGTCGTGTGAGTATTAGAGACAATGACAATAAATAAATTATACTCAAAAAAAATTCTATATAAAAAAACTATCTATATTATTCTTCTACCGTTAATAATAGAGTTATTCGCAATGCTTTCTGATCCCCAGAATGCGATTATTTTTCTGTTTGTAACAATGTTTTTTCTAGGATTGTTTTATGCTTTACCTTTTATGCTTACATTAAAAGTATTATGTAGCGATGTGTTAAACACAAAATCAGGGGAGAACCTTAAAAAATTAATCTTATATGATCTTTTATATCTGCTTTGTCCGATAATAATATCAACCGTGTTATGCGATTCTATATTTTTAATATTAGACAGCGAATCAATTGGACAGGGCATTTTTAGTATTTTAACCATCTCAATTGTTTTATTAATAACACTTATTTTCTGGTTATTGTACTTCCTGTTTAAGAAAAGACATTAATATTTAAATTCAATTTATTATATTGTAATGCCGACAAAACTACGTAAAAATTTTTACAATATAAATGTCGGCTATATAGCCGTCCTTAGCTCAGCGGATTAGAGTAACGGATTCCGATTCCGTCGGTCGTGGGTTCAAATCCCTCAGGGCGGGCCATAAAAAGTCTTGATGTATCAATACATTAGGGCTTTTTTTATTATTTTTTTCTATTTAGAAAAATTATCAATATCACACTTAATATCACACTTACTGTTTTTTTGCTTTTAAAATCCCGTCCATTATACTAAGAGCTTCTTTCTTTGCATCCTCTATTACATGAGCATAAATATTAACGGTTGTACTCATTTGAGCGTGTCCGAGTATCCCACTAACAGTGGATATGGCAACATTGTTTTTTATCATTAAAGTAGCTGCAGTATGCCGTAATGAATGGAGATTTGTTTTCGCAAGCATCGGGTTGTTTGTAAGAAAATCATTCCACATTTTTGTCGAAGTGTCGACATGCATTATTTCTCCGTTCCACTGAGTAAAAACCCAATCACCCTCAATCCATTTGTCGCAGAGTTTATGTTTACGCTTTTCTAGTTCGTCTTTGTGCGCTTTTAGAAGATTAATAATATCATCGGAAGTGTTAAGATTTCTTATAGACTTTTTATTTTTTGTTTCTTTATTATCGTAAGTTCCTAATCCTGTCGCTTTACCTACTGATCGTTTAATGGATATGATGTTTTTTTCAAAATCAATATCACTCCACTTTAAGCCTACCATCTCAGACCGTCTCATACCTAAAGCAACAGCAAGATAAAAAAAGAGCTTTAATTTAATATCTTCTTTTTCAATCGCCTCTATAATTGGAATCAATTCTGATTCCGTATAGGGGCGCTTTTCTTTTGCTTTATATTTTGGAGGTGTAACACGCTCGCATGGATTTATATCAAGATAGCCCCAGGCGACCGCACGTTTAAACATAGTAAAAAGCATTCCATATATTGCCTTTTTCGTTTTATCTCCTACTTTGGTCTTGTTAAGCACATCATAAACCATTTTCGGACTGAAGCTTTTTAGTTTTGCCTTTTCTCTGGACTTTAAATATCGATTCCAAATGTTCGTATAATATTCTTGAGTATTAGGACGCAGCTTTTCTATGTGATTTTGTTTAAACTCTTCATAAAGCCCTTGTAATGTCCCGGGTACTTCCGATATACGATCTTGCGACAACTTAGTTCTTTCATTATAGAACTTCATGAGCTGCCGCTCAGCATCGGTATTACTTTTTGCTTCTATAGTACGCGATAGTTGTATTCGTTTACCATAATCATCAAAACCGGCTGAAATACGTAAAACATACTTGCCGTTTCCCAATGATTTTACATTTCCGATAGAACGTTTATTTTCCATATACTTTTCGACTCCTTGCTACATTAATAACATACCCCGACCTTTTAATAGGACGGGGCACTTTTTATTTTTCTAGTCTATTTATTTCATCATTAATAAATTGTAAGAATGGTGTTTTAGGATTCGTTTCAACTGCTTTTTTGTAATATTGCAATGCTCTTACATTATCGCCATAAGAACCTAACAACCATCCTAAATCACGATAAATACCAGATTCCACTGTAACATCATCAACCATGGTGGCAGCATCTTTAAAGCATGACATCCAGTATTCAAATTGTTTATCGGTGAATTCTTCTTTATTTGTTACCGCATGATTTAATCGTTTATAAACAGCGGATCTAAGACATCCACCTAATTTTAATTCTTTTGCACTTTCTATGTTACGATCAAGAGTAGATATCATAATTATCCTTTCTTATGGCATCGAGTTAAATTTTTTGATGCTATCTTCTATTGAAGGTGTGAGAGAAGATATATGATCGCCTTCGATTCTTATCAGTTCACAACTTTTACTTAACTCTTCAGCATTATTTACTAGAGCAGTACTGGTATATTCAAAGAATTCATCTTCAGTGCCGAGGTAAACTAGTAAAGGTTTTTGCATACTCTCTACGTTATATAAAGGTGACCTAATAATTAGTTCTTTCTGGTTTTCAATATCAAAAGGCACTATTTCGGGTTGATAATTACAAAATATATCTTGTTCAGGTGAACCACCAAAAGAAGCAATTGCTTTATATGGAGAAGGCATTAAGGATGTAAGCATAGAAATAGTACCACCTGTACTGTGACCTGATAGAAAAATTCTATCAAGATCAACATATGACAGTGATTTTAGATAATTACCAGCTGCGATTGCATCATTAACTTCTCCATAAAATAATTCATAATTACCGGGATTACCGTTTTCCCCTCTGAACATCGGGGTCATCAAAACATAACCTGCATCTAAATAAGGTTTTGCATCATCCCAGTCGCTTTCCCCAAAAGCAAAACCACCATGAGCGTATACAATTGCCGGATGTTTTTTACCATCATTGGGAGCTTCTGAAATCCAAGCTTTCAATTCAAGATTCCCTGATTTATATGTAATCTCCGATACACCTTCAGAAGGAGATTCATTTTCGTAATCTTGTGGAGATGGACCTTTATAAAATAATTCTGTTGTATAAGATTGTCTATCGTAATTAAAATCATTAATGTCATCAACTGATTCTTCAGCAGAAACATTGCTTTCGATATGGTCTTGTTGAGATTCGTCAACAGATGTTATAGATTCAGTTTGATTAATGTCACTGTTAGTATCAATACTTTCATCTTTTGTGTTACCATTATTGGAGCAGGCTGAAAAAACTATTAAAATACAAATAATCGATAATGAACTAGAAATTCTTCTTAACATTAGAAATCTCCTTGAATTATATTATGAGGTGAAAAATACAACTATGTTAATCATCAAACAGTTAAATTATATTTTAAACTCTCCATTGCTTTCCGCAATTCTGGCATATTGCTTCTGTGTGAGTTTTTGACTTTATCTTACTATTAGTTAAGAGAGGAATTATCAATATAATGCCTAGAGTACAACAAGCAAGTAAAATCCACAGGAACCAACCCAGGCAACCGCTATGTTTTGTCTTGACGTTGGTTATAGCTTGTATATTAACTCTATCACTACCGCATTTTGAACAAATCATTTATATCACTCTTAATTAATTTATTTGTTGATATTGTTGCTTGTTTCAATCCTGGTTTTCACAACAATTTCTAGTTTTATATATCTTTTGCGTCTATACTTTCGATAACCTCAGGAGATAATACCTGGTCATGTATTATATGATATATATCAGCTATTTCTGCATTTAAATTAGGATGAATCTTTTTTAACTGACGTTTAATTAATTCAACCGCAGGTTTCTGTAAAAGTAGCTGACCTATGAAATATTTATTCAAAATTTTGAAGATACAAATCATCTAAAGCACAATCTTTATTTTTTTGGGAAAGCTTCGGTACATAAATAATATAATACCAGAAGCTGTTTGTTTTGTTTGTAATAAATGTTCTGTATATCAAATTCATGTACAAGCTCTATGTTTAACGGTTTTGCTTTGATCATCTTATGAATCTTAAAATGAGATCCGTTTGTTAATATACACCACTTAGTTCCTGTAGGAATTGTGTTTTGAAATTCTATTTCATTTAAATCCGTACCGGCATCCTTGCATTCTATGTATATCTGTATCTTTTCGTTTACCATTATTTTTAAAACATATAGATTCTTTTTTGCCGAAGTTTCTTCAACTATATCCTGTTTTTTAAAGCCGAAGATTTCAACAAGTGCTTTATATGCCCTTTTAAGAATATCGGAAGCATTGGTCTCCAATGCTTCAGCTTCCATCATTCTAGGTATGTGATTTTTTAAACCATTTACTAAGCGTTCTTTTAATTTTGGAGTAATGCTAATCATATAAACCCTATAAATTCATCATTTTTATTTTTATCTTCTAATAAATCATTTTCATAAATTTTAAGTGCTTTACGAACAAATTCTTCCGTTACAATAAAGTACTCTGCAATTTCCCAAACAGCTTCATATCCTTTTCTCATAATAAATATAAGATCATCTAACGGAATTAGTTTTTTTATTCCATATTTATCTGCTCTGTATTCATGTTTGCTTCGAAGGTCCAACGGTGAATGTTGATTATAAAAGCTACCTGAAACACAATGCCCAATGTCATGAGCAAGTTTTACACGTTCATCAGCCAATGAAGTAATTTGATCTGGGTCGATACCTATGCAATATTCATCGTTTCCGTACGGCATTGAAATGCAGCTTGTTTTCGGTAAAGATGTGTAAATGATATCTATGTTATTTTTTTCAGCGATGTCAAAAAGCTCAAATGTATGCATTTATATCTCTTATTTCTATATCTCTTACTGCTGTTTCTTTTTCCTATTCTTTACGAACTGCGCGAATTGCTTTACTTCCTCGTACATTTCGTCTGTTATTTCTTTGTCGCCGTTAAATAAAGCGAATTTGATGTCTTCAACGGAAGGTACATTTTTTGTATCTTCCGTTGTTTTTTCTTTTATGTCTGTATTACCGAGAAGATAGTCTGTAGTTACGTTGAAATAAGAAGAGATCTTTTTTAATGTATCACCTCTTGGAGTTCTACCATTTTTCCATTCGGTAATACTACCCGATGATAAATTTAATATTTTTGCAACGGCGTTAGGTGTTGTCCCGGATTCTTTACATAATTCAGAAAACACTTTAAAAAACAAAGTAACTCCTCCAATATATGCATTCTCAACAATTTGAGATGCGTATTTTTGTTTATATGTACAAACTTCAATAAATTGAAGTTATTGTATTGACAATCTCAATATATTGAATTATACTAGTGACACAACATGTAAATATCGTAAACAAAAGGAAATAAAAATATGAAAAGAAACATTATAACAACCGCATTAAGGAATCTAGGAGAGAATTCACAGGATATACAAATTAGAATATCCAACGATTTAGCTGTTGTATATGTAAATCATGAGTATTTCGGAATTTACGACTTCAACAGAGAAACATTTGTTGATTAGAAAGGAGTCCTACAATGACAACTACAAATATGGTAATAACCGAAAAAAGCGATAACATTAAAATTGCAGGTCACAGAGGAAGATGGTATGTATGTGCGGTTTATGAACACAAAGGATGCGAAGTTTTCGAGTTAGAACATGAGAAATACGGAGACGAAGCCGCACACTTGCTTGTAGATTCAAATGGGATAATTCTTCTCGATGATGTTTGGAACGGTATTGATGACCTTATTGAATCCGAATTATAAGTTTTATTCAAACGTGTTTAATTCAAACACATTTTATTTTAACTTATTATATTACAAGTCTTAATACTTGTCAAGAGGGGAGGTAAACAAATGTTTGTTTTTGATGAAGATTCTGCAAAAAGGATTATGACACCGTGGGGCAAAGAAGTTAGTAAATGCTTAATTGACCGTAACATGAAGCATTCCGAGCTTTTAAAAAAAATTAGAATAGCTGGTTATGATATCCACAAAGGTAATTTATCTAATTTGTTATATGGAGTAGGAGTTTCCGCTAGACCCGAAGTGGTAAAAGAAATCAATCGCATAACCTAGATGGTTATAGGTGCCATAAAGTACAAGAACGCAGCATACAGCTCCACAACGTGTCAGGTGGATATACACCGTTCAAATTAAACACATTCACTATAACACCTTTTAACTGTCAACACGATGTACCGAATATTGGTTTCTATATACACAGTGAAAGCACAGGCNNCTTCACCGATACCTATTATGTGAAGTTTACCTTTCCCGATTTGAATTATATCATGGCTGAAGCTAACTATTCTAGGGACGCTTTAACCGAGAGTATAGAAGACGGACGGATACCGGTAGCAATGAAAAAACGCTTGTTACAATCGCATATGAGTATTGATAACCTTATAGGAATGCTTAAGGCGAACGATTTATCAAAAGTTAAGCAGATATACCTCCTGCACCTTTCCAATAACAACAGCAATGAATCAGAGTTCAAAGAACGGGTTCAAAAAGAAGTAGGTTGCGAAGTTTATATTTGTTAAAATAATGCTGTGCAGGGCATGAAAAAGCTCTCCGATGAACTGCACCGAGGAGAGCAAAAGAAAAGCATGGTGATTATATGGCGTGGATTGAATTACATCAAACCTTACCTCAAAATAAAAAGACATTAAGACTTAAAAGCATTCTTAAAATAAAAACACCTCAAGCTGTAGGTCACCTCTGTATGCTTTGGTTATGGGCGATTGATAATGCTCCGGATGGTGATTTATCAATATTTCTCAATGATGAGATTGCTGAAATATCCGGATGGGATAAATCTGCTGATACTTTCATAAAAGCACTACAGACAGCCGGATTTCTTGATGAAAATAAGTGTATTCATGATTGGTATGAATATGCCGGTAAGTTAATTGATAAGCGGAAAAGTGATGCTGAAAGAAAGCGGACATCCCGGAGTAATTATAATAATAAGGAAAAGACATCCAAAGGATGTCCGCAGGACATCCAACGGACAACCGCAGAAAATCCTTGTGACGGCGCAGGTAACCGTACCTAACCGTACCTTTATGTAGTACTAAATCCAATATTGATAATAATTTAAATATTGATCTACCATCTACTTTGCCCAAAACTGACGTTTCAGGCGGTGTTGATGAAATCACTTCAAGCAATGCAGAAAAAGTAAAAAAGCCATCCAATACCCTTGCAAATCGTTTTAATATCTTCTGGAATGCTTATCCAAAGAAGAAATCAAAGGGCAGTGCAGAAAAAGCATGGAATCAATTAAAGCCAACACAGGAGCTTCTTGAAAAAATGCTTAAAACGATAGAAAAAGCAAAGGAAGCGGAGCAATGGCAAAAAGATGGCGGTCAATTCATTCCATATCCGGCAAGCTGGCTTCGAGCTAAAGGTTGGGAAGATGATTATAAAGAATCTTCCGGGGTAGAGTGCAGCTTTGATGCTGATGTATTTTGGGAAGCTGCTGTTAAGAGGAGTGTCTCTTCCGGATGAAATCCTACGAATCTGACGAACAAGCTGCTCTCTTTGAATGGGCACGATCTATGGAGAGCCAACACCCGGATCTTATATTTTTACATCACATTCCAAATGGTGGTAAGCGTGAAAAAGCTGAAGCTGCTAGGTTAAAGCAACAAGGTGTTAAGCCTGGTGTGTCAGATGTATTTTTGCCTGTACCAAAAGGTAAATATCACGGGTTTTACATAGAAATGAAAGTCGAGTCAAACAAGCTAACCGACGACCAGTTTAATTGGCTAAAGGATATGAAAAGATTAGGATATGCAACCGCAGTATGTTATTCTTGGATTGAAGCCAAAAAAATTATTGAGAATTATTTGGAGTTGAGTTAATGATACAAGCTATATTATTAGGTGCATTAATAGGATCGACCGCTGGAATTATTATTGGACGATATATCAGGAAAGATAGTTTCTTTTACTAAAATGTAATATTAATTACTTATGAGTGGGGATATTACTTAAAGCTTTCCTGAAAAAATATTATATAATAGCCCAATATTAAAAATATATATATAAAAATTTTTCTCATAAAAAGTGAAAAATCTGAGGGCTCTAAGTCATGATTTTTGTACATGATATCTCTAATTGGAAAAAATAAGTAACTTATTGAAGTTAAAATAGAAACAGCAAAACATAAGATGCTATACAAATATACTTTTTTATCTGGAGAATTTTGCTTTATTATCAATAAAACGATAGATAGAATTATACCAGCAAATGCTACCACAGCAGAAATTTTATCAGCTTTAGTGACTTCAACTCCATGTATATATATATCTTCTGCATTTTCTTGGTTATTTCGTTTTTGCTCTTCAAGTATGGCTTCATCTTCTTTCTCTTTTGAAAGAATTTGACCAAGATTGTTATTACACTCTTTACAATTCAACAATTCATTATCGTTTAATGATCCGCATTGACTGCATTTTTTCACAATATAACCCCCTAAACTTTTTAATATAATATAAAATTATATGAAATATGTCAATATAATTTTGATCTTTATTAATTTTTACAAAATAATAATCGGGTCTTAGTAGATTCAATTATAAGTGTTGTTTTTAACGTTATTCTGAGTTACGAAAAGGAGAAAATTAAATGAGTTGCATAAGCGTAAGTGTTTTTTCTGGACGGTTAACAACTGATCCGGAATTAAAATCTTCTACAAGCGGAAAACCTGTTTGTACATTTAAAATTGCAGTTGAAAGAGGTTACGGAGAACAAAAGAGAACATATTTCCCAACACTTGTCGCTTGGAACGGTTATGCTACGTTTGTGAGTAAACTTGCCAAAGGCACAAAAATTACCGCCCGATGCGAATACACCGAGCGGAATTATAAGGACAAGCAGGGCAACAAACGCAATGTTGTAGAGTTCTTAGTCCAGGAAATAGAAGCTGAGCCAAAGCGTTCACAATCGCAGGACGATTCTTCTATACCATCATACTCCGGATCGGAATCAGGTTTCGAAGATTTAAGCTCAGATGATGAGCTACCATTTTAAAGAATAACATCATTCTCTTTCTTTATTATTTTCTTTTGTACAATCTTTGAAAATATAAATGAAATGATAAATATATACGAGAATAAAATGAATCCATATAAAAACTTTTCATCGTATCTACCAATTAACATTTTTGGAATGTAAGGAAATAAATAAGCTAAAGTGCCTATAATTGAATTTAAAAAAATTGATATCCATATATTTTTTGTGTACTTATATGATCGTTTGCATAACCAATATGTAATTATGGGAATACCAATAAATAAAAAAATTAGTATCATATAAATACCTATAATTATCATTGAATAACCTTCTTTATAAATACCTCCTAAATATTGTAAAGCTAAATATGGTGATACATAAAATACAATTATAACAAGAATTAATAAAAACATATAACACCTCAAACATTATATTTTAAGTATTATATCCTTTATGGTTTTTTTAGTCAAATAATATTTAAGATTTACCCCTCCAAAAACCAAAAGCCTTCTTCATCGTAAAGATATATTTGTTTATTTCTTATGCTACACGTATACCGCATACCGACACCGCTGGCCTTTAAGGAAGCTGCTCTGCAAATGTCGTGAATACGATCCACTTCAAATGTTCTTCCATCTACCCAGATGATAGATAAAGGTGTCTGTTTTCCATCGATGTCATGCCTTACATTTACTACTAAACTTGTTCTCACATCTTACCTCTTTAAATATTTTATTTTTCATTTATATCGAACAACTGTTCTTGTGCATAGATTAATACTAACTACTAATTGATGAATAAAGCATATAAGGATAAGTAGGCTTATATTTAAAATATAAATATAAAATAAGTGCCATACAAAATACCAAAAAAATGTCATATAAATACAATGTTTTTTTCATTCTAATCTCATAACACTTATCGTTATTTTCCATATGGCAACTCCTTTTTTATTTTAAAAATCACATTTCGAAATTCTATATTATATAATAACATAAAATTAATAATATGCAATATAAAAAACACTTAATATAATAAATATATTCATTAAACTTCTTGATATTTTCTTCAGCATTAGGTAGCGTTACCGAAGCCGAGGATTTATATTGACAATAATTTTAAGTAATGATAAGATTGAGATAAACACTTTGAATATCTACATGATAAGGAAAATTCTAAATGGTTATCATAACAGCTAATTACGATGATTTGCAAAGCATACTTGACTTGCAATATTTAGCTTTCCAAAGAGAAGCAGAAGAATTTAATGACTTCTCAATACAACCATTAAATCAGACAATCGACGAAATAAAAAATGAATTTGAAAAGTTTAAATTCATGAAAGCTATCGATGATGATGGTAGAATTATTGGCTCTGTTCGCGGATATGTTAATGACGGCACTTCATATATCTGTACCCTTATAGTTCATCCTGATTTTCAAGGAAAAGGAATTGGAACTCAATTGATTTCAGCTATTGAATCAATAAATCAGGCACCACGTTATGAAATACATTCAAGCATAAGGTGCCCACAAAATATCAAACTATATGAACACTTGAAATTTATAAAATTTCGTGAAACACAAACAAGTAATAATGGTTTTGTATATTTAGAGAAATATAATGTCAAATGAGATAATTTAAAATATAACATTCAAAAACAATATAGAAAGATGTGTTTATAATGAATTTTTTTAATATTTTACTTTTAGTATTTTTTATTATATTTGCTGTTTGTGTATTTATTTGGTATCGTAATTTTCGGGTTTTTCTTAGAAGAAATGCTGAAAGAGAAGTAGAAGAAGTTAAACCAGAGATGGATAAATATATGTCGAAATTAAAGCGTTTGTGCATAATTTATTTGATATTTTTTGGGATAATTAAAATACTTAAAGCTATTATCGACTAGCATCCTTTATGGGTGCTTTTTCATTTTAAATTTCGCTTATTAATTATATATAATAATATATATTAAAGATTATAGATTACATATATTTAATATTATATAATATAACTTAAATAAGGAGTTACATAAAAACACATATGAACATAGAAACTAGAAAAATATCCGACCTTCATCATGCCGGTTATAACCCGAGAAAAAAGCTTACTCCTTCAGATGCTGAGTATCAAAAATATCTCGTAGCATTGATGAATTCGGTTACGCTATGGACTAACTATTGTTAAAGATATAAACGCACTTCCGGATGAAATATATATCATGTCCGATGAATTCGGCAATAAAAAGTATTTTAATGCAAATGGATACATTACAAAGATAAAAGATGTAATGGGTAACGAAAAAGCTTTTGAATATAATATTTCGAACCAATTAATCAAAATCAAGTATAAACCAGTTGGTTATTCAGGATATATTGATCAGCTATTATTTTGGTATAATACAAGTTATGCCTTAAATAGAATAACAAATGCTCAAAATACAAGTGATTATGTTGAATTCTATTATTCTTCCTCATATATTGGGATGCCATATACTACTTCTGACGGATTTTTACGAATGATTCAATACAGTAACGGTGAAACATCATCATATAATTATGATTCTAATGGAATATTATCTTATGTTGTTGATAACGACACTGGTTCTAAAATATCTTATACTTATTCGATAGGAAATAACAACATAACTAATAAAAACTATCGTGTAGATACCGTAACAGAAAAAACAAGTTCAGATGTTACAGGTCAGCAGATCGGCTTTATATATGAATATAAAAAGACATCAGTTAGATCACGCGGTTACGATGATGTTTATGGTAACAACGATGATATTTTAACTACTTATTTATTTGATAATGAAGGAAGAACTATTTGTGCATATAGCTCCAACTTAAGCGGTGACACCATTTATGGAACTAGTAATGCTGTTTAGGGGAATTGATCGTTTCGACAGAATAGATGGTTGTAGTGATAGAAGATTTGGTTGTAACAGGGGATTTGGTCGTTGTAACAGAGGATTTGATCGTTTCAATACAATAGATGATTGTCGTGACAGAAGATATAGTGATAGAAGATTTCATTGGTAGTTGTTTTAACAACTGTACACCTCGTGGTTGATTGATTTTTATAATAAAGCGTCGGTTTATAATCGACGCTTTTACACTTAATACAAGCTCCTCAGGTTCATTTTGAGGAGCAATTTTTGTTCAATCTAACATTGACACATTTATTATATTCTACTTATTAAAAAAGGCATCCTCTAATGATAAATAAGCAGAATAACCCTTTAATCATATACTAACATAAGCGAATGTTTCTTGCGCGTCCATGAAAGTTGTGAATAGAGAGGACTAAATATTTAAATGAAATTACTTTATAAGATACGTTTTATAATATTGTTATTAACGCTAACACTATCACTGGTTATAATAATGGCAATACCTACAATTACTATGGCAGACCAACCAACGATAAATCTTGGAACAACCTCTACTTTTGCGGTTTTAGCAGGCGAGTCAATCACTAATACCNNTGATGTTGGCTTATATCCGGGTAGTTCGGTCACCGGTTGGGATAGTGTAACAATGAGTGGAACTTTACACGTGTCTGATGCTGTCGCAATTTTGGCCAAGAATGACTTGATAAACGCATATGACGACGCTGCTGGAAGAACACCAATCACTACGATCCCTACAGAACTTGGCGGGACTACCTTGACTCCCGGCACGTATGTTTCAGAGAGCGGAACTTTTCAAATAACCGGTACTCTCATACTCGATGCACAGGGCGATCCCAATGCAGTTTTTATATTTAAAANNCTAAACACGGCATCAAACAGTAATATTAACCTAATAGGAGAAGCTCGGTATTGCCGAATCTTTTGGCAGGTTGGAAGTTCTGCAACATTAGGAACAAACTCTCATTTTGTGGGGCACATCTTTGCATTAACTTCTATTACAGCTACTACAGGTGCGACAATACAAGGACAGTTATTGGCACGGAATGGTTCGGTCACTTTAGATGGTAATACTATTACCAACGGACTCTGTGAAACAATACCGGATACGAGCAGCGTTAGTGAAGATTCGAGTAGCGTTAGTGAAGATTCGAGTAGTGTTAGTGAAGATTCGAGTAATATTAGCGAAGATTCGAGCAGCAGCGCAAGTTCAGATAGCAGCGATATTACTTCAAATAATAGTGAAGGTCCAATAACTGGTGATAATATGAACTGGTTATTCGGTTTATTAGCACTTGCTGCTATTTCAATCATCTCAGCTAGTATTATTTATAAGAAAATAGCCATTAACAATAAATAATTTTATAAGGCGAATAGTACTCGGCTAAATTGGACCTCATAAATATTTTTAACCGAATATTATTAACATTTTTTATCACTTATAAAAAGATAATCCCTCATTTCTGAGGGGTTATCTTATTTGTATACTTAATCCATGAAGGGATTTACGAGGATAGTAATAGTGGTAAATTAAACATGTTATTATCTCGATTTTTATCACACAAAATATCACACTTTGGATGAATTGTCGTGAATGACATTGAACGAATATCTTCAAAAATAGCCCAATATAGTTGAAATATGAATCTATGCGAATATCGATAAAATATCAAAAATTAGATTCCGATTCCGTCGGTCGTGGGNNGTTCAAATCCCTCAGGGCGGGCCACAAAAAGAAATCGATTTTTAAGGATTGATTTCTTTTTTATTTTGTGTTAATATAATAAATAATTTTAAATTATTTATATTTTATAAGAAAGGACGTTATAACATATGCCAAAACAAATCAAGCTTTTGTATTTTGATCGTCATTCGAATATGGGAGATGCACTCAATATCAACCTGTGTAAAAGTGTATTTGGCTTTACCTCGGTTCAATCATGGACGGATAATTGCGAAGCTGTTTTTATCGGCAGTATATTACAGTTTTTTCTAATGCCAAATGAAACTGTAAACGAATATAGAAAAAGCATTCCATCTGACAAATTATCTACTATTCATGTTTGGGGAAGCGGTTTCATATCTCCACCGGAGGATGGTCTTGACTTTATACGTCCTGTATATATACATGCTTTAAGAGGTGTAAAAACAAAGGAGAAGTGTGAATACATTCTTAAAAAAAAGCTTGATGAAGTAGTACTTTGCGATCCCGGGTTACTTGCTTCGGAGCTTGTCCCATCCGGCATTGTAAAAAAATATGATTTCGGGATAGTACCACATTATGTCGATAAGAAGAATGAAGTTTTTGAGAGTATAACGATACCTAATAGCACAGTAATTGATATTCAATCAGATGTTGTTGAGTGTATTACAAAAATCGCACAGTGTAAAACTATCATATCATCATCGCTTCATGGATTGATTGTTGCCGATAGCTTTGGAATCCCAAACATACGCATGATATGCTCTGACCGTATACGCGGTGGTGATTATAAGTTCGACGATTATTATTCAGCATTCGGAATTTCGGAGCATAATAAAATTGATATCCGTGGAATGGATGTCAATTCTATTGAAATTCAAAGTATTATCAATGAGTATAAAATAACACCAGAACTGGTAGTTCAAAAGAAAAAAGAACTTATTGAATCATTTCCATTTAAATAAGTGATTAATACTACTTCTCTTAATAAACAGTAAGAAAANNGAAAAATTCTTCAAAAAAGTCCATTAATCAAAAACTTGTCCTCGAATTTATCACTGCTTCTAATTTGAATAAGTATAAAGATAATTAATTGTGTTTTTTATAATGGAAGATTAATTTAAGAGTTATTATATCTACTTTGAGCAACTATAATAAAAAAAGCAGTCCAGCGACTGCTTTTTTATTTAATAGTCAAATTACTTTTTCTTTTTCATAGCTACAACAATAACAGCTATAAGAGCTACAACGCCTATTCCACCAACAATATACCAAATAGTGTTATCGTTTTCACCGGGTTCTTCTTCATTGATATCGGAAGCGTCATTTTCAGATTCAGCAGCAGAAACATCGGAATCTTCATCAACAAATGAGGTTGTACCGGTAAGGCTCTCTTCTGAAACAACCGAACTCTCATCCTGGCTTGTGTTTACTTCACTGTCAGAAACAATTACAAGTTTATTTACAGTAACAGTAGCACCTGCTACTGAAAAAATCTTGAGTCCGGAAATAGTGAGTGTACCGTCGTCATTAAGTGCACTTGCGGGAAAAAATTCATTTGTGGTAATATCCTCCAGACTTAAAGTTCCGCTATATGTACCGGCAGCAACATCGTCATCAGTTTGATCACCTTCAACCATTTTACTTATTGTAAAATACTTATCGGTAAAACTATTAGGTGTTTCACCTTTCATAAATAGTAAAATATTTGTACGGCCTACATCGATGGTTATGTCATATTGGAGAGACATACCTTCAACAGGAACAGTAATCCAGTCGGCTTCCGCAGCACTGTATGCAGCACATGGCCAGCCGATAGTACTTCCCCAGAATTCGGTAACACCGTCTTGAGTTTTTACATTTATGTCCTCTGTATTTCCGTTAGCATCAACATATTGAAGACCTTGCCAAACAGTATCGTCATCAGGTAAAAGAGAGGTAGTTTCTGCGGATGCCAGAATACCTGACATGCTTATAACAAGAACAAAAACTGAACATAGGACTATTAGCTTTTTCATAAATAACTCCTTTAAATGTTTTATTTACTAAAATAATATTATTAATCGTATAAATGCTTGCTGAAATACCTGTCACCTCTGTCAGCAAATACAACTACTATGTTACCTTTTTCAATTTTTTCTGCTAATTTTAAAGCGGCGGCAAGTGCAGCACCCGATGATGAACCGCAAATAATTCCCTCACGCTTTGTTATCTCTCTTGCAAGCTCATATGATTCGGTATCTGTAATTTTAACAACGATATCGACAAGTTTCATGTCCATTGTTGCAGGTATAAAATCATTTCCGATACCCTCAATATTATAATCATGATGCTCACCACCGCCCATAATTGAACCTACGGGGTCGGCAAGAACGCCTTTTATTTTAGGATTCTGTTCTTTTAAATATTTAACAATTCCGGTATAAGTACCGCCTGTGCCTGCACCTGCAACTAGATAATCAATTTGACCACTCATATCTCTGTATATTTCAGGACCTGTCGAAAGGTAATGTGACTCGGGATTTGCAAGATTTTCAAACTGCCTGAGTGCAACCGAATTAGGTATTGTCTTTAGAAGCTCGTCCATTTTATCTGTTGCACCAGCCATTCCTAGCTCACGTGGTGTTTGTACAACCTCTGCACCAAGAGCACGCATAAGTGCCAGCTTTTCTGTAGAAAACTTTGTCGGTACAACTACAATAACCTTGTATCCCTTGCCGATTGCAGCAAGAGCAATACCAAGTCCCGTGTTACCTGCAGTAGCTTCTACAATAGTTGCACCTTTTTTTAGAAGCCCCTTTTTTTCTGCTTGTGCTATCATATGTACACCAACTCTGTCTTTAAGACTGCCACCGGGGTTCCAAAGCTCTAGCTTTGCATATATATCAATATTAGGCTTGGGCTTAAAGGTATTTAATTTTACCATCGGAGTATTTCCGATCAGCTCAAGTACATTATCATAAACCTTCATTTTCTCGAGAACATTAATATTAGACTTCATTTTATCAAGCACCATCCTTAAAATTTATTATTTATTCTCAACCAAATGAATTGCAAAGCCAAGAATTTCGTCCTTAAGATAAACAAATTTCATTTTTCCGTTTTCATAATATTTAATACTGCCCTCATCAAATTCAAACCCATTGTTTTTAAGATAAAAGTACGCTCTGTCAACAGAGTTCGTTCCAATAGCAATATGACCGTTCTTGCCGTTGCCCATAAACTTCATAATCTCAAAAGGACCAGCAAAATAGGATACAGACATCTCAGTTACAGAAAATGAGAACATAGCAGATAGTAAGAATGTCGCTTTCTTTGCTTGATCTTCGCTTTCGGAATTAATTCCAATATGAACAAGATTAAAGCCAAGTAATAAACTTACAGCTTTTTTTGTCAAAGCTGTTATTGCTGCAAAGTCTTTATTTTTTATTAGCTCATCACTGACCATAAAGCTTCCGCCGCAAGCAATGACTTTATCAAATTGCAGATAGGGGAGTAAATTTTTTTCGTTTATCCCGCCTGTCGGCATAAATTTTACCTTGTAAGGTGCTGACATAGCTTTTATCATCGGCAGACCGCCGGCAGCCTCGGCAGGAAAGAATTTGACTGTGTCAAGTCCAAGCTCAAGCGCTTTTTCAATGTCAGACGGCGTTGCACAGCCAGGAATAACCGGTATTCGGTTCTTAACACAGTATTCAACCACAGTTGGATTTAAACCCGGGCTGACTATAAATTTTGCCCCTGCTTTTACTGCAGCTTCTGCTTGTTTTATGGTAAGTACAGTACCTGCACCTACTAACATCTCAGGGTATGCTGTAGTAATACGGGAAATAGCTTCCGCAGCGCAGTCTGTCCTGAATGTTATTTCGGCAGCAGGCAATCCACCGTCGCAGAGAGCCTTTGCAAGGGGCAAAGCATTATCAATATCAGAGATTTTTATAACCGGAATAATTCCTATATTACCGATTGTTTTAAAAATATCCAAACAATCACGTCCTTTTAATTTTTAACAATATTTTACCACTCGTCATGGTAAAAGTCAATGAGTGATTAGAACAAATTTAATAGTTGATAATAATATGTAGTATATGAGTAAAGTAAATCCTCACGATTGACACAACGTCTTTCGTGAGGATTTTTAATGTGTGCTATATTATTCGGTCTCTTTTTCTAGGTCTGCATTCACAATCGCGGACGAGTATAATGTCGTCTCCGATTCGTTCAATATTTTCCCATGGGATACAAATGTTATTTTTATTAGAAAAATAGCTGAAAAAGCCGTCACATGAGGGCAGTATAATTTTAATAATTTTACCGCAGACAGGGTCAATTTCGAGGTCAATTATACAACCAAGCCGTCTGCCATCAGTAACATTAATGACTTCCTTGTTTTTTAAACAAGAATAAAGACAAAACATTTTTAACCAGTCCTTTCATCAGGGATTGGAAAAGTGTACATTAACTAAACTTAACACTTTAGAGAAGGATGCAAATCAAGCCGCCGCTGCCGTCATTAATAATTTTTTGCAGTGTCTCTGAAAGTTTTACACGTGCATCGTTCGGCATATGAGAAAGTTTGTTGTTTAGTCCTTCGCCTACAAGCTCGTGGAGTGTCTTTCCAAACATATTCGATTCCCAAATCTTCTTCGGATCTTCCTCAAACTCCTTTAACAGGAATTTTACTAACTCTTCGCTCTGACGCTCGGTTCCGACCATTGGACTTACTTCGGTTTCAATATTAGCTCGAATCATATGTATACTCGGTGCGCTTGCCTTTAGCTTAACGCCATATCCACCCGGTTGTTTAACAATTTCAGGCTCTTCAAGCTTCAGGTCATCGATAGAAGGAGTAACAATACCATAACCAAATTCATTAACCTGACTTATAGCCTCAGATACTTTATCATATTTACGTTTTACCTTTGAAAGGTCGCTCATAATCCTAAACAAACTTTGTTCGTCATCAATCTCAAAACCGCTCTTCTCGCCGAGTACAGCATAAAAAACCTTGTCGGGTATCTTTATTTCTATTTTTGCACTGCCGTCACCGAGGTTAAGGCTGTCAAGTCTCGCTTTAATGCCTTCATTTTCAATCGTAAACGAATCAAAAGCGTCCTTTACCTCTCCGACACGGTTTAACCTCGAAGCGCATCTAGCAATCTCCTGATACAGGCTTTGCTTCAAAGGACTGTTTTCTTCAAGAACCTCTACCCAGGACGGCATAGTAACCTTAATTTCACTGATCGGGAATTCATATAGTACATTCTTAAGAATTTCTTTTATGTCGCTGTCAGTCATATCAAGGCAGTTGAGCGGTATAACAGGAACATCATAATTTATTTCAAGCTCGTTTGCCAATGCTTGCGACTGAACACTCTGCGGATGCAGACAGTTAAGTACAACGATAAACGGCTTGTTTATCGCTTTTAATTCCTCAACAACACGTCTTTCTGCGGTAATATAGCTTTCTCTTGCTATATCGCCGATAGTGCCGTCGGTGGTGACAACAAGACCTATTGTCGAGTGGTCGTTTATAACCTTTTTTGTGCCTATTTCTGCTGCTTCTTCAAAGGGCAGGGGTTCACTTGACCAGGGTGTCATAACCATTCTCGGAGCATTATCTTCAATATGTCCGATAGCACCCGGGACAATATAACCAACACAGTCTATTAGCTTGACACGGAAGGATGCGTTTTCGTCCAGCTCAATACGAACAGCTTCCTCTGGTATAAACTTTGGCTCTGTAGTCATTACAGTTCGTCCGGAAGCAGATTGAGGCATCTCATCCTTTGCTCTCTCGCGTACGAATTCACCTTCGATATTGGGCAGCACCAAATATTCTATAAATCTCTTAATTAAAGTGGATTTTCCGGTTCTGACAGGACCGACCACTCCAATATAAATATCGCCGCCGGTCCTGCCTGCGATATCGGCGTATATTCCTAAATCCGTCATTGCAATTTACCTCCTATATTGTTTGATACAACTTATTCTTTTCGCCCTATAAATAGAACAATCAAAGAAAAATTATTTGACTTTTATAGGTAAAAGTGATAGTATAATGGACGTAAAAAGAAAATTTGTTTTTTTTTGGAGGCAGTTTGAAAGATATTTCTTTCAAACACGGTTTTGTGCCNNTACTTTGAATCAATTTAAAAAGATAGGTGTTCTTACCTCGGGTGGAGACGCTCCGGGTATGAACGCCGCTGTAAGAGCCGTAACCCGTCTTGCCATTTACAAGGGTGTTGAGGTTATGGGTATATATAACGGATATCAAGGACTTATTGACGGTGATATAAAACCGCTTGGTGCAAGAGATGTTGCCTATATTATAAATAGGGGCGGAACAATGCTGTATACAGCAAGAAGTGCAGAATTCCGCAAGCCAGAGGGTGTGCAGAAGGCTGTCGAAACCTGCAAAAAATTCGGAATCGACGGTGTTGTTACAATCGGCGGAGACGGAACCTTCAGAGGTGCNNGTATAGGTATTCCCGGAACAATAGATAACGACATTGGTTCGACCGAGATGACAATAGGCTTTGATACAGCCATGAATACGGTTGTATCGCTTGTCGACAAGCTTCGTGATACTGGAGAAAGCCATGCAAGATGTAATGTTGTTGAGGTTATGGGAAGAGATGCAGGAGATATTGCGCTTCAGACTTCAATAGCTGTCGGTGCTGTAACAGCTGTAATCAGAGAAATTCCCACAGATTTTGACCATGTTGTTGAAAAAATGATTGAAGCCAGAAAAAACGGCAAGCGTAATTTTATTATAATCGCAGCCGAAGGAATGGGTCCCGATTACGGCGAGGAATTACGCTCAATGATAGAGGTCAGAACGGGTATCGAAACACGTTTCGCACGTCTTGCTCATATTCAGAGAGGCGGTTCACCGACACTGCGTGACAGAGTGCTTGCGACACAAATGGGTTGCGCTGCTGTTGAGAACCTTGTTAACGGACAGATGAAACAGGTTATGTGCCTACGAGGCAATAACATTATTTCAATGGACATTCATGATGCTCTTATGGTTGATAAACTTATGAAAAATAAAATTACTCCCGAGGAAACCGAAACCATTCCTCCAAACAAGCTTTATGAGATGAAGAAGATTGTTGCCGACAAGCAGGCTTATAAGCAATATCTCGACTACATAATAGATCATATAACATTATAAAAATTAAATATACCGGGATGCTTATCGCAATCCCGGTATATATTTTAAGGAAAAAGAGGAATTCATATGGATAAAGTCATTAATTTATCTAACGAACTGGTAGATTTATTTATAAACAAAAGCGAAATAACGGGTGCATTTCTATCTGGTTCACTTGCTGGTAATTCATATGATGAATATTCTGATGTTGATTTAAGATTTATAGTACAAACCGGAGATATTATTAGTTATACTTCCGATTCAAAGGAGGAAATTAAGAATAATCTTAATGTTTTATTTTTCGAACCCTGCCCTTATTTTAATAATTGTGTCATCGCACATTTCGAAAACTTTATAAAGGCGGATATTTTCTTTTATACAAAAGAAATGCTGTCACCCTCACCATGGTTAAAAGATATTAAAATTATGAATGATATAAACAATTTTTTATCTGATCTAAAAAATCATTCTAAAGAATTATCTTTTACCATTCCCATGAATCAGATAGAGGACAATATTTATAAGTTTATTTCTGCTTCACATGAATGTTACAGGCGAATAAAAAGAAAAGAATTTTTATATGCGAACAAATTATTGATAGATATGAAAGCTATAATTATCCTGTTTTATGATTATTTATTTGGGAGAGCTACTTTATCTTTCTGTAAAGCAGAAAAAAGACTGGAAAGTTCTACAGTAAAATCACTTTCGCTTAGTATTACGGAAGAAACAGAGAATATTACAGTTTTAAATAATATAAATGACGAATTTCTAAGAGTTGAAGCTGAACTTATAAATAGAATAGGTTTATATAGAAATTTAGATAAAGATAAATATCTTTTATTCTATTACCAACAATAATTTAGTTAGAAAAATAGAAAACCGCATTTAAGCGGTTTTTTGTTTATATGGAATAGTATAATTAGCTATTTTTCATTATATGTGTTCTTCACTCTCTGCTTCAGCATACAAACTATTTCGTAATTTATAGTACCCAGAATCTCCGCAAGCGCATTTATATCCTTGGCATTCTCGAATATTATAACCTCGTCCCCTATAGCACATTTAATATCGCTTATGTCGGCAACGCATAGGTCCATACAAATTTTACCTATAATTTTCGCTTTTTTACCGCCTATTTTAACATATACCTTTTCGCTTAGTGCACGAGAGAATCCATCTGCATAACCGATTGAGACTACTGCAGCATCCATATCATTTTCCGCCGTAAAGGTACAGCCATAACTTACAAAATCACCTTTTTTTAACTTAGAAACAGAGTCAATACGGCTTTTTAGTTTCATAGCAGGAAAAATTTTATCAACCTGCATGAGCGGAGAAGGGGAAAGACCGTAAAGAATAATCCCTGCTCTGACCATATCAAGCTTCATCTGCGGATAATTTATAATAGCAGCACTATTGCAACAATGCCGAAGACCAACTTCAATGTTTTCTGTTTTAAGTGTATCAAGAAGCTCAGTAAATACAGCAAATTGCTTTTCGGTAAATAAAGATGACAGGTTGTCCGAACTGGCAAAATGAGTAAAAATACCTTCAATTTTAATATTTTCCAATTCTGAAATAGCTTTGATATTATCTTTGACTGCCAGTACATCATCTGAAGTGTGACAATACATACCTAATCTCGACATTCCAGTGTCAATTTTTAAGTGAACTCGCGAACCGCCTTTTTCAGAAAGAAGGCTCGCATATTCAAGCGAACCCACTGTCTGTATCAAATTATATTCTGATAACTCTATAATATCATCTTCATTTGTCATGCCAAGAATAAGTATATCTGCTTTTACATCGCTTTTTCTTAATATGATAGCTTCTTCAATACAAGCGACAGCAAAAATATCTGCACCGAGTCCTTCCAGAAGGTTGCAGACTTTTACCGCTCCGTGACCGTATGCATCGGCTTTTACTACAGCCATAACACGACAGTCATTTCCTACAATATTTTTTATATACTCATAATTATGTATTATATTTTTGAGGTCAATCTGTACCTCTACTCTGTTTTTTATCATGTTTGAATACTCTCGATGGACAAAATCTCATATGTAAAGAGTTGCCCGTTAACCTCCGAAATTATTTTATCAATTATTTTTGATTCATTATTATAATACACCAAAACATTATTTCCGTCAATAGAAAACAATAGAACATTCAGACCGTTTTGCACCTGACGTTCACAACTTTCACTCGTTCTGATTGTATCAACAGCAAGGTCGAGAGCGTCTGTAGCCATAATACTACCGTTATCAATTTCTATCTCAATACCATCGTACTGTGCTAAATAACCCTCATTATTCTTTTTTACGGTTAGTAGGCTTAATGTTTTAGGTTGGCTGTAGGTAAAAAGCGTTTCGGTTTCATATATATAAATACTAAAGTTGATTGAAGTTTCTTGTTCAATAATTGCGGAGATTTTTACAGGATATACAAACATGGCTTTTACATTCTCAAAATCACTTTTTGAAAAAGAACATGAGCTTATGTTGAATATTAAAATAACAACAAATAGAAAAGCAACAATTTTTTTAATATAAATACACCTCGTTTTGTATTACGTCAACCCAACAGCAGTCCTATCTCGCAAGGTAAGTCACGCGGAAGAAGTCCGTGTACTCCATACCTCTCAACAAGCTTATCAGCAGCAAGCCCGTGAAGATAAACTCCAAGCACAGCAGCATCTTTACAAGAATAGCCCTGTGCACACAGTGAAGCTATTACACCGGCAAGAACATCACCACTGCCGCCTTTTGCAAGACCGCTGTTGCCGCTTTTGTTGATTGTAACACTACCATCGGGNNTCTCTGTCTGATTGAACATAGACGGCATCTTTTCCGATAAGCCTTCCCATTTCGGCAGCGTGCGGAGTAAGGATCATTTCGCAATTCGGTTGACGCATATTTTTTAATATATTTATATTCAAGGCTAAGTAATTTATGCCGTCTGCATCAATAACAGTCTTTTGACTTAATAAAGGTAACAGGGTTGATAAAAACGAATCATACTCTCTGCCTATACCGCAGCCTATCAAATATGCAGTCGATTGCATATCAAGAATTTCCTGCGGTTTTATATAAACAGTTTCAAAAAGACAGCTTTTCAAAACCGACTGAACATAATCATCTGCAGCAAGTTTTAAAAGACCAACACCACTCCGCAACGCACCCATAGAAGAAAGATAAGCTGCACCTGTCATGTTTCTGCTGCCGCAAAGAGAAATGAGCGTGCCAAAAAGCCCCTTGTGAGAATCTTCGGGGCGTTTTTTTATAAGATTTAATGTATGTGTATCAGTATAAAATCTATTTTTCTGCATATTTTTTAACATCCTCTATTTAAATTAATCTTATACTAACATAAAGCTTAAGTTTTTTCAACAGCACCTGCTTATATCACTGATTATTGTACCTATATCATCGGTGGACGGCAGCACAAATACACCATTCTCATAAATAGGAAGTATATAATTATATATATAACGGTATCCGAAAAGACCGTAAACTGAACCCTCTCCGTCAGCAATAAGTGTACGTAAGCTTAATTGGTCGGGAACAGAGCTGGTAAAATTATTTACTCCGACACGGATATTTACAAAAGAAATATTGTTACGTATGTAATTAAAAGCCTCGGTAGGACCTGAATATACAAAATTCTGGTTTAACCTAGTCTCGTCAATTGGTCTTACAAAACCTATTTCCAGTCCGTTGATCGTGTAGGCTCGAACACTTCTGCGATGTGTTGCTATTATAATACTTTCTCCGTCTCTGGTGTCGGGGGAAGCATCCATTAATTCAGCGGTATCCTCCGCATTTTCGAAGTTGCTGTTGTCAATGTCAAGGTCTACACTTCCTACCTCAACAAAACAACAATTTAAGAAATATACCCTTCGGTTATCATTACCTGATAAAGCCATATAGCGGCAATTATCAAAATCATAATGCAGTTTTCTGTAGCTTCTTATACCCTCCTTAGTGTCAAGCAATACACCTCGACAATTAAAAATAAACAGACAATTTGTAATCCCGTCGCAAGCAACTATTCTTTCATTATTATTATCACTATTATTAATTGCAGCAGAAACAGCAGCAAGACGATTTGGTAAAATAAATGATACTGGTATGAATTCAATCATAATAAAATCCATTTCTCCGATAGCTATTATATTATTATAACCAATTATCATTTGCCATCGGAATAATGATAATTAGAAATTCTACTATTTTATTATATTTTATTTTTGTAAAAAGTGTCACAATTTCTAAAATATGGTTGATTTATTTTTGCTTTTTGTTATAATATTTAATATATATCATTAAATAACTGACATCGGCAATATTATCAAATACGGATTGAAAGGGATTGGCATTAAATATGTATAAGAACTTTAAAGAAAATTATCCACTTTATGAGGTAAGGGAAAGTAAGGATCTCCGCGATTTAATAGATGCTGGTGCAAAATTGTATGGAGACAAGGCCGCCTTTAAATTTAAAGAACATGGTGAAATTGTTTCGGTTTCTTATAATGAATTTAAAACTGATGTTGATGCATACGGAACTGCTCTATTTGACATGGGGCTTGATGGTAAACATATTGGAATAATAGGTGATAACAGTTACAACTGGATTCGTTCTTATCTTGCTGTTTTATGCTCAAGTAGTGTAGTAGTTCCAATTGACAAGGAGCTAACCTCAGATGAAATACAATATATATTGAATACAGGTAATTGCGAGGTGCTTATATACTCCGGCGGTGCAACCGAAAAGAAAATAATGGAGATTACAGATAATCTACCTGATATAACTCACTTTATATGCATGGCAGAGCAAACTGTAAAGGATGAAAAGCATTATTATATTGATGATGTCGTTGCAAAAGGCAAGGAGCTTCTTAAAAACGGTGACAAGCGTTATTTGTCTATTGTCCCTGATAATAAGGTTCTCAAGGAGCTTTTATTTACTTCGGGTACGACAGGGAAGAGCAAGGGTGTTATGCTCTCGACAGAATCGC
>DMMZ01000008.1:13300-33159 GCA_003452915.1 Clostridiales bacterium | reverse complement strand
TGAAAACATTAAGCCTGGCAGTACCGCAATCAATCCAATGTTCTTTGAGAATATTCCTTATCTTTCCGAATGCGGTGTTGTTGATATTGTAAACGGCAAGCCGGCAGTTGATATTCCCGTAGTAAGAAAACACGAATTCGAACAGCTCGCACAGATTACTTGGCAGACAGTAGATGAATTTATTCCTTTATGCTTACCATTTTTGACAGAACATTTAAAAAACGCTAAGACAAAAATTCCCAAGCACTTGATGAGCGTTCCGGAGCAAAAACAATACCTGATGGCAATGTCAAGCCTCAGTATGTTAATGATCTATAATGCAAAAGACAGAGGATATATTCTGAACAATGTTGATTTCCCCTGTCCTCCGATGGTGCTTGTAACAGAAAAATAACCAAAAGCCGTAGACTTAACATCTACGGCTTTAAATTGTCATAAAGTGAATAAAAATGTTCACATTTTATTTTATTCGCCCTGGTTATCCCAGTTGTGCCAAACTTCGGTTACATCGTCATTTTCGTCAAGCATATCCAACAGTTTTTGCATTTTATGAAGCTGCTCTTCTTCTGTAAGTGTGACATATGTTGCAGGGATTTTATCAAGTTCCGCGGAAATAATTTTATATCCTTTTCCGGCAAGTGCATCTCTGACCGAGTTTAGATCCTTTACTTCGGTAAATACCTCGATTACCTCGCCTTCCTGGCTAAAGTCATCTGCTCCACACTCAAGTGCGTCCTCCATAAACTTATCCTCGTCCACGTCCTCGGAATCGATGACGATAACACCTTTTTCCTCAAACATAAACGAAACACAACCTGTTGTGCCGAGATTTCCGCCGAATTTATCAAAATAGTGTCGAACATCGGCTGCTGTACGATTACGGTTGTCGGTGGTTGTTTCCACAATAACGGCAACACCGCCTATACCGTAACCTTCGTAATTTACAACCTCGTATGAAACCCCATCACTACCGGAAGCTTTTTTTATGACTCTGTCTATATTATCGTTAGGTACATTAAAAGACTTTGCCTTAGTAATAAGATCGCGAAGTCTTGCGTTGCTTACAATATCCGTACCCGCTTCTTTAACCGCCATCGAAATTTCTTTACCTATTTTAGTAAAAACCTTTGCTCTCTGTGCATCGGTTTTTTCTTTTTTGTGCATAATATTTTTCCACTTGGAATGTCCTGACATATAAATTATCCTTTCATATCATGAATTTATTAATGTTTTTTATATCTCTTCTGTCCTCTTCATGCCGAGAAGGTCAAGTGCATTTCCGAGTACATTGTAAACGCCTTGTGTCAGCTTAAGTCTATAAACTCTTACCGCTCCCTGGGATTTTAAAATCGGACAGTTATGGTAAAATTGGTTAAATGCAGCACAAAGGCTGAGTATATATCGTGATATTACACTTGGCTCGTATTCTTCCAACGCACGTAATACCACATCAGGAAATTCAGTCAAGCGTTTGATTAACTCTATTTCCTCATTTGCGGGATTTGAATATTTATCGTCGGTATTATTGTTTTCTTCGGTTTTGGATTTCCTCAAAACACTTGCGCTTCTTGCGTAAGTGTATTGTACATAAGGACCTGTATTTCCCTCAAAGGATAACGCATCCTCCCAGACAAAGTTCGTATCCTTTATGCGGCTGTTTGCAAGTGCATTGAATACAACAGCTCCTACCCCGACTGCACATGCAACGCTTTTTTTGTCTGCAAGAAGCGAATTTTTTTCCTCTATAATTTTTTCGCACTTTGAAATAGCTTCTGAGAGTAAATCATCCAAATGAATTACATTTCCTGTACGGGAGGCTAACTTCTCGCCGCCAACACTCATAGTTCCGTATGGAACATGAACAAGCTTCTTTGACCAGTCGTATCCCATCAACTCAACAACCTTGAACCATTGAGCAAAGTGTAGGCTCTGTCCAGCACTGGTCACATAAACGCATTTGTCATAATCGTATTCCTTTTTACGCCAGATAGCAGCGGCTATATCTCTCGTAGGATAAAGCGTTGAACCGTCCTTCTTAAGAATAAGACACAACGGCAGATTGTATTTATCAAGTCTGACTACCGATGCTCCGTCATCTGTTTCAAGAAGTCCTTTTTCTTTCAGTTCCTCGACAACTGCGGGCATTTTATCTGAGAAAAAAGCCTCGCCGTTGTATGAGTCGAAGGTTATCTCCAACAGTTCATATGTCTTCTGATATTCTTTTAATGAAATATCCTTAAACAACTGCCAGATTTCCAGATTTTCTTTGCTACCGTTTTCAAGCTTTGAAAATTCTGTTCTTGCATCATCTGCAAGTTCTTTATTGTTTTTTTCTTCATTATTAAAACGAACATATAAATCCATAAGCTCGTTTATTCCGTATTCGTCAACCCGTTCTTTGCTAGACCAGTGTTTAAATGCTGAAATTAATTTACCGAAGTTTGTTCCCCAGTCGCCCAGATGATTTATTGCGACACACTTATATCCGCAGAAAATAAAAATATTACGCAAAGCATTTCCTATAACGGTTGTACCGATATGCCCGAGATGAAAGCGTTTTGCAATATTCGGAGAGGAAAAATCGATACACACAACCTTGCCGTTACCAATTTGACTTTTTCCGAAATCTACATCCGATACAATACCATCAAGTAAGCTGCTGTAGTAATTTTTATCCACGAAAAAGTTAAGGTATCCACCTATAGCTTCTGTTTTTGTAATAAACGGAAGCTCCCCCATTTTATCTTTTAAATCCGCAGCGATTTTCGGAGGAGCAGAACGAAGCTGTTTTGCCAACCTGAAGCATGGAAAAGCAAGGTCTCCCATTGAGGTATCTGTCGGTTTTTCGATATAATTTAAAATATCTTCTGACGCAATCGATAAACCTAAATTATCAATTATTTCTATTATTTTTTTTGTGATTGATTCTTTTATTTTCTGCATGTATAAATTCCTCCATGAAATTACAATACCTTTGATAAAAAATCTTTTAATCGAGGATGCTTTGGATTTTCGAAAAATTCCTTTGGAGGTGCATCCTCCAAAATCAAGCCGTCGTCCATGAACAATATTCTTGTCGCAACCTCACGGGCAAACCCCATCTCATGCGTTACAACCACCATTGTCATGCCGCCCTCGGCTAACTCCCTCATAACCTCGAGAACCTCGCCGACCATCTCAGGGTCAAGTGCGCTTGTAGGCTCGTCAAAAAGCATAACGTCCGGCTCCATTGCAAGTGAGCGTATTATAGCAATACGTTGTTTTTGTCCGCCTGACAATTGTGAAGGATAAGCGTCTGCTTTATCTGAAAGTCCTACTCTTTTTAATAAAGCTAAGGCTTTTTCGTTTGCTGCTTCTTTGGTTTGTATTCCTAACTTGATGGGAGCAAGTGTAATATTCTGAATTATAGTTTTATGTGGGAAAAGGTTAAAATGTTGGAAAACCATTCCCATTTTACTTCGAAGATGGTTTATATCTGTTTTTTCGTCGGTAATATTAATACCCTCAAACCAGATATCTCCGCTGGTTGGTGTTTCAAGCAAATTTAAGCATCGCAAAAAAGTGCTTTTTCCGCTACCGGACGGTCCGATAATAACAACCTTTTCGCCTTTTTGTATAGTTTGGTCTATTCCTTTAAGAACTTGTAAATCGTTCTTAAACGCTTTACAAAGATTTTTAACGACTATCACTTGCGCGTAACCTCCTTTCGAGAATGGAGAGAAGCTTTGTTAAACCCATTACGATAGAAAGATATATTGCAGCTACTCCGAAAAGAGGCCAGAAGTTCTCATATTGGGTTGTTTTGATACTATCTCCTACTCTTGTGAGATCTCCAAGCGCTATGTATCCGGCAACCGAAGTCTCCTTTAATAACACGATTAATTCGTTACCTAATGCAGGCAAAACATTTTTCAATGCCTGTGGCATTATTATACTACGCATTGACTGACTGTATGTTAAGCCGAGAGAACGTCCTGCTTCCATCTGACCGTTATCTATTGACATAATACCACTGCGAAATATCTCTGCTACATAAGCACCTGAGTTAATTCCAAACGCAATAATTGCAGCAACTATTCTGCTGACATCGACATTTTGAAAAATTACGAAGTATATAATCATCAGCTGAACAACGACTGGCGTTCCTCTGATTACGGTAATGTATATCTTTGAAATACTGTTTAGAAATCTAAAACGTCCTGTTTTATCATAGGTGGAACGGATTATACCAATAAGAAAGCCAAGAAATATACCTAAAATAACCGCAAAAAAACTAATTTCGATAGTAATTAAAAGTCCTTTTAATAATAATTTCCAACCGCTGTTTTTAATGAAACTATTATTAAATGAGTTACTAATTTTTTGGTATGTGTTTTTTATATACTTAACGAATTCGCTTGAATCATCTTGTGCGGCAATTCTTGATTCTTCGGCTGCTTTACTGTTATATTCATCAACTAAAGGTGATTGGCCTAATTTCAATTCCTGAAGGTTTTCATTGGATGGAATATTATCGGCTGCAAGAACATTAATTGATAAAAATGTTCCGAGTAAAAAAGCACTCATAAATAATACAGCAATTATGAAGCATGTTCTTTTTCCAAAAATCATTTATAGTTTCACCACCTATCAGGATATACTAATTTAAATTAGAAACAGTGATAAATTAGAGGAAAAGTCTCTATTAATGCGGCATACCGCATTAATTATATATAGGACTTTTTCGAAGAATTTTTTCTTACTGTTTCTTATGAGAAGTAGTATTTATAATCGAATAACGGCGTGCCGACTGTAAAGACAACACGCCGTAATTATTATTTATTGTAATTAAATAACCGATCCGGTTGGTTAATCAGTTTCGGCAGGAATATATTTATCAATAATTGCTTGAAGAGTTCCGTTTTCGTCAAGTAAGGTAAGTGCTGCGTTGATTGCATCAACAAGCTCGGCGTTATCTTTTGCGATTGCAATAGCGTATTGTTCTTCTGTATATTTTTCGTCTATAATTTTTAAGCCTTCGTTTTTCTCAACAAAAACCTTTGCTGGTTCATTATCGATAATAACCGCATCAATTTTGTCTTGAGTAAGTGCAAGAACTGCTTCTAACCCTGTATTATACTGAGAAACAGATGCGATTGATTCATCACCCGAAGCATAAATATCGCCAGTTGTGCCTAATTGTACGCCTACTTTTTTTCCAGCAAGGCTAACAACATCGGTTATATCGGAATCTTCTTTTACTATGATAACCTGAGTTGCGTTTGCATATGTAAATGTGAAGTTTACGTTCTCAAGACGTTCTTCGGTAATAGTCATTCCTGCCATACCTACATCAGCTTTACCTGTTTGCACCGAGGTTATTATAGAATCAAACTTCATATCGGTTATTTCAAGTTCAACTTCCCAAAGGTCAGCAACTGCCTGCATAATTTCTACATCAATACCAACAAATACTTCGCCTTCTTTATATTCATACGGAGGGAAATCTGCGCTGGTAGCCATGATAATCTTGCCTGCATCTTTTATGGTAGTAGGAACAGTAATTTCCACTGTACTTTCCTCAGAAACATCAGATACTGTTGACTCAGCTTCGGAAGCTGTTGACTCATCCTCTGACTGTGCGTTTGATGATGTTGAAGCTGTTGATGAGGTTTCGTCTGTGTCTCCGTTACAACCAGAGAGTGCAAAAGGTATAATCATTACTGCAACGAGTAAAAGTGCGATAAATTTTATTTTTTTCATATTAAATCTCCTATAATATATTGTCATTAATATACTGTCATTTTTTTGAAATAGACCGGCACAGCAAAAACTATGCCGGTCGTATTAACCTTTTTTAAGCTACAATAAAGTCTATTAACGCTTGCTGAACTGCGAAGCTCTTCTTGCTGCTTTCAAGCCGTATTTCTTTCTTTCCTTCATACGAGGGTCACGAGTGAGAAAACCTGCTTTTTTAAGCATAGGACGGAAATCGATGCTCGCTTGAAGAAGTGCTCTTGCAATTCCGTGTCTGATAGCGCCTGCCTGACCTGATACGCCACCGCCGACAACAGAACAAATTACATCGAACTTGCCGGTTGTGCCGGTTATGCCAAACGGCTGACGAACAACAAGCTTAAGTGTATCAAGACCGAAATAATCGTCAATTTCTCTCTTGTTTATAGTAACTGCTCCCGAACCTGGGATAAGACGAACGCGGGCAACGCTACTCTTTCTTCTGCCTGTGCCGTAAAAATATGGTATAGCTGATTGATATGTCATTTTATGCGTCCTCCTTATTTAACTTCTACGGGAATAGGCTGCTGTGCCTGTTGCTTATGCTCACTGCCCTTATAAACCAAAAGGCGTGTAATACTTGCGTCGCCTATCTTATTATGAGGAAGCATTCCCTTTACTGCAAGCTCAATTGCCATCTCAGGCCTTGTAGCCATAAGAGTGCGATATTTAACCGCTTTGAGTCCGCCAATGTATCCGCTGTGACGGTAGTAAAATTTCTGATCAAGCTTCTTGCCGGTCAACACAACCTTTTCTGCGTTTACAACTACAACACATTCGCCGCAGTCAACATGAGGAGTATATTCGGGACGATGCTTACCATTTAAAATAGTTGCTGCAAGAACAGCTACCTTACCGAGTGTTTTATCCTTAGCATCGATAACATACCACTTGCGTTCCATAGTCTCTTTTTTCGCCATGAATGTAGACATTTTAGTTTTTCCTTTCAAATCATCTTGTCTAATACAATTTATTTATATAAAATTTAGTATTAACACGCTTAATCATTATAACAGCAAATTTCTGTTTGTCAATAGCGTTTAACAAACTTTTTTTATTTCTGACGGTGTTTTCTTTATTTTCCTCGTTTTTTCTCTTTATTTTTAAGTTTTCATTTACGCATTTATTAGATATATAACTAAAAAAAGCTATTGCCAAAATCGCCAAAAAGCTATATACTTAACCCTTGGAAGGATTTGATTTATTCTTGATTAACATAAAACCCATACAACAGATACTCTCTTATGCACGACGTGCGATTGACGACTACGAGATGATCTCGGAGGGCGACAGAATTGCTGTCGGAATTTCCGGTGGAAAAGACAGTCTTACATTATTATGTGCGTTAAAGGAATTGCAACGTTTTTATCCAAAAAAGTTTGAGGTTGTCCCGATTACTATGGGAATGGGCTTCCCCGATGCAAATATTAATAATATAAACGAGGTTTGTGACGTACTTGAATTAAAACTTAACTATTTCCCTACCGATATATACAAAATCGTTTTTGAGATACGAAATGAAAAAAATCCCTGTTCGCTTTGCGCTAACCTGAGAAGAGGAGCGCTCAATGAAGCTGCTCTCAGTCTTGGCTGTAAAAAGGTTGCACTGGGACATCATTTTGATGATACGGTTGAGACTTTTTATATGAATTTATTCAACGAGGGAAGAATCGATTGCTATTCACCTGTTACTTTTCTTGATCGTAAAGAGATTACACTTATCCGTCCTTTTATATATGTGCCTGAAAAGGAAATAAAACATTTTGTACGCGTCTCCGGAATAACTCCGTCACCGAAATATTGTCCTGCTGACGGAAATACAGACCGTCAGAAAGCTAAGGATTTCCTTGCCGAGCTTTCCAAGTCCGACAGAGGAATTAAGCAACGTCTTTTCGGTGCAATGGAAAAAGCTGGTGTTGGCGGTTTTAAAGTTTGTCACCGCCAAAATAGAAAAAAGTCTGAAGTATATTTACATTAATTTATAATGGAAACTATATAAGCAAAAAACATAAAAGTGAAAAAGGAAAGATCATATATCTACCATAAAAGGGGGGTGAAGAATTGTATTTGTCAAAAAAAGATTCGGAAGGACTCATGAAACTGGGTTTCAAGAAACATTATAGTGATGCGCAGCCATCTGATGTTTATAATTATGGCAAGGCCGAGTGGATAGTTGGTGGTAGGATCCTTCCAAACGGTTATTTGGCATCACCGGAAGAAGTTTATAAGGAAGGAACATGGTTACCAAGAGCAGAAGATTTAATCCTCTGGCTTAAAGATATCGACTGTATTTTTACTATTACTTATAAAGGACGGGGGTTTGGGTATAAAATAGAAGTTACAGATTCAAAAGATAATATATATAAAGCAAAATCAGGTACATTAGAACATGTTCTGTATAAAGCAATAATAAAAATACTGCAAAAGCATGGAGGAAACCCTGTAGCTACGCAATACGAAGTGCATGAGATTATAAGTATAGAAGATTGTGATTAAGAAAGTTGTTTTTGCAATTTTAATAATATATTGTTTCAGAAAGAAGTTAATTAATGAAAGATTATCACATACATTATCATATCGACAAATGTGCTGATAATGAAATGACCTTTCCTAACATAGAAAAAAAGTGCCTTGAGCTTGGCATTAACGAAGGCACAATATTAAAGCATTATTCGGCTTTAATGCCGAACGGTGAAGATAAATGGATTTGCTGGTACAAAACAATCCTTGGGCAGTGGCAGCAATATCTTGATGAATTCACCGCATATAAACCTCAAAAGATGATTATTCATTCGGGAGTAGAGACTGAGCTTTGCAACGAAGCAGGTGATATTAATATACATATCGAAGAACAGAACAAAATTGAAATGGTGCAGTTATCTGTTCATTATATGATTAATCTTGACTGCCTACCGATGGACTTGCTTTTATATCCAAACCTTAATTACTGTCCTCAATTTAACAATGAAGAAGGTAAACGCATCATAGAGGAATGGCGGTTAAAAACGGTTACAGCAGGTGAAGAAAACATTATTTGCGGACTTGTTAATGGTTACATGAATGCAATTAAACGTTTTCCCAAGGTAAAATCACTCGCACATATTGCTGATGGCTTAAAGCCGCTGCGTACCTATCTTGTTGATGTTGATAAGGTTCCGATAAACCGAATAATTGAAATTTTTGAACCTCTTATGCGATTAATGGCTGAAAAAAATGTTATGTGGGAGCTGCTTGATGAATACGCCAACCCAGCAATATTAAAAAGAGCAAACGAATTAGGTGTAGGCTTTACCGCCAGTGCGGATGGTCACTTTTTAGAAAGCGGCTGGGGACCACTCTCCAAGCACAACGAAGCAGAAACAATACTCGACAACCTTTCATTACGGCGAGGGAAAATTGAGTTTTAATACTGTATAAAAAACGAAATCCGCAAAAGAAATTAGTCTTCTGCGGATTTTTATTTTTTTATCTTAGCTTTATTACCACTATACTGATTATATTTACAACTTATCTTTTACAATTTCCGTATAAATAATTCCCGAAGTGTCAATATTGTTAGTCTTAATGCAATTTTCTTTATAAGAATCAAACATAGATTCTATCAGTTTTATCTGTTTTATTAGATATTGTATGTGGGTTTGATCTAAATTAATTTCAAATTTTAATTCATTATTGATATCAAATCGTTCTTGGTAACTCCCGAATACAGTTACATGACCGTATTTATCAAAAACAACATTTAAGCTTAAATTTTTATCATATAGTTCATTATAACACGCACTACTGCTTAATTCATTACAACACTTTTCGAGTTGCTTTTTAAAGTTACTTAATGCCCATAAAGTAAAGTAATATTTTGAATTTTGAACACTGTAATTATTAGCAGCAATATTGATTTAAACATTAAATCCTGAACCATCTATGAATACTTCGTCAATTATAAGCTTTAAACTTCCATTATCACCACACAGCTCAAAGGCAATCATCGGAAATTCCATAAATATTTCTCCAAACTTTTTTATCTTTATTATATCAAATATTTTAAACATTTCAACTATTAATATAAAAGACTCCCTCAATCCGAGAGAGTCTTTTATATTAATGTAGATTACCTTATCTGCCGACGTAACTTTTTTAATTTTCTCTTTGTGTTCTGCTTCATTTTTGTTGCTATGAATGTCCCGAACAGAGAAGATGCTGCTAAAATTGCAGGGGGTAAAACCGCATTCCATAAACCGCCCGAATAGGTACTTGATATAAGCGCTACAATAGTAACGATAACTAAATTCGCAAGACCTGTCAGTAATCCAGCCTGTGCAGGTTTTTCTGTGTATGTTTTTGCTGAACGCAACGAGGATATGAGTCCTCCTAAAAATATCGCAAACAACGCTAACGGGAACACGCTTCCGGTAGGGTTTCCTGTTTTAAGAGCAACAAACGCGAGTAGTATCGAAGAAATTAACATTATACTCGGACCAATAATAATACCTATAAGAATAACTCGCATCAGAGAACTGCCTTTATTTAACTTACTACTCATACCTAATTCCCGATTCCCTTCTTTTTTATATATGTTACATATTACATATATATGGCTGTCCTTTTGAATTTATGATAATTACATTAATCAATACATGAAATTCATTATCCGAAAATTTCTGCTAAAAACTTATTTGTATAATCGGTTAACTTAGCAAAATCCATGGCGCGGATATAAATGCGTTCTATGTTGTCATGTATTTTATGAGCTTCACCAAAATAATGGCTTGCCGTTTCAAGAAGTGCGTTATATAGCTTAAATGCAGCTCTGTCTTTTTGCCTTATTGCTGCAAGTCCTTTCTTATCTATAAAACGAGAGGTGTTTATAGGTTTATTCTGCGGTATTTCTTTTTCACTTGGTACAAACCTTTTTTCACATACAAAAAGTAAATCTTCTTTAGGGAAATATATCGCTTCCGGTTTGGATATATCAATCGGATCGAAAGAAATGATTCGTTCAGCTCCAACTTTATCCGCATATTCTCTGACAAAAAGTAAAAAACGATACGCTATGTCATATTTATCTCTGATTAAATAAACATTTTGTGCATTTGAAAAAGTAGGCAGACTGTCAAAACCGTTTTCGTTAAAGGCGGTTTGAATGCGAATACTTTCGCTTCCGTTTGAAGATTTGATCAGCTTTTTACAAATGCGTCCGGTAAATGCTTTCAGCTTATCTTCCAGAGTAATTCTGTTAATAAGTATGTTACGCAGGCCTCTTATGCTACCCACGGCAGATAAAACATGGTACGCATGTTCATAACAATCAAGTTTACGATTGGTTAGATTTATTAACTCTTCTCTTTTACTTTTGAGTTTATTTTCGTCCCAAAAAGAACCTAAATTTATAATATTTTCTCTTGCCGACGGATATTTAACATCCATTATATGTGGTGCTGTTCCATCTACAATGGCTACACCCATATCCGGCAACAAAATACCATCATATGAGTTTAAATCGGCCGAACAACGTATGTACTCTACACTATGATTATCTCTTATAGCACGCTCGCCGACACGCTTCATGAATGTGGATTTGCCGCAGCCTGCAGAACCTTTCAATATATATACTTTTTTATATTTTTTCCCTACGATTTCGAAGAAACATGAGGTATAACCGTTTTTTGTGTTAGCCCCAGCAAAGAACTCAGTTTTGTTTTGCATATTTAATGATACCCCCAAATTACACTTGACTTAATAGCTTAAAAGAAATATAATTGCAATAATAATATATGCTATGCTAAATATATGTGTTTTGTTAAAATACATTGTTTTAATGAAAAAGTGTATAATTTGGAAAGGAATTTTAATGAAAAAGATAGTTTGTTTCGGTGAAATTATGCTTCGCTTGCAACCGCCTTCATACCAAAGGTTTTTACAGGCGAAAAGTTTCGATGTTGTTTATGGAGGTGGAGAAGCTAATGTTGCTGTCTCACTGACTCAGTTTGGAATTAATTCTGTTTATGTTACCAGACTGCCGAATAATCCAATCGGTTTAGCTTGTCGTAACGAAATAAGGAAATGGGGTGTTGACACCTCCAAGATAACCTTTGGCGGTGAAAGG
Organism: Clostridiales bacterium; assembly: GCA_003452915.1. Taxonomy (GTDB): domain Bacteria; phylum Bacillota; class Clostridia; order Oscillospirales; family CAG-382; genus UBA1049. The sequence goes on along the minus strand of DMMZ01000008.1, from coordinate 21,281 downwards.
CTTGGTATATATTTTTGTGAGAAAGGTGCATCACAACGTCCGTCCAATGTAATATATGACAGATCGAGTTCTTCAATTTCCACTTCTTCTGAGAGTGATTTTGACTGGGAAAGCATTTTTGAAGGAGCAGAGTGGTTCCATTTTACCGGAATTACCCCTGCTTTGGGTGATAACCTGGCTGATATCTGCGAAAAAGCCTGTATTGAAGCTAAAAAACGCAATATTACAATTTCCTGTGACCTTAATTACCGCAAAAAACTTTGGAGCCGTCAAAAAGCTAATGAAGTAATGTCAAAGCTTTGCCAATACGTTGATGTACTCATTGCGAATGAGGAGGACAGTGCAGATGTATTTGGAATTCATTCAGCAAAGAGCGATATAAACAGCGGTGTCCTTTCATATGATGGCTATATCGATGTAGCAAAACAACTTACCAATAAGTTCGGCTTTAAATATGTCGCTATAACACTTCGCGAATCGATTTCTGCATCTGTAAATAACTGGTCGGCAATGCTTTTCGATGGAAAAGAAGCATTTTTTTCGGCGAAATATTCAATTAATATTGTGGATCGTGTAGGTGGAGGTGATTCCTTCGGTGCAGGGCTTATTTATTCTATGATAAACGGAAAAAAATCTTCAGAATCAATTGAATTTGCTGCTGCGGCATCCTGTTTGAAACATACAATTGAAGGCGATTGTAATATTGTAACTGTAGCCGAAGTCGAATCCTTGATAAAAAACGGCGGCAGTGGACGAGTACAAAGATAAGTTTGAAAATAAATTTTCAAACTACAGTTTTGTGCCTTTGACTTCTTAGAGAATTCAATCCTGCTTTGCAGGAACGGCACAATCGTCAAACGCAGCCTTTAGGTGCGTTTGTTACTTTCGGCGGTTTACACCGCCAAGAAAAGAATAGTCACAAATATGAAAGATAAATCTTACTGGGACGATTAAATATCAACAAAAAAGGCAGCTCTATAAAAGCTGCCTTAAAAATTAGGAGGAATTACAATGCGATGTCTGATTTGCAACAAGGAAGCCGCAGAGACCTCTGTCTTTTGTAGTAATTGCGGTACAAGATTAATTAAAGCGGAAGAGAATGTTGAGGTCAATAATCAAACTGTTAATGAAAGCGAAGCATTTAATTTTTCGTTCACTGCTGAGGAATATATTAGTACACCTATAAGTGACGTGCAAACTCAAAAAGATACTACCGAGCCACCGACAACCCCTCAAAATGATGGTTTTAGTTATTACATTCCACCAAAGAAAAAGAAATCGTTAATAAAGATTATATTAGTACCTGTTGTAGCATTACTTCTAGTCAGTGCAATTATTTTCGGAGTATTTTATTCTTCAATGTTTTTTGGACCTATGACAAATATAGGAAAAGCGACTATGAAGACATTTAATTCGCAGAGTTTTAATTTTAAATTGCAATTGAATACGGACGGTCAAGCATTTGAATTTAATGGTACTTTTATTTTTGAACCTGAGAATCGTATTATCGAATTTTATGCAGAAACATCAGAAATTAATTCATATTTTTCGCCTAATAACATAAAAGTTTTACTTAAGGACGGTTTTTTGATAACCGATTCGGGTGAAAACCAAATCGACAGAATATATATCAACGAACAGCTGAACACGTTATTTGATGAATACGAAAAAAATAAAAACACTAAGAAAACCAGTGAAATCGATTGGAAAGAAATATTCGAAAGCCTGGATATTGATACCGATAATATAGACCTTGATGTTTTCGGAAACGCTATTGACGAGTTTTTAAATAATTTGAATAATGAAGATTACATAAACGAAAATCTTGGTGACTACTCCAAGAAAAACAGAAACGGTGATACAATATACACTTTCAAGCTCAATGCTAAAGATACTGCCGAAGAATTGGTTGAAGTATTCGGTGATGCTTTTACACTTCCCAACGATTATGACTTTGAAATGATTGAAAATCAGATTCAAATTGGATTGGAACAAACATTTGGTGGATCAAGCTGCAGTTTTATATTCAAAACTAATTCTGGCTATTTAACTAATTTTAGTATAAAGAACACTCAATTAACTTTCAGCTTGGAGATGTCCGACTTCGGTGACGCAGAAATTGATAAGGATATTGATCTTTATGATGATTATATAAACCAATCAACAGAAATTGTTAATTCACAAATTTAATGGGATTAAATTAAAAAAGGAACGGGTTATGAATAATCAAAATGAAATTAACACTTTGCGAAACAGTGCTTATTTATATGATTTTGACATCAGAGATAATTTGACCTCCGATATTCCTTTTTATCTTACATATGGAGACGCCGCAAAAGGCGGAGTACTTGAGCTTGGTTGTGGTACAGGCAGAGTATCCTTGATTCTGGCTGAAAACGGTTTTCATGTAACCTGTCTTGATATATCGGACAATATGCTTGCGGTATTTGAAAAAAAGCTTGATGAAAAACCACAGAGTGTTAAGGCGAATATTGAAATTGTCAAAGGCGATATGGCAGATTTTTCGTTTCGGAAAAAATTCGGTCTTATAATTACACCTTTTCGTGCTTTTCAAGCGCTTACGGATGAAAATGATATACAAAATTCTTTAAGTTGTATCAGAGATAATTTAGCGGATAACGGTATTTTTATTATTAACGTTTTTCGACCATATGATGGCATGGGGGAAGAATGGGTTTATGCTGAAAAAGTACAATGGGAGCGAATTGATGAAAAGACTGGAATACATATCGTAAAGAAGCATTGGGGAGATAAAATTGATATAAAAAATCAAATAATTTATCCTCATTATGCTTTTGAAATAACAAAGCCTGACGGAAGTTTTGAACGAACTGTTGATAACCTTGCTTTGAAATATTATAAATATGAGCAACTAAAAACTCTTCTTATTGATAACGGTTTTTCGATACTTGAGAAATACGGATGGTATGATAAAAGCAATATTGAAAACGGAAGAGAATTGATTTTTATATGTCGAAAAGCGGTTAAAAATACCTATGAAAGATAAAAACATACTTTTCGAACATATGCACTTTGAAGACACTCAAATAATGGCGATGAAGGAGTATCTTGAGAGAAGAGCTTTTACTGGTTGGCGGTTAAAAGAATATAAGAAAAAGTTTATTTTTGAAAAAATTTCGTCAAGTATATTAACTTATACTGTATTGTATTACGAAAAAGAAGTTCCCGGATTGCTTGATTTTATTGAATCAAGCGAAAACGCAGGGTGGAAATTTATTACTCAATTTGATAACTTTTTGGTATTTTTACAAGATAGAGTAGACGCTTTACCCCTTGTAAGCGGTCATGAACCTGTAGTAGAAGAGAAAGAGAAAAAATCAATTTGGTCTTATATATCCTTGGTTTATCATTCAATAGCTATATATTTTTTATCTATAAATTCGTTATATACAATATTTACTAATTATATTTACATTATTTTTGTATATTTATTAATTTTAAATGGCTTTTCTAACATAGTTAGTATCGCTAAAACTATTGTAAGAAAAATATTAAAAGACAATAAACATAAAGAACAAACAACCTTTATTGATATAAAAAACAAAATAATCGTGTATTAATAGTAAGCTTTTTGTTAAATATGCTTTTAATGATATTTGCAGTTTTTGTTTTTGTAAATAGTATGAATACTAGAGATTTAGTTTTCTCATGCTTAATTGTGTTTATATGTTTGATGAATCTTATTGAGAAATATTTTATAACATTCGGTTATCATATAAAACTAAGTATAACAGTTATATGTTCTAAAATTCTTGTAACATTAATTTTCTGCCTTTATAGTTATTTAGCGATAGAAAACAACTCCTTGACTCTTCCAATTACACTGGAAGGTCTTGGTGATAGTTATTTGTCTTATAAAGAAACAGAAATTTTAGATAATACAACAATTTTCGCTTCGATAAGAGATTATACAGAATCAACTTATACAAAGAAAGATCAAATTATTAATTATCTTTTTAATGAAAATGTGAAAACTGTAGACTATTCTATTTTTAAAAGCGATTATCTTGTTTTAATTGACTTATATATTTATAATATGACAAAAGGGAAATATACTTATGGTGTGGAATACAAAAAAACAGATGCATCTGTTTGGAGCGCAAAAACAGTATATACTCCTACAGAAGGTTGGGGTAATATCTATGTGGTTTTTGACAATGTTGTATTTTCATATTATAAAGGCTATGAATTTGATGAGCAAGATATTGCATACATAAAACAAGCAATCGGTGTTTATGACGAATAACAACAAGAGCTTATAATTAAAAGAAAATCTAATATATTCTATTAAAAACATAAAGGAGAATTTATGGATAATCAAGAGAACAAGTTAGAAAACGAGCAGACAAAATCCTTCAAGGATATTTTAGCAGACGAAAATTTAAAAAATTTTCAAGACTCAGAGCAACCAATGCATGAAACATCCAAAGCAAATAAAAAAGATTTTCCGTTTTTGTATTTGGGTAAATTCTTTTTAAGTATGACTATTTTAAATTTTATGTTTATAATAATTGTGAGTATCATTCAATTTGATCTATATGAAGATATTACAAATTATACTGAAATAATAAAAAGAAGAGATATAATACAATATACTACTAGAGTCCTTTTTCTACTTGCTGTATTAATTCCTTACATAATAATTCGCTTACAAATGAAGCGACACAATAAAAACGGCGGTATATATTGGTTAGATATTTTTGCTTTTAGTTTAATTTGTATTAATTTTGTAGATATTTTAAAATTTATAGATGTATATAGCTATTTTGTTAATAGCTCAAATTCAATTTTCTGTATAATACTTACTTCATTATTCATTTTCATTATCGGTAGATATATTCAAAATAAACTATTATGCGGAGTTGCTATTTGTTATGTAGGTTTAATATTCTTAATTATATGCATATTATATTTAAATAGTGAACCTATTGAATATTATGCTCACACAATAATGCATCATCTAGACTATTATAAAAATAACATTAATTTAATTGTTGTATTTAAAACTATTCCGTTTTATTCATTAGCAGGACAGTTATTCCTTGGAATTTATTTATTGATTAAGGATAAAAAGAAAAATCAGAATTATTAATTAATAAATAAACAGCATACAGCATAAGCATATCCGCCGTTGTTTTTCATGGGTGGATTTTTTGCAGAATGAAGTTGAAACAAAACAATAAATATGCTATATTATGAAAAAGGGGGATTATGATTATGGCAGCATTTGAACGGATAAATTCGGGTATAAGCGGGCTAAACAATACCCTCGATAACATCAGATTGGGTGATAATGTTGTTTGGCAGGTCACTGATCTGGATGATTTCCGCTTTTTTGTTGACCCTTTTGTAAAACAAGCAATTTCGGACCGTCGTAATGTTATTTATATACGTTTTGCCGAACATGACCCCGTTATCAGTAACACAACAGGAATTAAAGTAAAAAATCTGGATGCCAAGCTAGGTTTCGAGGCATTTACTGTTGCTCTGCACGAAATAATAACGATAGAAGGAAAAGACGTTTTTTACGTGTTCGATTCCCTTTCGGAGCTGCAGGTAGCTTGGTCAACCGACCTTATGATGGGCAACTTTTTCCGTGTTACCTGTCCATATTTGTTTGAGCTTGATACTGTCGCTTATTTCCCCGTTTTGAGAGGTAGACATAGTTACGAAGCAATTGCAAGGATAAGAGAAACAACACAGCTGCTGCTTGATGTATATTCACAAGACGGAGTAATTTATTTACACCCGCTTAAAGTATGGAACCGCTATTCGCCCGATATGTTCCTTCCACATAGATTTGAGAGAGATGGTTCTTTTCCTGCAATAACAAACGGCGTTGAGGTAAGCGAATTTTATTCTGTTCTGCACAGTAAAACTGTTTTCAGAGGTGAACAGAATCTTGACAGCTATGAACGCTTTATTCAAAAAGCAAGGGAAATTTATAATAACGGCAAACTTGATAAGCAGAGCGTTCGAAAAATAATTAAAAGTATGATTACCCATGATAAAAAAATAGCAAACCTGATAGATAAATATTTTGAACCTGCTGACTATTTTTATATAAAGGATCGTATGATCGGAACAGGAATAATAGGCGGTAAAGCGTGCGGAATGCTCTTGGCAAGAAAAATATGTGAAAGGAAATTGCCAGAATTTTTGGAATGCAGTGAACCCCATGATTCTTTTTATATAGGAACCGATGTTTTTTACTCGTATATAGTAGATAATAATTATTGGAAACTAAGACTTGAACAAAAAACAGTGCAAGGCTATTTTGATGTCGGTGAGAAGCTTAAAGAACTTATAATGAAGGGCAGTTTTTCAGAGAATATAAGGGAACAGCTTAGACGACTGCTGGAATACTTTGGACAAAGCCCGATTATTGTTCGTTCAAGCAGTTTCTTAGAAGATGGTTTTGGTAATGCTTTTGCTGGAAAATATGAATCAATATTTTGTGCAAACGCATCTTCACCTGAAGAAAGACTTATTGCACTTGAAAAAGCAATAAAAAAAGTGTATGCAAGCACTATGGACCGATCGGCACTTGAATACAGAAAAAATCGAAAACTTCAAAATTCTGACGAGCAGATGGCTTTGCTTGTCCAGAGAGTTTCGGGTACCAGATTTGGTGATTATTTCTTTCCATGTGCAGCTGGTGTTGGGTTTTCATATAGCCTATATCGCTGGAGTAATGAATTAAGCCCGGATGCTGGATTATTAAGGCTTGTTGCGGGTATGGGAACAAGAGCAGTAGACCGAACAGAGGGTGATTATCCGCGGCTAGTAAACTTAGACAAACCAAAAAACACTGTTTTTTCAGATGTTGCTGATAAGCACCGTTATTCACAACATATACTTGATGTAATAGATTTTTCACAAAACAATTTATCCGAAAAAAGATTGTCAGAGCTTATACACGTCATGCCTCAGTGGTATAAAGACCTTATACTGGAACATGATCGCGATGCCGAAGAATCAATTCGCCAAAGAGGCATTAATAGGGATGTTTTTTTCGTTTCCTGCCAGGGGATAGTTAATAACTCTAAATTTACAGGTTTTATGCAGGGTGTTTTAAAAACTCTGCAGGAAAGCTATAGCTGCCCTGTAGATTTAGAATACACTGTAAACTTTACGCAGAGTGGCGAATTTATTATCAATCTTCTGCAATGTCGTCCTCTTACTGTTTGGAAGAACGCTTCAACTATCATTTTACCGGAAATATCAGAAGAAAAAAAGTTATTTGATGTTAAGGGCAGTTTTATGGGTATTTCGGTAAAGGAACAAATAGATGTTGTTGTTTTAATAAAATCAGATAAATACTACCAATATCCTTACAAAAAAAAATCAAGCATAACAAATATTCTTGACCGTATAAATAGTTATTATAAGAACAGCAGAAAGAAAGTTATGCTTATGACACCCGGCAGAATAGGCACATCATCTCCCGAATTGGGAGTACCGGCAGGATTTGCAAATATTTCCGAATTTTCTGTAATATGTGCNNCAGATTCTGTTTCGGGCTTCATGCCCGAGCTTTCATATGGCAGTCATATGTTTTTGGATCTTGTTGAATCAAATATTTTTTATGTTGCAGTGTTTGATGACGTGCGTAAAACCAGCTTCAACCGTGATATTTTTAATAATAATAAAAATATCTTACCTACAATAGTAGGAGATACTTCGGATTTTTCGGATATAATTAACGTCTATGAAATGGATGAAAAAAAGTTAACTTTATATGCTGATATCGAAAACCAAAGAGCTTTGTGCGGTTTTTCCGACTAAATTTTGTCTGTTAATATTCGGAGACAAAGTGTTGACAAATCGCACTTCTTGTGGTAGAATAGCCATCTGTAATGACTAAGCTTTAAAATTATAAATTACCTAATAACATAATATTGATAAGCGGATATGGTGGAATGGCAGACACGCTGGT
>DMMZ01000008.1:0-13291 GCA_003452915.1 Clostridiales bacterium | reverse complement strand
AAGTCCTGTTATCCGCACCAAAAAAGTACCCTCAAATGGGTACTTTTTTTAGTGTAATAATATTTCTCATAAATAAATGTATATCGTAAGGTAATATTTTCTATTTGAATGTTTACTGACCCATTCCTTTCTTAAAATTGCATAACAAACAAGGTCACCAAATGTTTCACCTTTTCGAATAGAATGTTCTCTAAGTATTCCATCTAGAAGCATTCCATTTTTCTGCATTACTATTCCTGAAGTAATATTTTGTATATCATGCACTGTGATGCGATTCGTGCCGATTTCTGCAAATAGAAAATCTATAACTACTCCAACAACCTCAGTTATAATACCTTTATTCCAAAACAACGACCCATACAATAGCCAAGCTCATAACGGCTCTTTTATTCGACAAATTATGAACATTTATATTTCCAACTATACTATCGCCAATTCTATTACCCAATTGTATGTTTCGGAATTGTCGTAACAACTTATCCATTTTTCAAGTATTGATTTTGTTTCTTCAACCGAGCTATGTATATTCCAAGTTAAAAATTTGATTGTTTTTCGTCAGTCGCCCAATTTTGATACATTGCTTGTGCATCTTCAAGTGAAAACCTGCGTAAAATTAATCTTATAGTTTTAATAGTCTGTGTGCGTTTATGTGTTAGCATTTTTCCACTCCTCGTCAAGCATTGCATAATGGTATTCGTCATACCATACTTCTTTATCATCCACCCTACCAAAACGGTTTTTTATAAAATGTGCTTCCCGCCGCATACCGCATTTTTCCATAACGCGGTATGAGCCATAATTTTCGGTATTACAAGTTGCGTATATCCTGTGCAGCTTTAATTCTTCAAAACCGAATTTTAAAAGTGTCTTTGCAAATTCTGTTCCATAACCTTGTTTCCAATAATCACGGTGTAAAATCCAACCGAGCATAGCTTCGCTTTTAGCTCTTAAGTAAATCCCGCAGCCGCCAATTACTGCTCCAGTAGNNCAGTATCCTTTAGCACAATCGCAAATTCGTATTCGGTAATTGGATTCGCTTTCCACTTCTCTTCTGCTTGGGCAAGGAAATCACGCGTTGCTTTTTCGTCGTTCGGTCCGAAAATCATATACTTTACATTCTCGGGAACGGATGCATAACTATGTACTGCTTCGAAATCGTTTTGATTTAAAGGTCTTATTATCAACCTTTTGGTTTCTAAAATTATTTCATTTTTATTCTCTGTCATATTTATCCTCTTTTCATAATCTTCTTTTAGCAGACCGTATAAATCACAATCCTGAAAACCCATTCGGCAATAATATTTCTGCTTTGAATGACCTTCCTTTATCATCCCAGCCTTTTGCATAACCTTACCTGATGCGGGATTATTTACCGAATGATATGCTTCAATACGGTTTACTCCAACAGTATTAAATAAATATTCTATAACCGCTTTAACCGCTTCAGTTATGTAACCGTTGTTCCAAAAAGCTTTTCCACTATTGTAACCAATCTCGGCTTTAAAATCAAAGTCATCTATACTGGCACTTATTGCACCGATACATTCACCATTTCTAAGCTGAATTGCCCAATGATATTTGTTTTTATTTGCATAGTTTTCAATACATGCCATTAAGTATACTTTTAAATTTTCAACGTTGTTATATGTTTCATAACGAAGATATTTTGTTACCTTATCATCACTNNTGAACATATCATCAGCATCATCAATTGTAAATTTGCGAAGGGTTAACCGTTCTGTTTCTATCGTCTGTGTACCGGTATGTGTAAGCATAGTATCTCTAACTATAATTTAAAAGTGTCTTTTATCATCTTTGCAGTGTTTTCAGGTGGTAAAAACGTATTATCTATTCTAAGGTAACTTTCTTTTGTTATCTCACCTATATTTGAATTTAATCTATATTTATTTGCAGAATCTAATATATCTCTTTCGGTAAATTCCAAATTTCGTTTAGTTGGTTTGCAACTTAATCTATTTGGTGTTTTATTTCTTTCAAGACGTGTATAAATATCCGTCTCAAGCTCAACAAAATATGTATCTGCTCCTCTTGATTCGAAAAGTTGGCATAAATCTCTAATATAATCCCAATCTTCTTGGTAATTAAACGCCCAAACATAAGTGAATATTAATCCGCTCAAATCACTTTTTGAAACAGAATCGAATATTACCTGACGGAATAACTTGACAAGCCGTTTCCCTTCTGGTGTACCATAGCTAAAATAGTTTGATACCAAATCAATCGTCATATGATTATGAAATAGCTTTAGGTCTGTTATTTTAGCAAGTTCTTGTCCTACCGTCATCTTCCCTACAGCCTGTGGACCAAAAATTATAACTAATTTCATATTACTACTCCTTTATTAACCTCCACGTAATGCATGGTACAAATTGCATTGTAAAATTAGTGGAGGTACGCGACAATGTACCCCTTTTGCTTATATTTTTCACGCTATATACTCCATTTTATAAGCTAACCAGCCGTTTGTTCTAACTTCCTGGCTGATAATTTTGTAACCTGCTTTTTCATAACATCTTAAAGCGTTTTTATTAAAATCAAAGACCGACAAATAAACATTTTTCATATGTAATTCATCTAATGCATATTGTGTAACAAGCTTTAAGGCCTCTGTTCCGTAGCCGTGTCCTCGACTTTTTTCCTCAATTAGAAATCTGCAGACATTGCATTTTTTATTATCCCAATCAATAAAGTCCAGCTCTACTGCACCTATCATCAAACCATCATTTAGAATCGCAAAATAACGAGTGTTATCCTTATTTTTTATACGATTGATTATCTGTTCCACCGTTAACGGATAAGTATAAAAACGTCCGCCACCCCATTGATTGAGAAAATTCTCATCGGTATTTTCATTATATTTAACAATATATTCGGCATCATCATCTTGAAGAGTACGTATGCTTATCATAATTATAACTATTCCTTTCCGTGGCGTTTACGCCAACCGCATCGTATGAAATTTGCACTTTCATACGTTAGAATTGTGCCTCTCCGATGTCGGATTAATGGCGATAGCCAGATTACTGCACCTTTTGCAGTAAAGGCACAAAACCGTGTTTGAAAATTTTGTTTTCAAACTCTTATCTCCGTTCTGTATCTTATAACTTTAAGCGGCTTACCGATATCAATTTTCTTTTTCTTACCATCAAAGACAAAACCGCATTTCTGATAAAATTTTCTTGCTCGTGCGTTTTCCTCAAGCACCCACAAGGCAATAGTTTTATACCCCTTATTTGCAAGAAAGTTCACCGAAAAACGCATCATATGCGATCCGTATCCCTTGTTGAAATACTCTGGTAATAAATACATTGCACAAATTTCTCCTGCACCCTTTAAATCTTTATCTCGACACTCCTGCAAGACTATAAAACCGATTGTTTTTTCGTCAAGCTCTGTAAGAAAATAAAATGTATTTTCATTTTTATCAAAATAAAGCCTGAATTTTTCGGCTCTATCATCAACCGACAAATTGTTTAAATATTCATCGGGTATAATGCCCGCATATGCCACCTTCCAGGACATTGTGTGTACATATGCAATTTTCTCTGCATCGCCATACTCTGCTTTTCTGATGTTCAAGTTCATTATTTTACCTTTTTTAATATCCAAATTAGTATTCCATTTGCCGGTTGGTAGTTAAATCCGCTGAAAATATCAATAACCTCAAAGCCGCAAAGTTCTATAAGATATTCCATTTCTGTTTTATATGTTTGCCGCATTTTAAGAGGTCTGATTCGGCTTGAAACAACGTTTCCATCGTCGTCAAGTGTATCGAACCTCCAGTTTCCGCTCATAATCTGCGTTTTTGGTTCGTAATGTATTGCATTGTAAATTCGTTCTTGCTTACCGTCTTTGTTAGTGTATTCGCACCGCAGGCTAAAATCATTCTCGGAGGTATGAATTTGATCATATTGTGCTTCTACTAACGGCTCAAAGGTGTGCAATGTCAAAATCCCATCATCGGTAAGATGACTCTTTATATTTAAAAGTGCCACACGCTGTTCGACAGGCGTTGTCAGATGCATAAAACCACCTCTGGCAATAATTGCAAGTGAGAATTTTCTGTCCAGACTAAAATTTGTCATATTGGCTGTTATTGTATTTATACTCAGACCTTGTTCTAATAGCTTTTTATTAGTAACATCAATCATAGCTTTAGAAAGGTCGACAGCAATGACGTCAAAGCCTTGTTTTATAAGCGGAATAGTCAACGCTCCCGTTCCGCAGGCAATATCTATAATACCCTTTTCACCATATTTTTGTGCAAGTGATAAGTAAAATTCCTCAAAACCACTGTAACTACCTAAACTATTCAAATAGTAATCGTAATTTTCCGCAATATCAGAAAAATCATGTAAATCCATTTACCAAACCTCCATTTCCATATAGCCCACAACAAACGGAAGATGAGCATATTCGTGGTTGCCAACATGAACAAATCCGTTTTGTAAATACCATTCTTTAAGTCGGGTGTTTTTTTCAATTATACCAATAGTAATTTTTGTTCCGCCAAGTTCATGTGACTTGTTTGGAAATTCTAAATATAACATTACCATTACCTCCAAAAAAATAAAAAATCGGTGTAAGCCTAATAATAAGCTTACACCGTTATAATCAAATCGTATAATATTCTAATATTATCTATCCCGAAATGAAAATAGCCGAATAAGCCCTGTTTTACGCTTGGTGGCGGTTGAGGGCATTGATCCGTGATTTTCAATTAAGGATAAACAAAGTAGATTCGTCATTTGTAACCAATCCTATGAGTTAATTTTGGTAAATACTAACACAATTTTTCTTAACTGTCAATACCTAAAAGCAAAAAAAGTATAAATATTTAATATTTATAAAACAATCCTCTCCATGAGCCATTATCGGCTTACAGCGAGGATATTTTAATATGTCATCATTTATCACGGAAGGGTTTTGCTTTTTGATGTGTTTTCTTCGCTTTGCCTTGTATTTCGAGAACAGGTTTTACGACATTTTTTGGAATATTCATTCTCTCGTGATTCTCTGTTCCGTGCGGTTCCTTCGGGTCAGGTCTACGCATCCCCTGCTTAGACATAAAATTCTCTCCTTGACAAAATGTATTAAGGATAGTATTTCAACAGAATTGGGTTAATATACAGTTAAAAAATTAAAATGGTAAATAGTTATTATCATATAAAAAATTACCTGTATATCTAAAATGCTTTAATAGTAGTGATTTTGTTTCATTAATAATCTCACTAGTTTCATTTAAAAATTTTAAAACATAATCCTTATCATAATAATCGTCAATGTTCAGATATAATATACATTCAGTTTTATTATAATAATAATCAATATTTTCAAATCTATTTATATCGGTAAATTTTAAATCATATTTAGCTATCCAATAAACTTTCGAATTTAAATCTTTTACGAAAGATTCCCATAATATAGATACTTTTTTTGGATTATTCCATAATGATATATAAAATTCATCAATTAATTTTGAATACATAATATTATTTGAAATGAATATATCATCATAACAATTAGAAATTTGTTCAAAAATGCTCTTTTCAACAAAATGAACTCTAAAAAAACCTTCTTTACCATTGATAATATGACGATTTATGTATTTAATATCAGTTATTTTTTTAGGGCACTTTTCATTATCTTTAAAATATATCTCTCTTAAATCACCATCAAATACTGTTAATAAATTAAAATTATAGAATGTATCCATTTTCTTGAACATAATATTCTAATTCAAATCCTGTGTATTGAATTGAAGCTAATAATTTTTCATCAATAGATTCACATTTATCCATAATATGCTCCTAATTCTTACTATTTTATAAAATTCTACATCATTTTTATTTTATTGTCAATGTTTAATTTATNNATAAATTAAACATTGACAATAAAAGCCTTTTCCACTCTTTCGGAAAAGGCTTTTTGTCGTATATATGGTTTTTAGCATATCATAAAAACAGGTGGTATGTTTATGAATAATTGTCCTTTGGCGTTGACTACAACAATCGGTGCGGCGGCTGCTGCTATCTCAAAGAATTTAACCGCTGAGGAAATTGCTTTTCTTGCAGCAGTATTAACACAGCTTGGGGATACGCTTACAACAATCGCCGCCCGAAAAGCATTATATGACAGTAATTCAGATGAACCAGATGTTATAACTTAATCGCTTGGATGTTCTTCCGCTACCTTGATCATTACCGCACATTCAACACGCTTGCGGTGCAGATCGCAGCCGATTTTATATGTTCCGTTGATATCTCCGCTTGAATGGAAGGAGTTCGCAGCACAACCGCCTCCGCAGTAAAGGTGTGCAAAGCAATCTCGGCATTCTTCTTTTGCGTAAACGTTACATAGCTTGAATTTATCACGGATTTTGGTGTTTGTTACACCGTCAAAGACATTTCCCATCAGAAAATCTTCATTTCCGACAAACTGGTGGCAAGGGTACAACTCGCCTGTGGGAGTGACGGCGAGATACTCCGCTCCAACACCACAACCGGAAATACGCTTGATTATACACGGACCTTTCTCAAGGTCAATCATGTAATGGTAGAAGGTAAAGCCTTCTCCCTTTTTATTTCTTTTTATCATCTCGACAGCAAGTTTTTCGTATTGTTCGCAGAGTTTTGAAACATCCTCTTCAGTCAAAGCGTACGGCTCACTTGATGGTGCGACTACAGGCTCCATAGACAGTTCCTTAAATCCCAAGTCCGCCATATGAAGAATATCATTTGTAAAATCGGTGTTATAATGAGTGTATGTGCCACGGATGTAATAGTTTTTATCTCCGCGAAGTTCAACCGTTTTTTTAAATTTCGGTAGAATAAGGTCATAGCTGCCTTTCCCACCACGAGAAACACGCAGGCGGTCGTGCACTTCCTTACGCCCATCAAGACTGAGTACAACATTGCTCATCTCGCGGTTGGCAAACTCCATAACCTCGTCATTCAATAGAATGCCGTTGGTTGTAAGCGTAAAGCGGAAGTTCTTATTGTGTGTTTTTTCCTGCTCTCTGCCATAAGCGACCAATTTTTTTACAACCTCGAAGTTCAAGAGGGGTTCACCGCCAAAGAAATCCACCTCAAGGTTTTTTCGTGTTCCAGAATTCGCAATTAGAAAATTCAGTGCAGCTTTTCCGACCTCAAAGCTCATCAAGCTCCGCTCGCCATTGTACTCGCCTTTTCCCGCAAAGCAGTATTTACACGCTAGATTGCAGTCGTGTGCGATATGAAGGCAAAGGGCTTTTACAACCGACTGGCGGTTTTTAAAATCAATTGAAATATCCGCATAAATGTCTTTTGAAAACAGCTTTTTTTGCTTGATAAGCTCTTCTATGTCTGCGAAAACTTCATTTATTTCTGCTTCGTTTACATCAGGTCTATTTTTGTATTTTTCGAGAATGAGTTTTATAATCTCGTCTTTTGGGGTGCTCTCGTATAAACCTATAATATCAAATGCAACCTCGTCAACAGAATGAACCGAACCGCTGTTGCCGTCAATTATTATATTGTATCCGTTACTTTTATAGCAATGAATCATTACTTTTTCCTCTAATATTAATACATATAAATCAATATAAATTAATTGTCGCTACAAGCTGTTTTACAGCTTACAGCGACATTAAGTCATAAGTATTTATTTCTTCTTTTTATTGTTTTGCTCACATTGTTGATTAACAATACTGCAAGAGGTCTTGCTTGCGGACTGGCATGATGTTTGACATTCTCCGCATCCGCCTTTTTTTGCGGATTTCTCGAGATCT
Organism: Clostridiales bacterium; assembly: GCA_003452915.1. Lineage (GTDB taxonomy): Bacteria > Bacillota > Clostridia > Oscillospirales > CAG-382 > UBA1049. The sequence continues at coordinate 5,502 of DMMZ01000008.1, read as the reverse complement.
TTTGTCTCCAATGTACGAATTCTCTTCATATAAATATCTCCTTTAATTTATCAATAAAACAACAATTTACATTATATTTTATCATCAAATTTACTGCTTGTCAAGATTAACATTACCAATTACAATATTTATTTCGTTTGGCATACTTCCATAAGTGCTTTTAACCGAAACGCCTTTTGATGTTAATTCTATTACAGAATCAATAATCTGCTTTGATATTTTCTCACCTGGGACAAGCATAGGTATTCCAGGAGGATAAGCAAAAACATACTCACGCGCAATTCTTCCTATACTTTCGGAAAATAGCATAAAATTACCTGAACAACTCTCCGCTTCATGTGAAATTAATATTTTTTCCGGCAACTCGGAAATAGTAGTATTACATTGTTCTTTCATATTAGAAATAAGAGTTGAATCTATCTCCAGAAGTGCATCTCCCAGCCGTTCAAATCCCTCATCTGTGTCACAAATACTTGTCATTGCAAGTGCAAAATCGCCCATAGCCATTTCTAATTGAAGCAGGTATTTATTAAGCAATATGTTTTTTAGCTCGGTGCTTGTTATGTTTGTATTTTTTACGGAGATAATTATTTTCCCTTTATCAAAAGTAAAAGCATCTATTTTTAATAATCTAATATTTTTAAGGACTTTCATTCTTCTATAAAAGCTATCTAATCTATTAAAATAATCAGAAAAAAGCTTGTTCTTTTGTCTTGTCAAAAGGTCGATACAAGAATCAATTCCAGCCATTAATAAATAAGACGGACTGCTTGTTTCAAAAACTGACAATTGTCTTTGTACTTCGTTTGGATCTATTAAGTTTCCGTTTATATGCAATAAGGCAGTCTGTGTTGGGGAAGGCAGCGTCTTGTGTAAGCTGTGAACAACAATATCCGCACCGCATTGAACCGAATTTTTGGAAAAAGAATCAGAAAAGCCAAGATGCGCTCCATGAGCTTCATCAACAAATAACGGAATGCTATGTCCGTGTACTATTTTTGCTATTGAGGTGATGTCTGATATAACTCCTTCATAAGTGGGAGAAGTAATTACAACAAACTTTATACCAGGGTTTTCATCCAGAGCATTTTTAACAGCATCGGGAAAAATGCTGCCGTTAATGCCAAGCTCATCTGTGGGAGGAAGTATATATACAGGGTTAAGCTCATTAAGTTTTATCGCATCATATACAGATTTATGACAATTTCGAGCTATTAAAATTTTGTCGCCTTTTTTTGTACAGGCAGAAATACCTGCCAGTATTCCGCAGGTGCTGCCGTTTATAAGGTAAAAAGTATGTTTGCTTCCGTAGAGTTCAGCAGCTTTTTTCATTCCGTTTGCTAGAATACCGTTAGCATAATGCAAATTGTCAAACCCATCAATCTCTGTTACATCTATTCCGTAATCAAGAAAATTATAGAAATTTCTCTTATGCCCCGGCATATGGAACGGATAAATTCCGCTGTCTCTGTAAAGCATCAACGCATCCGTAAGGCTCAATATTACTCACTCCCTTATTTGCAATAATTATAATCATTTTAACAAGATATGTCAACAAAAAACGCGAATACCGATTCCAGTATAATAAATGTATAAAAAATCGAGTAAAAGCTTTGATATGTGCGGTTTTACGAAGATTTTTTATTTACATTTCTAGCTAGAATCGGTATAATGCAAGCGGTTTCAAGTCAAATATAGTTCTATCTTATACTCCAGACAATACCAATAACGGTGCAGCCGAGATGGATACCCAACACTGGACCGAGCTGTCTGCGTTCAACCAGAGCGTCGGGGAATAGACGGCGTGCCAGTCTTAATATCGTATCAACACGCTGTGAATGCGTTATATATTGAATTATTATGTTTGCGGCGTTATACGGAATGCTGCCAAACATTTTTTTTATGTTATCACTGCTTCCGATTGCAATATCCTCCGCAACGATCGCTCCGCCCGATAGACGAAGTAGCGGCTTGCGGTTAAGGATATTTCTGACAGATTTTCTTACCGAGCTAAGTCTGTGGCTGTTTCGTAAAAGAGTGAGATCATCAACAGAAAAGCGTGTTTCTATCGAAGAAATATATTTATATACTCCGCCGACAACTTCTTCAAAGCTTAAACCGTTATACACAAGATACCTTGCTCTGCGTACAAGCAGATACATTCCGCCTGCGGCTAAGGATGAATCAATAATCTCTACACGTCCACTTGCAAGCTGTTTTTTTGCCAATACAGCATTATAATAGGCGCTGCTTAATCTTGATGATATAGTAATACAGATTATTTCATATCCTTTATTAGTCAAGTGATTAAAGGCGTTGTAAAAATCCTCTACACTTGGTTGTCTTGTTTCTGTAACCGCATCCGGTTCGTTAATTAATGAAGTAAAATCGCCTAACGAATCAAAATAAGTTTCTTTATAGGTCTTGCCGTTCACAATATAATTTTGAGGTACAATGCGGACACCGTAGGCAGCGGCTTCTTTTTTGGTTAAGCCGATTGTGCTATCGGTAACAATCGCAATCATTATAGCTCACCTATCTTTCTGAACTTTTTATACCTTTTTTTAAGCATTTCCTCAAGCTTCTTTTCTTTACCCTGAGTAATATTATACGGTGCCAGAGCATCGTTGAGTTGCTTTAACAGGCTTTTGTAAACAAGCGAAATATCGCCCTTTTCTTCTATAATTCGCTCAACCGCTCCCAAGCTTATAAGGTCTTCGGCGGTCATTTTTAAGCATTCGGTTGCTTCTTTTACTTTCTTAGAATCCTTCCAGAGAATACTTGCACAGCCCTCTGGGGAAATAACCGAATAAACAGCATTTTCGAGTATCCAAACCTCATCTGCAACCGCAAGTGCAAGTGCACCACCGCTTCCGCCCTCGCCAATGAAAATAGAAATAACAGGAGTTCTAAGCGTCATCATCTCATAAAGATTTTCGGCAATAGCTTGACCCTGTCCTCTAGATTCCGCATCAATTCCGCAGTATGCGCCGGGTGTGTCCACAAAAGTTATTATCGGACGCCCAAATTTCTCTGCAAGCTTCATCTGCCGAAGTGCTTTTCGGTAACCCTCGGGATGAGCTTGGCCAAAATTGCGAGCTATTTTGTCCTTAGTGTCATGTCCTTTTTCTATTCCGATGACGGTAACGGGAATGTTACCTAGAAGTGCGATACCTGATATAATAGCGGAATCGTCTCCGAAACGACGGTCGCCGTGCATTTCAGTAAAATCTACAAAAATATTATTTATAAAATCAGCAGCGGTAGGTCTTCCCTTTGCTCTCGCTGCCATAACCTTATCATAAGCGGTTGTATTCGCAGCCATCAGACTTTACCTCCATGGATTTTAAGCACTTTTCTTAGGTACTCTTTTTGTTCTCTTCTGTCTACGATCCCATCGATAAAGCCTGTTTCAAGCAGATATTCGGCTTTTTGAAAGTTTTGCGGAAGCTTCTGCCGCATAGTTTGTTCGATAACTCTCGGACCAGCAAAACCAATAAGAGCATTCGGCTCGGCAATAATAATATCGCCCAGCATCGCAAAGCTTGCGGTTACTCCGCCTGTTGTGGGATTTGTAAGCACAGTAACATATAGATTCCCTGCATCACTGTGATTTTTTACTGCACCGCTTACCTTTGCCATCTGTAAAAGCGATAGTATGCCCTCCTGCATTCTGGCTCCACCCGAAACGGTATAGCCAACCACAGGAAGTCCTTTTTTTGTAGCGAATTCAAATAATCTGGTAATTTTTTCGCCAACGATTCTTCCCATTGAGCCCATAATAAAGCGTGGCTCCATAACAAAAATTGCACAAGCGTAACCGCTTATGCTGCATACACCGGTGATTACAGCTTCACTTTCCTTACTTTCTTTTTTAGCTTTATCTATCTTGTCGTCATATTCAGGAAAAGCAATTATATTGGTCGAAGTGAGCTTTTTATCATGCTCGATAAAGCTTTTTTTATCTGCAATAATGTCTATCCTGGCACGAGCACCAATCTTAAAATAATGTCCGCAGGACGGACAGATACCGCTGCTTTCGTTTACATCGGTCTTGAAATGAGGTTTCTTGCAGGAAGGACAGCTTATACAAAGCTCTTCCGGTATACAAACCGCAGGAGCTTTTTTATCTTTGGAGCTTGATTCCAATTCATTCTTTGGCTTTTTAAAAAGATCTTTAGTAAACATAAGAAATTATTTAAAATCCTTTCTTGTCAGAAAGTCGGTCGTATATGCGCCTGAGAAAAATTCGATATCGGAAAGTATACTTAGGTGCAAATCAGTGTTGGTGTGGATACCCTCAACAACCAATTCACAAAGTGCGGCACGCATTTTTCTGATAGCTTCCTCACGTGTTTTTGCGTGTACAATAAGTTTGCCTATAAGCGAATCATAAAACGGAGGAACTACATAATCCTGATAAACCGCGGTATCAAAACGAACCCATGGTCCACCCGGAAAATGTAAAAGTGATATTTTGCCACAGGATGGACGAAAACCGTCCATCGGGTCTTCCGCATTTATGCGGCATTCGATCGCATGACCTCTTATTGGAGTATTTTCCTCATTAAAATCTAGCTCCAATCCTGCCGCTGCTCTTATCTGCCACTTAACCAAGTCAATTCCTGTCACCATTTCGGTAACGGGATGCTCGACCTGAAGTCTGGTGTTCATCTCCATAAAATAGAAGTTCTTGTCTTTATCCAACAGAAATTCTATTGTACCGACACCTTCATAATTAACAGATTTTGCAGCCTTCCTTGCTGCCTCGTTCATCGCTTTTCTGATTTTAGGAGTAATGGAAGAGGATGGGCTTTCCTCAATAATTTTTTGATTTTTACGCTGAACAGAACATTCACGCTCACCAAGGCAGACAATATTTCCATGCTTGTCGCATATTACCTGAACCTCAATATGCTTGACGGGAAAAAGATACTTTTCCATATAAACTTCACCGTCGCCGAAAGCACTTCTCGCCTCTGCTGTTGCTGACATAAAAGCCAACTCCAGCTCGGATTCGTTTCTAACTATGCGTATTCCTCTGCCGCCGCCACCTGCTCTTGCTTTTAACATAACTGGATAGCCGATATTTAAAGCCTCAAATTTAGCCTGAGGTAAATCTTTTATTATTTCGCTGCCCGGTATAACCGGAACACCTGCATTTTTCATTGTTATACGGGCTTCGTTTTTATCGCCCATTTTTGATATAGTATCGCTAGAAGGACCTATAAAGGTTATTCCGCACTGCTCGCACAAAGAAGCGAACTTAGCGTTCTCGGACAATAATCCATATCCGGGATGTATAGCCTCTGCTTTGCTTGCAACCGCAATAGTAAGTATTGCACTCATATTTAAATAGCTATTTTTAAGCAGTGCAGGACCTATGCAATAGCTCTCGTCGGCAAGTCCGACATGCATAGCGTTGCTGTCCGCTTCAGAAAAAACAGCAACGGTGGCAACTCCCATCTCCTTGCAAGCTCTAATTATTCTCACCGCAATTTC
>DMMZ01000035.1 GCA_003452915.1 Clostridiales bacterium | reverse complement strand
CTTGATTCCAAACGTTTCATTAACAGGATATAAGTTATTAAGCTTTTGATCTAATGTATCGTATGCTGAAGGATTCACATTTTGTTTTGTTCGAAATTGAGCATTATAGTTAAGTTGGAAATCTGAATAGTTATTTGACTTTATAATAAGTTCTTTCAATTTCGTATAATGCCTTTTAGAATCCGATCTAAAAGTCCTATAACTTTTATAGGAAGATATAGTAGAGATGATCAAATATGTAATAACGAACAATAAAACTACTGATAAGAACGCATATATCAAATCAAAGACCCCTCCAGGTTTAATTATTGAAAAAAGTTCCATAAAGATTAAATAAATCAATGAAAGTATCAATATGCTAATACCTATTATTTTGGATGCTACTTTTATAACAGGATTTAATTTATTAAAAGTTTTATTTAGGCTCAATATCAAGATTCGGCACAAGGGGTAGTGTTCTTTTCCATGCTTCATAAATATTTTCTGAAGGACATAGAGGGATTGAAAAGGTGTATTTTGTATAACTGACTTTTATCATAACCAGTATAATCTAGTTAAAGAATAGTTTTTGAATTAATTCAGCAATGCCGAAAATAGCAAGCACAGCAGCTAATATCCACCCTACCCATTTTAACCATTTTGGTTTATCCGAACTATTTTCTGCACCAACAAAATTATCTGCTTGTTTAATGCTCCCATAATTATTTCCAATTATTACATTATCTCCTGTAACAGTAGTATGAGAAGGTGATACATTATACTCTTCATCCTCTGCTAAATACTTTTTGGTGTGGTATGCCTCATGGGTGGCATTTATCACCAATACTGCGATCATTTTTTATGATAATTCATCTTTTGTAGTATAATTTCTCAAATCTCCATTATCAATTATTGTTTTACAAAGAGTATTTACTTCGTAAATGCTTAAAGCAGGTGAAAATGCTTTCGAAATTTCCTCAGAATTAAAAGACAATTTATTAAATCAACGATTGAATTAAGCTAAATGCTGGTATAATCATTTTATTTATTGACATTGTTTTATCAAAGGCGTATTTTGAAAAATTAGGCGGGATGGCCAAGTCCCGATAAATGGTTCAGTTTTTTCTTGTCAGAGTTATTTTTATAAAACACGGCGGGAAGGCAAAGTCCCGATAGATGATTCGGATCTTTCTTGTCAAGGATAATTTTATAAATAACGGCGGGATTGCCATATCCTGAATAAGATTAAATTTTATTTTGTCACATTTTTTATTTAAGTCCGGTGCGAAAGCAAAAAAAGCATGTGTTTGGCAGCCGTTTTCAGGTTGAGTTAGTTGCTGCCAAACTCTTGCTTTTGCGGGTTGGAACTATCATGTTTAAACTGACTTTCGATTAAAGGCTTTAATTGTCATTCACAACCCCGGCTTGCATATAACGGCCCGGTGGTATGGGGAGTTGCCGTCTGAGTCAGGGTTGGCATGTGTTTTTGCACAGTTCCGGTAAACGGATGTGAGTTTTCTCGTCCTGGCAAAGTTGTCCAGATGACTGAGTCCCGATAGATGGCGCAAAGTTGTCACGTCAAGATAAAATAGTCCAGATGGCGATGCAAAAACCATGACAACGGCGCGTCGGCCAGCAGCCCTATTGACATTGTCACAGTAGCAGGATTAGTCACGGTACCGAAAGTTTGATAAGAGGAAATGATTTTGATCGCATAGACTTATGGAGCTGATTACTAAGCTGTTCGGGCTGCTGAAGGCAACCGAGGACCNNCAATTACCTATACCATCCGTGTTATGCTTAGGCATGGATTAATAGTATAATCATCAGCAGGAACTGTCATGCAATAATTAGGTTTTAATTACTTTAAAATATGATAGAAAATAAGGTACATCATGGTCAAATTAAAAGCTGCATGACTAATTATAGCTCCATAAATAGAACCAGTTTTCTGTTTACATATAAAAAATATTCTACTTGTTATAAACATAAATATCACCCACAATATCGCAGGTATAAATAAAAAGTGCCAATCTCCAGACATANNAATACCAAAATGAGCCAGATGGGTTAATGCAAAAGCTAGACTATCAATTATTGATGCTTTTTGTTCTCCCAACTCTTTGACAAAACTACCATGCACAATTCCCCGATAGAACAATTCTTCTCCAATCGGGCTAAAAGTCATACCAACTAGAGAGTATATCAAGAAGTATGTCAGTCTTTGTGAAGCTGTTGAAATAATTCCTATTGACTGATAAGACTTTGAGATATACACAAACCAGTTGCTATAAGAATGATTAAAAATCAGGATGCCGACAATAAATACTATTACACAAAAAGCGGCTCCCCCCAGAAAAGAGTATAATAGCCATCGAGAATTGGTCGACTTACGGATCCCAATATAACTTCTACCTTCTTTAGTCAGAAATATCCACGGTGTGATCCACATAAGAAGGAATATTATTGAAATATAACCGTAATTGCCAATAACATTTGCATTAAGAACAATAATAAACCTAGGTATTCCAAAAAGTAAAATCAATATAAGTCCGAAAACCCAATTGAACTTTATTTTATTTTGCCAAAATAATCTGAGCATAATTTTCCATTAATTATTTTAAACATTTCTTTATCTTAAAGTAAATATAATTCTTTGAAAACATATTATTACTAGCGTGAGTTTATCATAAATCCAGCATTAAAGTTTTTTTCAAGAGTGCAATGGATTGAATATCAATCAAATTGATCTTTTCTTGTCACAATTATTCTGTATACACTAATTAATGTTGATAAATATATTTGCAATACACTAATAAATAGTATATAATTGTGTATACAAATCATATGTGTACACTAATTATGGCAACTATACAAAGTAAAAAATCAAGAGGTTACAAATACTGGTATATAGTAGAATCCAGAAGGGTGAATGGCAAACCAAGGCCGGTTGTCCTGGCTTATCTCGGCAAAGCAGATGACCTGTTGAAACGATTACAGGGGCTTTACGAACTAAAACTCAAGTCATATTCTCATGGAGCCGTCTGCGCATTAATAAATGTTGCCGCTAAGCTTGAAATTGTTGATATTTTAAATAAGTATGTTAAGGCTTCCCGCCATTATGTGGCAGAAAAACCTGTAAGAAATAATTTGACTGCAGGGATCACCTTTCTACTGGGAGCCATCGGGCGTGTATGCATGCCAACCATTAAAATGGGATGGTGGAACTGGGCAAAAACCACATCGGCAGAATATCTTCTGCGCTGTAACCTGATCAAGGTTGATAGTCAACATTTTTGGGATTTAATGGACAGCTTTCCTGAAGATGCCATATCCCTTGCCGAGCAGGAGATATTGCAACGGTTACTTGAAGTCTACAAGATCCATACAGATACCCTGTTTTACGACACGACCAATTTTTTCACCTATATCGACACCACTAACACTCACTGTGATATTGCTCAAAGAGGCAACAATAAGCAAAAAAGAAATGACTTGCGTCAGGTAGGTCTTGCCATGGTTGTCAGCAAAGAAGATTATATCCCTTTGTTTCATCACAGTTATCAGGGCAACTTACAAGACGGCACCGTTTTCAGAGAGGTAGTTGAAAAGATCAAAGACAGGATGCAATCATTAGGATTGAACCAGGATACTCATACCTTGGTTTTCGACCGTGGGAGCAACTCGAAGAAAAACCTTGCTATTGTGAAAAGTTTAGGGTTTTATTATGTAGGAGCTTTAACACCTTATTATCATAAAGAGGTCATTGACAGGGCAATAGAAGGAATGACTAACATAACAGTAAACTACGAAACATTGGCTGTATATCGCGAAAAAAGTATTATATGGGGAGATGAAAAAACGATACTGGTATTTGTGTCGGATCGGTTAAAGGCAGGTCAAATCCAGGGTATTTATCAAAGCCTTGATAAAAAGGAAAAGAGTTTGAAGGAACTCCAGAAGGCCCTTGCAAATCCAAAAGGGAAAAAACGGGACCGGAAGGTTTTAGAAAAAAAAATCAGAACCATCACAGAAGGTCAATATTTGAAAGATGTAATAAAATGGAAGCTGATTGAGATAGAAGATGGTAAATATTATATGGACTACTATATCGATAACGAGCAACTTCATTGCGTTGAAGAAAAACCTGGCTTCAGGATTATCATGACCAACAGGCATGAATGGACAAGCCAGGAGATTATCACCGCTTATTATGGCCAATCAAAAATTGAACATGCTTTTAAAAATATGAAGAACTCATATCATTTAGCCCTGAAGCCACAATATCACTGGACTGACCAGAAGATAAAGGTGCATTATTTTATTTGTGTTATTGGATATTTATTATCAAGCATTATTTGGAGAGAGGCAAAACTTAAAGCCGGTTACGCGGGAAACCTGGATAATTTATTGGACCTGCTCAATAATATCCGGCTTGGAACAATGCTGGAAGAATCGAAAAAAACCGGTAAACCAAAAGCAACTTATAAGCTTGAGGAAATGAACGAAGTCGAGAAAAGAATTATGATAGCCTTAGGTATAAAAAACGCCCATAATGAACAGCCTAAAATTAAAAATGTTGGTGTATACAAATAAATAACATGTATCTTTATGTATATCTGAAGGTTATGGGGCTTTATCCCTTGTTTTATAATAAACTCACGCTAGGGAGCAGGAGCAAAAGCAAAAAGTGTGACAAACAACTTACCCATTGTCCGTGTTATGGGCAGTAGTTATTTTATTAGTATATGAATTCCTCTCCATTTATAACCCTTATCGGGTATCCAGTAATATGGTTGTACTCATAAGATGTCTCTGATTCTGAGATAGCAGGAAGTCCAGGAACAGGGTCATAATTAACTGTTTTCGTTTTAATTATGTTATTCTTATTTGTGTAAATACCTGGATATCCCGATTGCTCAAATATTTTGTATGGATTAGAGAAAGAATCATGTTGGTAAGTTGTTTTGGATAAATGTTTAGGACCCGTGCCAGAAGGTATAAATAAATAGCTATAATAATTCTGTTCGATAACATTACCATTAGAGTCATACAGATAAGTCCTGAATTGTGTAACTTCATTATCTCCATTATAAAGCAGATCTTTAGAAATCAAATTATTGTCATTGTACTCAAAAGTTCTTTTTGATCTAAACTCATCTTCACCATCCTTTGGAATGTAGTTTAATTGGCTTGTGAGTTTGCCATTATTATCATATTCATACAAATGGTACATTGAAATACCTGTTTTCTTAGGATCCACGAATTCATGTGTTGATCCAGGAATTACTGACGAGCTAGCAGCATCAGGTGAAATAGCTACTTCTTCCTTTATCAGCCTGAGATCCTTGTTATAGTAAAATTTTCTATAAAATAATGTGCTGTTTACCTCAGAAACGAGATTATCCTGATTATAATTAATCTCCTTAACAATATAATCACCTTGTTTAACCTTTTTTAGAAAGTCATTTTGGGATGGTAGATAACCGTCTTTTGTACAACTCGAAAGGGAGAACATCAAAACCATTGTTGCAGTCAGGCCTATGGAGACTCTGTTTTTCATACCTCAAAACTTTTTAGGTTGATGATTTTAAGAATATTATGGTTTTGTATGTGCAAAGTTAAGAAACTTTATTCTTAAAATGAAAATAATCCATACTGCCGTTATAGGCTAGTTGCGCTGATATCGGATTTGTCTGGGTAAACAAAGGTTGTCAAGTGTTGAAAATATGTCAAGGTAAACTGCTCTGGTTCAGCGCTAGTGCCCATAACGGCCTGGCAATAAAGTAAGTAAGTGTTGGCTGACGAAGCCATCCGGTAATCAGTCCCGGTTCTTTAGCCGCGATGTAGTCCCGGTGGCGAGGAAGCCACGGCGCGCTTTTTGCCGTCCGGGTACAAGGTTTGTGAACTAGATGCGTGTCGCGGTACAAGGTTTTTAAGTGATTC
>DMMZ01000049.1 GCA_003452915.1 Clostridiales bacterium | reverse complement strand
GAGAGCTGAAAGGCTGTTAATGCAGACAAGCTCAACATTGGTCCTCTCGTTTTCTGCCAATCGTTTTTCGACGAATTTTAACGTTTCCAGCGTGCTGTCACATGCGATGACTTTTTTTGCGGATTTGCTGAATTCTATCGGGAGTGCTCCCCAGCCGCAACCAATATCGAGAACAGTACTGTTTTGTAAGTCAAAAAGCTTTTTCCAGCAGGCACGGTTTTCTTCGAAAATATATCTGTACATATAAGAATCGCTACCGAAAAGTTTTTTGGCAATAGTTCTTGTGTCATCAGCCGATTCAAGCGCTTTATTCATAACATCTTGAGGAACCTGGTTCCAATATAGTTTTTGACTTGAAAAATCTTTTATAGAACCAATTGTTTTATATTCGTAGCCGCAAGTACACGTTGGGCCGGGCATGTTCTTTAAGCACAAAGGACATCGATACATCATTATACTCCTGCATTAACTATTTATTATCCTGGCATTCCGGGCCAGCATAATTTATTGAACTGATAATTATTATATCAGATTTTTTTATATATCCTTCTGGGGGACTGAATTTTTTTAGCCAGAATGGGTACGCGATCAAATTTGTCTTTGAGTNNGTTTCTTTCCAGAATTGTTTTTTTTATTTTTTGACGAAAAAGTTTGTTTGTTCCGAGTTTAACAGCCAAGCGGATATACTCGGTATTATTCTTTGCTATACAATCGGGTAATCCCATGAGCTGGTAATAGCCGTATGTCCAGCGCGCCCGTAAATACCGCGATGGAAGCGTTACAATCGGTGTACCGCCGGCCAGAGCCAGCAGACTGGTGTTGCCGCCGCCGAAATGATAGGTATCTAATATCACAGCTGAATGACTAATAATTTGTAAGAAATCGTCTTTTTTTGCGGAAGGTAAAAAGCGAATACGATTAAGTATGGAAGCAGGAATGGTTTTTGCAAATCTTTCCTCTAAAAATCCGTAACTGAATGTGCGTGAAAAAAAGTAGAAATAAAACCTATTTTAATTTTCTGTTTAGTGCTTTTTTGCTCGAAATGGTTGTAAAGTTGAAGTTCACTGTCAATTTTATTAGGGTCGACGTCAATAACCGCGGCAGGTACCGAGGGACTCAACATTTGTGCAATATACGAGTTGATTTTTTTGTTATTGTATCCTTGATAAACCAGGTAAAATATTCCTAAAACACTACTTAATTGAGACTGATGTATTTTCCAGTTATCAGTAATTCCTTTCCGTACGTTTTTATATAGCCGCTTTCTCCAGTGAAGTAAGTCTTTTTTATCTTTATAAATAGGTGGCAATAATAACGCATTGTTTATTTTAACTAGGTCCTTCAATTGCTGAAATTTTTTGTTTCGATGCAGATGAGTCGCGTCTTTAAGATAATTATTATTCTGCAGGATATTACAAAGGTTATAAAAAGCTTGATGATAATCGGGTTTTATGGCAATAGCTTTTTTGTAACTTTCAATAGCTTTCAGCAGGTGACCTTGTTCCTTAAGTGCGTTGCCAAGATTGTAGAAAGCTTGATGATAATCCGGTTTTATGGCAATAGCTTTTTTGTAATTTTCGATAGCTTCTCGGAAGTCACCCTGTTCTTGAAGTGAGATGCCAAGATTGTAAAAAGCTTGATGATAATCAGGTTTTATGGCAATAGCTTTTTTGTAATTTTTAATAGCTTCTTGGAGGTTCCCCTGTTCTTGTAGTGCAACACCAAGATTGTAGATAGCTTGATGGTTTTCAGGCTTTAAGGAGATAGCCTTATGGTAATTTTCTATAGCAGATGAGAGATTGCCTTGTTCCTGGAAAATTATAGCTAACTTTAAATAGGCATCAGGAAATTCAGGAATTATTTGAATAACTTTTGATATTAATTCCTTTGCTTTCTCATTATTATTATTATTATTACCATAGATTGTTCCCAACAAATATAGCCCGGTTACGTTTTCAGGGTCTTCTTCAAGAATTTTATGACATAGTTCTTTTGCTTGCTGCATTTGCCCTGCGTTATAGCTTTCTATGCACTCATTTAAGCTTGTTTGGATGTCGATATTTGTCATGATTTCTCTGCTGATACATTATTTTAATTCTTTTATAGTATCATTCCTATACCGGAGGGGCAACCAATCAATCTTTTTATGATTACTAACTCTATATTTATTGCCCAAATTGATTCTTATTGAAAACGCAAAGGGATTATCTGGGTTTAAGATAAGTTAAATTAGGGCATAACGCTATTAGCGTGGCAGATGTTTTATGATAAAACAGAAAAAATCGATACAATTTTTTTAAATAAAAACCAGATATATATGTAATCAGTCAATGCTTTGGAGGTGATAAGTACTAAAAAATGCCAAACTCAAACAATTAAAGGATTATATTCTTAATTATTTAGAGCCTTATTGTGCTTCTAGATTAACTTTGAAAGGAAGAAAAAATATGGCCGAGATACAGGGTGCATCATATAATGAAGCTACTAAAACCATCACAATCGGGAATGATTTCGATTGGGGTAATTTGTCTACGGACTCAGATACAGAACTCATCGATCAGATGGGGATAACAGATACTGAAAATCTAACAATAGTGTTCAACGATGACGATGGTGTTAATTCTACTAATAAGTTTACTGTTAGTGAAGCAGGAAATGTTGTTATAGATAACGACGGAACGAATAGTGTTAAAGCCCAAGCTAACCTACGAGTTCAAAAAGGAGGTTACGGGAGTGTTACTATTCATGATACCATGGATGCCGGAACTGCCGGGATGAGCGAGAACCTTGAAATCGGAGAGGGGCTTAGTGCAACGGTTGATAGAAATCAAGTACATACTATAGGGAATGCTTCTACTACAATCGATAGAAATATTTCAGGGCAATTTAGCTACAGCGCTAACAATACAACAGTCCAAGGCA
>DMMZ01000065.1 GCA_003452915.1 Clostridiales bacterium | reverse complement strand
TGATTTACTGGTTTTTATGCTTAGTATGTCTTTGGAAGGATTTGGAAAGATAAATGTTATAATTTGATTATTATTTTGTTCCTGGATATAAGTAGTGTCTGACAGAAAACAGTCATTTTTTTAACATCTGTTAACCTGAACTCATTTATAGTCGATTTTTTAATCTAATATTTTTGTATTATTTTTTAAATCGTAAGGTTTGTGCTTGAATAATCTGATGTTTTATCATAATTTATTGTTTTTAAAAATAATTGGACATAGTTATCCCTTGAATTAACGGTATTACTCGTTTTCTAAGCCGCTTTTTTGTGGATTTTTCTTCGCTTTCGTTTATTTTCTTGCTCTTTTATCTGATTGCCTAATGTATGGATATTCCTTGCCAATATAGATAATCCTACACAACGTTTAAATCCATAAATCCCATGATCGTAACATTTATCCAGTCCGCAATGATTCAATCCATTAATCGATGATTCTACCGCTGAGTGTTGTTTGCGTAATGTTTTAAATTCTTTGGAACTCTCTTCGGCTTGCTGTGCTTTGTTGCGTCGTCCTTTCTTTGGCATGACCGCTATATCAATCAGTTCGTACATTTGTTCCCGGTTTTCCGGCGACCAATAACCTTTGTCAAAACTACATGATTTGATTGCCGGATATTTTGCTTTCGCCCTTGCTATCAACGGTACTGCAATATCAACATCATTTTCTTTTTCCATTATTTCATAATCCAATATGTATCCATACTGGTCTTTTAATATCGTTACCGGCAGCCCAAACTCTACCGGTACTCCTGATTTACCTTTACTTATCCATCGTGTGTATGGCTCGAATACTGAAAATATCTTCTCTACGCCCGGAATCTTTTCTCCACACAATACACGCCGGTTTATCAAATCTATCTGCTGTTCTCCGTATTTTACATATTTTTCTATCTCCATTAGATGGACTACTTCAATCATGTTGATTTTACTGTCTTCAATCATCTCTGTTATTGTTTCCCTGACTCTGCACAATAATTTCGATGCGTTTAATATATATTCCTGATGAAATGCTTTCATTTTTTCTTCGCTCTTGGATTTTCCACCGTGTTTCGCCCTTTGTATTTTTCTCATTTCATTCTTGACCGTTCTTATATTATGTTTTCCCTGTCGCCATCCGGCTTTCTCCATACTCTCGCATAACGCTTTGGTCAGCATTATTGCTTTTCTTATACTGTCGTATAGTAAACTTATGTCGCTCGGAAAATGTATGTCTGTCTTGACTACAAATGAATCCGCACTACATCGTAATTCGTCTTTTTTTTTACTGCTAAATTTTTTATGTCCCGATTTTACTACCATTTCGTTTATCTCCTTTAATATCTCTGGCGTCAGCATTGGCACATTATCTTTAAGTGTTTGCAGTTCGTAATAATATCCCTTTTCCCATCCGTGCTCCGGGTTGTGTCCCAGTAGTTGTCGTAATAAATTATGATTGTTTGCCATATTTTGCAATACATCATAGTCCCAATGACATAACTGGCGCATTATTCCCAATACCAATATTTTCCATAATTCCATCCCAGGACGACCCGTCTTTTGCGATATATTCGACGGTATTATTTTTTCTAATAATTGAAATATCTTCTCTCTTATTTCCGGGTTCATGTATATATATTGCAATCCTATCACTGCCTTGTCTATGGCATCTCTGGATTTAAAATCAGGTTTTATTTGGCTTATATCTACTTCCCCGAATTGGAGCTGGCTCTCTATTATTTGCCTCATGTTTTTTTGCGAAGATTGTTGTACATCTCTTTTTTATTTGTACAAAAATACCTATTAACACTCATTCTACCTATGATTTTGTTTGATTTTAATTGTTTTGGTTGTTATCTTTTAGATTTCTTTGTGCTTGTTTCTGTTCTGTAAATATTTTTATTTTATATTACTTGATACCTTTTCTTTCCGACACTAATTAATTCATCAAGAAAATTTACGTCGTGTGTCAAACCATCAGTGATATGAATTATTACTGGTATATTTCCCCTTAAATTTAAAAGTGTATGAAGTTTTACAGCACCTTTCTTTTTTCTGAATTTAGCCCACGGGAATAAACTTAAGCATAGGTCTATTGTTGTTGAGTCTATTGCATAAACAGCATTTTTTAATTCTACTGAAAATTCATTTTCCGAATATAATTCTATTGCTTCACGAATTAATAATTGCGCATAATCTTGATAAATACGCCAATCACGTTTTTCATTTGCATCCGCCAATGTCGATTTACTGACTTTACTTCTGAATCCTAAATGATATTGTTTCTGAGATTGCGCTTCCAGACATGTCTCCAGGTCTCTTAAACTTTCTCTGTAGGTTAATTGTGCAAATGCCATTGATAATAATTGATTCCAACAAGTAAAACGGCGGGTTTTATAGTCTCCACCGTAACTATCAACTATTTTTTTAAATTCATATTTTGAAATGAAAGTCATGATTTGTGAAAATACAGTTTTACCCTGATACATAGCTATTCCTTAATGTTTTTTGTGAAAAGCTATGAATTTTTTTTCAAGTAGAAAAATATTTTAACAGCATCTAACTAATTATTTTTTATTATATTTATGAAGTTGTTTTGTGTCCTTAACCGGACAGTACTGTTATTTTATATTACTTGATACCTT
>DMMZ01000055.1 GCA_003452915.1 Clostridiales bacterium | reverse complement strand
CCCTGCGGACCTGCTGGACCGGCAGGTCCTATACAACAGCACGGGTTAGGTGGCGGACATGGACAATGCTTACAATCATTACAATCTTTATAATCATTACAATCATTACAATTATTTTTTGAACAAGTTATATCAATATAACAACTATCACGCTCACTCATAATAACACCCTCCAATAAAACATATTATTTTAATTAAAGTGCCTGTTATATTGTATTCTTGTTATCTATAAATGTTATTTACAAGCATTTTTAACATCACTATCTTTTCAAAAGCTACTAATTTTTCACTAAGGATATATTACGATAAAAATATATATTAAAAATTTAAGAGGAATATAAAAAAAAGAACCATATCGCTTTTTGCGGTACAGCCCTTTTCTTTTTTAATTTTATAATGATCCTAATAAATCTGTATTCAAGTTGATAAAATCATTTGTCTCCGCTGGTGTAAGACGGCGGGATAGAAGCAGAGCCGACATATAGATATGCTTTGCAAGTTTTTCACTCTTTTTCTTATCCATATCAGAGAGCTTTTTGATGAGCGGTGCGCTTGTATTAACGGTTAAAACTTCCTCGGTCGGGAAAGCATCTTCACCCATTCCACCCATACGGTATGCTTTCATCATATCTGCCATGCGGCGGCTTTCTTCACTTATTGAAATAAGCCCGGGAGCGTCGTTCTCGCCGAGAGAAACGAATTTTATAGTCAGCTTATCGTTTCCGATTGACTTTTTGAATAGCTTCTCAAGTGATTTGTTGTCCTTCGATTCTTCATCACTCGTGTTATTAATATCCGCAAAATCCGAGTCGACACGCAGGAATTTAACCTTTGTATTCTTACCCTCAAGGAACTGTAAGAAATTAGCGTCGATAAGCATTTCACATAATATTACTTCGTAGCCTTTGTTCTTGAAAAGCTCAATATAATAACTCTGAGCTACAACATCTGTTGCGTAATAAATGTTTGTCTTTTCGGCAGTGCTATCTTTAATTTGTTCGGATAACATAGTATAACCGCCGGAATGCTTTTTGAAAAGAACGATTTCTCCCACACGCTCAAAGAATTTGTCGTCTCTCATACAACCGTATTCAATAAACGGTTTGATACCATCCCATATTTTTTCGTAGCCCTCACGTTCGTTATTAAACAAGGTATTGAGCTTATCTCCGACCTTCTTAGCGATATGTGAAGAAACCTTTTTGATGTAAACGTTATTCTGTAAATAGCTTCGGGAGACATTGAGCGGCAGCTCAGGACAGTCCAGAACGCCTTTTAAATTTAATAAAAATTCGGGGCATGCTTCCTTTATGTTATCAGCCACAAAAACCGAATTATAGAATAACTTAACCTCTGCTTCGAGCGGCTCAAAGTCGCTGCGTTGTGCAGGGAAATACAATATTCCCTTGAAATTAAGCGGATAATCGGCGTTTATATGCACCCAAAACAAAGGATCTTTGTAATCAGAAAAAACTTTTTTATAAAAATCCTTATACTCTTCATCCTTGATATCGGAGGGGTTACGCTGCCACAACGGATTTGTATCGTTGATGACCTCGTCTTTTCCTTCCTTTTCCATGTGAATTTCATAAGGCATAAACGAACAGTATTTACTTAGTATGTCGCTAAATTTACTGTTGTCAAGGTAACCTACCTCAGCATCCGAAACGTGTAGAATTATCTCTGTTCCGCGTTGGGTACGGTTACTTTCCTGCATGGAGAACTGACCTGCTTCGTCGCATTCCCAGTGAACCGCAGGAGTATCTTTAAAACTTTTTGTGTTAAGTTCAACTCTGTCTGCTACCATAAAAATCGAATAAAAACCAAGACCGAAGTGACCGATAATGCCACTGCCGCTTGTATTTTCACCCTCATATTTAGATATAAAGTCGAGTGCGCCAGAAAGTGCAATTTGGTTGATGTACTGTTTTAATTCCGCATCGCTCATGCCTATACCGTTATCGGTAAAGGTGATGGTGCGATTTTCTTTGTCCAGCTTTATTTCGATTTTATACTCGTTTTCACTTTCGGTAGCCTCTCCAAGCGAAACAAGCCGCTTATGCTTAGTTATCGCATCGCAGGCGTTGGAAACCACCTCCCTCACGAAAATATCCTTGTCGGAATAAAGCCAACGTTTAATTATTGGAAAAATATTCTCGGTACTAACCGAAATTCCGCCTTTTTCCATGTAAAAACCTCCTTGTATTTTTTAATTTATTGTTTTATTAAAAACCACTTTATAGCAGAAAAATACAGCATTTAGCTGTACTTTTCGTTATTTGTTTTTAATGAATGTTATTCGGCAGTTTTGTCTGCTTCATTCTCAGTGTCAAATGAATCCTCTTCTGCTTCGTCAAAAGAGCAAAGAATATCATCCTCACAAACATCAAGATCAGCAAAATCCTCGTCGATTTCCTCATCATCCAGATTCTGGCAGCACTTAAGTCCCCTAAATTCGGAGATCAAACAGTACGCTCCCACTACTCCACCTGCTGCAGCAAATGCTGCAAAAGTCTTTGCAAGACTCTTTTTCTTTCCCCAATAAATCCTAAACAGAATAAAGAATGCAAGCGACTGCACCATAAGCGAAATGCCAATAATCATTTTAGTTTTTTTCATAAATAAAACCATTCCTCTCCCCGGCAGTGCCGGATTCTCCCCGGCATTCATGCCGAAAGTAACGTTTAAAAGATTTTTTTAAATGTTACTCAAATTTTAAAATTAAATATTGCAGTTATGCCTGAGGTATGCGTTTATAAATTCTTCCAGCTCACCGTCCATAACAGCGGTTATATTACCGGTCTCATAATCGGTGCGATTATCCTTAACCAATGTATAAGGCATAAACACATACGATCTGATCTGGCTTCCCCACTCTATGTTAAGTTTAATACCTTTTATGTCTTCGATTTTATCGAAATTTTCCCGTTCCTTAATCTCAAGCAGCTTGCTCTTGAGCATACGCATCGCCGTTTCTTTGTTTTGTACCTGACTGCGTTCTGTTTGGCAGCCTACTACAATCCCTGTCGATAAATGTGTAATTCTTATCGCAGAATCGGTTTTGTTGACATGCTGCCCGCCTGCTCCGCTGGAACGGTGTGCATCTATCTTTAAATCCTCTTCCTTAATCTCAATCGCTATTTCGTCGTTGAATTCAGGTAAAACCTCAACAGAAGCAAAGGAAGTGTGTCTTCTGCCCGATGAGTCAAAAGGAGAAATTCGAACAAGCCTGTGTACCCCGTTTTCGCCTTTTAAATAACCGTAGGCATTTACACCTTCAATTAAAACAGTTACACTCTTTAAGCCGGCTTCGTCTCCGTCAAGATAGTCAAGCACCTTCAGTTTGAACCCTTTTCGAACCGCATACATCGAATACATACGATAAAGCATCTCCGCCCAATCCTGAGCTTCGGTACCCCCCGCTCCCGGGTGAATGGAAAGAATTGCATTGTTTCCGTCATACTCTCCGGATAATAGTATCTCTATTCTTTGCTGTTCGTATGCTTGTTTTACAGAATTTAATTCGAAAATTATTTCGCTTACCATACTTTCTTCTTCATCTGCTATTGCCATTTCGGTAAGTGAAACTACATCCTCAAAATTCTTTTTTAGTGACAGGTAATTGTCAAGAGTGCGTTTTCTGCTGTTTAAATGCTTGAGAATCGTCTGTGCTTTATTTGTATCAGACCAAAAATCCGGCTCGTTCACATGTTCTTCAATTGTTTCGACTTCCAACTTTAAATCTTCTGCCTTAATAGATTGAGCCAACTCATCTATACCTTTTTTCAGCTCGCGTAAAACCTGCTGCGACTGCTCTAATTGAATTAGCAACCCATATAACCCCAATCTACTTATCTATATTGTCATTATATAACATTTTTCCATAATTGTCAAGATTTTAATCATTTTTATGAATATTGGCGAATAAAATTAACATTTATAGAAATTTAATTGACTTAATTATTTTAATATGTTAATATTTGTTTAAATCGGAGGTTATATTTATGTTTTTTGTGCATCCATTATTATTTATTTTTATTTTCTTTATTATAATAGTTCCTTTAATATTATCCTGTTTAAATCTCTATAATTTATTTTCGCCAAAACCTTTTAAAGCTCGAATAATTTCTCATATAACTACGGGGAGTGGTTTATTATTAACTGTTTTTTTATACTCATTGAAAAAATTTAGTTCTTACGAGATAGTTTTATACTCTAATAACGGTAACAAATATCACGAGCCTTTTGCATCCAAGTATTTTTTCGTGTTGGTTATAATTATTTTTGTTGTTGCCATAGGTTATTTATTGTTAAATATAAAAAATAAGAATTCATCTCCCGTTACACAAGCTTTTGCTATTTCTTCTGCATATATTGGAATTATCTTTTCAATATTTTGGATAGTACAACTTTCACATCAAATCGGTGAAATAACAGAAAATTTATCTATATTTTTTCTTTGTCTTTTCCCTTTTAACTATATAATTTGTATTATACCGATTTTGAGAGATGCAATAATAGAAAATATTGAAAACAGAAAAAGTAAGGATGTAATATATGAAAAGCCAATTCTTATCTTGTGTGATAAAATACTTTCTAAAAGTATAAGTTGGTATATACTTGGATTTGTATTTATTTTACCGTTGGCAGGTATTCTGTTAATTGTACTCATACTATTTGGTCAAGCACCCGACAGTGTAATAAAATTATTTACTGAAACAAGCGATTGGGTGTTATCACAGAAGATTTCACCACCGCCGATTGAATATGATTATGGAGGTCATTATTTATGTACAGTAGCGGCAAACGGGCATAAAAAAGTCGTTAAACCAACCAGATGCGGTATTCGGCACGGGGTGAAAATTGTTGTAAACAGGCAGCTTTGCGTTGCAAACGCTTTCGAGCAGCTTATAAGTGAGCGTGTTCCTAAAATTCACAGATTTATACGTTATATTTATGATAAATATGGCTATCCGCTTTCAAAGCATATTACTACAAAAGCTAGTGCCGATGTTACATACATATTTATGAAGCCTCTTGAATGGTTTTTTGTTTTGGTGCTTTATACTTTTGACAAAAATCCGGAAAACAGAATATCTATGCAATATATAACACCAATTAAAAACTCAAAATAGCAAAAAAATAACGGACTGCTTGAAAGCGAATAAAATTAAAATTTATGAAAAGAACGTATATAATTTTAACTTATAATAAGAAATACTCTTTTCATCTCCTTTTGTTATTAATGATGTTATAAGGGAAAACAAAATATTTTAGAAAGATAATATATTCAAAATAAATTATATACATACATAATCAAAAGGTATTTTTTATTAATATTTTGTAATTTTTTAATTTGCTTGTTTTTTGTATGGAAAACTACTACTATAAATATGAAAGAAGATTATGCGGGATTTGCTTTTCTATTTGAAATCTATTTACCATTAATGTTTCTATACAGTATTTTTTACGGTTATTTTTCTTATCGAATAACAAATAAAGTTTTGATTCCGAATGTAATTTATTACATAATAATTTGCTCGAATAATTTTTTTCTAAATTTAGCAGGCAACAGCGAAAAATGGATATCATCTTTAAAAGTAGCGGTTATACTTGCTTTTCCATTTATTATATTAACTGTTATATCTTCTCTGATTACAAGAAAAATTTATTTAAATAATAAAGATAATACCAAATAAATATTGTTCTGATAGTTTATAATTTAATAATAAAAAATAAATCCAAAGAAATACACAAACTTTTTAAAATTATCGGACTGCATATAAAATACGCAGTCCGATTTCTATTACCATGAATATTAGCAACACGCCCCTGTAAGCCGGGTTCTGTCTTGAACAATCATCTATCTTGGGCAAACGTCGCCGTTTACCTCCTTGCCACCTGTGAGAGC
>DMMZ01000021.1 GCA_003452915.1 Clostridiales bacterium | reverse complement strand
CTGGGCAATCGGAACAGGAAAAACTGCCACAAGCGAACAAGCTGACGAGGTTTGCGTCATAATCAGAAACGTTATAGCTTCACTTTATTCTAAGAAAGTTGCCGAAGCAACTACAATTCAATACGGTGGTTCAATGAACGCTAAGAACGCAAAAGAACTGCTTTCAATGGTAAATGTAGACGGCGGTCTTATCGGCGGTGCGTCACTTAAAGCAGAGGATTTCGCGGTAATTATTGAAGCAGCACAGTAAAATATAAAAAACTATGCGATATGGCAGTAAACCCATATCGCATTTTTGATTATTTATACTTTCTTATAATTAATACCTAATTCACTTGTTTGTTTACCGCGTAAACCCCAATTTTCAAGCGGCGGCTCGTTTATAATGATTAAAATATCTGAGGGTTGTATATTTAATCTTTCGCTTAACAAACGATTTATTTCCTTGATAACAGCACTTTTCATTTCATTACTTCTTCCGGGAAAAACTGTTAATTCAATTAATGTAATTTTATCTGTTTTGTTATGTTCAAAACAATCAGCATCCAGCTCATAAAGCCGTTGAATTCGGTCACTTTCAGGTATACCTAAAGANNTTTCTTTATATACTTTTGTATGTCCTTTTAGTATTTCGATTTTGACTAATGGCATTATTTAACTCTCCTTATTTACTCCGGTAATATCAAATTTATCTCATTCGGAAGAATTGATATCGTAGGATTCATCATCGGAATAATTTCACCGTCGATGTTTACATCTATTTCTTTATCCGATAGGATTTTCAATTCTTTACAAAGTGCGTGGGTAACAAATTTCTTCATCTTTACGAGGTGCTCTCCTCTTTTAAATGCACCAATTAATGTTGCGAAAGCAAAGCGCGAAACGGGCTTTATACGTATAAAATCCATGAGACCATCACGAATATCACTGATTGGCGAAGCTTTAAAACCTCCGCCGTAATAGCTCCCGTTGGCACAGATTGCAAAAAGATACTCAGAATTGACGTCTTTTATCTCGATACCATCGGCAACGAGAGAAAACTTATGACGCATTTTTGAAATAACACATTCGATTACCGAAAGATTATATGCAGCACTTCCGCTGACAAGCGGTAAATGCTTGTATTTTTTCATACCTTTTGCAACGGCAGCGTCAAAGCCTGCAGAAACAATATTTACACATACTCTTTCCTGCTCGTTTTTGCTGTCTTTTACCGTAATTATATCGCAAGTTTCTATTCTGCCTTTTACCATATCAGGTAAAGAACGAAATTTCTCGGCAGGAATATTAATAAAATACTTAATAAAATCATTACCCGAGCCGATCGGAATTGCACCTACGGCACAGTTTTTGCTTTTCGAACGGTAAACACCGTCAATAATCTCACTGAGCGTTCCATCTCCTCCGCAGGAATATATTCTAAGGAAATAATTGCTCGGCAACGAAGCAAGGCTTTCTTTTACTATTTCGGTTGCGTTGCCAACACCTGTTGTAATGGCTATATCATATGGTTCTATTAGCAACATACGTTCAATAGCTTTTTTGATTATGCCGGAGCGGTCTTTTTTACCCGCTACAGGATTAATGACGAATAAATGCTTTTGCATTGTATAAATCCTTTTCGTTGAAATTTTTTACCTTATATTGTTTAATATAAACGGAGTCTTTACCATTAAATTTATACTTTCTGCTTTGGGAGCGGATAAAGCAAGCACATTATCAAGCTCCGCTTCCCTTATAAAAGCAACTTTCACTTCGTTTGATTCTTTTTTAATATGTGAGGGTTTTGTTATAACAGGTATTCCGAATTGCTTTTTACGATTTTTAAGGAAAGTGCAACCTTCGCTGTCGGCAGCTAAAAGCATAGTATATGAAGGTTTACATAACGCTATTTCGGTAGAGATATTAAATACCATAGACAAAACACTTCTGCGAACTCTAGCCTCGGTATACAAAGCATTTTGACACGCTTCTATTAACTCGGAGAAAGTAGATGCATTTTGAGCGGTTGACATAATAATGTTGAACAAGTCTTTGGTAGTGCCGTAAAAATCATTATAATTAATATTATTTCTGAGAGTACCTATAATGTATTGCGAAAGATTATCGGTTCTGCGCGGAAATTTGCTTTCATTAAGCTCGGTATAAACTCCCGAACTTTCGGGTGGTAATAATGAAAGCATGGCTTCCCTGCTCTGCTCTTTACGAATTGAAGAAGAAGAACGAAGGGACATATCCCTTTTTACAGGATGCGGAAGTATACCATAACCGCCTTTTTTTATCGCTGCAAGGTATTCAAGAGTGAGAATATTATTCGGTTTACGAATTACTTCGGCAGAAGCCGCACCTAATATAGATTCCAGCAGCTTTTCTTTTGCTTTTGGAAAGGATAGATTTTTTTCGAACTTTATAAGATTATTCAGGTTCTTTTCAAAGGATATGTCTGTTATAACATCGGATATGCGTGTTAATAACGAAAAATCGTCCTCGCAGCCAAAGCCAAGAGCTTCAACTCCCAAAGAAGCTGCAATATAAACGCCTGCGGATGCAAAGTCTTTTGCAGAAAGCATACAAAAAGGAAAAGGCAACTCGACAACAAGGCTTGCTCCACACATGAGCGCGGCTTTTGCACGAATATATTTATCGGCAACTGCCACCTCGCCACGTTGGACAAGGTTTCCACTCATAATACAGATAATGCCGTCGTAATCTTTTTTTAAGCATTCGATCTGATAAAGATGGCCGTAATGAAAAGGGTTATATTCACTTATTATGGCGGCATAACGCTTTTTAAACATACGAGGATAAACCTTTCGGAACTAGCTTATTATTTTACACGACAATTTTCAACAAAACATATCAAAATAAAGCTTATTTATATATAATTAAAGTTACCCTTGCTTTTTACTTATAGGGGTAGTATAATGATTTTCGGTTTAAAAGTCAACACCATGCAAAAAGGAGATATATATGTTTGTTTTAGTTGTAAACGCAGGGAGCTCGTCGCTTAAGTATCAGCTTTTCGATATGGATACGAAAGCAGTTATGGCAAAAGGGCTCTGCGAAAGGATTGGTCTAGACGGCAGGCTTAAGCATCAGGCTGCAGGCAAGCCGGATGTAGTAAAGGATATGCCGATGCCAACACACGCACAGGCTGTTTCGGCTTTGGTCGAGAGCCTAACCGATAAAGAATACGGATGTATTTCTGATATGGGTGAAATCTCGGCAGTAGGGCACAGAGTCGTTCACGGCGGTCCCTGGCTTACAAAGAGCGTACTTGTCAATGAAAATGTTATCGCTGATCTTGAAAAATGCTGCGATATAGCACCTCTGCACACAGTTCCGCACCTACTGGGAATAAAAGGTTGTATTCAAATAATGCCTAACACTCCGCAAGTGTTAGTTATTGATACAGCGTTCCACCAGACAATGCCCGAAGAAGCATTCATGTACCCGATTCCATACGAGCTATACGAGAAACATAAGATCCGTCGTTACGGTTTTCACGGTACTTCGCACCGTTACGTCTCGGAAAAAGCGATTGAGCTTTTAGGTAAAGCTCCGGAGGAAACAAAAATTGTAACCTGCCACCTTGGAAACGGTTCCTCGATATCGGCAGTCAAGGGCGGAAAGGTTATAGATACCAGCATGGGCTTTACCCCTCTAGAGGGCGTTATAATGGGCTCACGCTGTGGTACTATTGACCCTGCTATAATTCCTTTTATAATGGAAAAAGAGGGTATTCCAGTTTCTGAGATGAGCGGATGGATGAATAAAAAGTGCGGTTTCCTAGGTGTTTCGGGAGTATCAAGCGACCTGAGAGAAATTACTAAAGCTATTGAGGACGGAAACAAGAGAGCACGTCTTGCACAAGATATACTTTGCTATCAGATTAAAAAATATGTAGGCTCATATGCAGCAGCAATGAATGGTCTTGACTGTGTAGTTTTTACAGCTGGTGTAGGCGAAAATAATGCTAATATCCGCCAGGACAGCTTAAAAAACATGGAATTTTTCGGTATTGAACTTGATAAAGCGAAGAACTATTCAACTAAGCCTTGTGAAATAAGTACAGCAACCTCAAAGGTGAAGGTATTTGTTATACCCACCAACGAGGAGCTTGTAATAGCTACAGATACAGAGGAAATCGTAAAAAGCTTATAAAAAACTGCATATTAGAGTACATAATACTATTCTCTAATATGCAGTTCGTTTTTTTGTACTTATTAATAACGGCATAAAATCAATTTGATCGGCTGCAACCAATGTTAATTCAGTTGTGCCGATTTTTTTAGTTAACCGCTCAGGAATAACTGTGTGTAAATGACCATAAAAACAACGATTTATTTTATATTCTTTAAGAATCGCAGTAATTTTCTGACATTCGATACCGCCATAAGCAGGAGGGTAATGTAAAAAGCAAAGAATTTCTTTGTCAGGATGTTCTTCCTGGAGCTTTATTCCCTCGCCCAGCGATAATTTCAATCGTTCTGCTTCTCGGTTGACAATTTTCTCATCCTCGGGAGTATAGACAGTATCTACAAACCACCCTCTTGTTCCGCAAATAATAAAATCCTCGCAAACAAAGGCGTTGTTATATAAAAAAGCTACTGTTTTTATATCAAGCTTCAACATAAATTCGTTCAGCTTTTTCATTGTCTGCCACCAATAATCGTGGTTGCCCTTGGAAATTATTTTTTTACCCGGAAGTGACTCTAAAAACAAAAAATCTTCTGTTGCATCAACGGTTTTCTTACTCCAGGAAACGTCTCCGGGAATAATTACAGTGTCTTCACTTCTGATTGTTGAAAGCCAGTTCTCACGTATTCGTTCGGTATGATTTTTCCATTTAACACCAAAAACATCCATCGGTTTAGCGGCTCCATGTGACAAATGAAGATCGCCAATTGTATATATTGAAATAAATCATCACCTCTTATTTATCAAAAACTAAGTATAAAAACAATGACCTTCGCAGAAAATAGCAACAGCGGAAGAAACCCGTTAAAATAAAAAATTTCATAAAAGGGATGGTCATAGTTTATGGATCCAATTATAATTGACGAAGACCCAAAACCGATAAAAGGAATAAGCTGCTCGGTAACAAATTGTCAGTACCATGACGGTAGAACACAATGTGTTGCAGGGAAAATAGCGGTAGGTCCATCATCCGCAACAGCAAGCCGCGACACACTTTGCGCGACCTTTAAGTTTAAAGAAGAGCAAGATCAATAATATCTGATGTGCCGGGATTTCGGCACATTTTTTTACTTTATTGCAGAAGCAAAAGCCAATACTTCTTTTTTCATATCATCTTTATCGATTATCTTAGTAAAACGAACTTTTTTCTTTTCAAGTGAGGATAATCGCATCGGTATTTTTACTCCACTGATTTCGTTCAACTTTTTTAAAGATGCAAAATCATCTTCGGGTACAGCTTCACCAAGGGAAGAAAGCACTGCAGGCGCAAACTTGTAGGGAGAAGCTGTTGACGCTATAAGCATTACTCCATTATCGTTACTTTGCTTTTTATATTCGCCGGCACAGTAAAGCCCGACTGCTGTGTGTGTATCGGCAAGATAATTATATGACTTGAAATAAGAATTTATAGTTTTACTTGTATTTTCTTCGTCGCAGTAGAATCCGCAGATATCTTCTTTTATTATTTCCAGAACATCCTTTTCTATCTCAAAAAGACCTTTTTCAGAAAGGTCTTTCATATAGCCTGCACAACGTTTGGCTCCTGCAATCATGAATAAAAGTCTCTCAAGATTACTGGAAATAAGTATATCCATAGACGGTGAAACTGTTGTATAGAAAGCACGTCGTCTGTCGTAAACACCAGTCTCCAAAAAGTCGGCAAGAATTTTATTTTTATTGGAAGCGCATACCATTTTGCCTATTGGAACGCCCATTTTTTTAGCGATATAGCACGCTAAAAAGTTTCCGAAGTTGCCTGTCGGAACAGTCACATTTATAAGATCTCCAAATTTTATCTTTTTCAATCTCAAAAGATCGCAATAAGCAGAAACATAATATACAATCTGCGGAGCAAGCCTGCCCCAGTTGATTGAATTTGCACTCGAAAGGAACAAACCTTTTTTATCAAGAGTTTTTTCAACGTCTTTATCTGCAAAAATTGCTTTTACACCGCTTTGTGCATCGTCAAAGTTACCACGAATGGCTGTAACACAGACGTTTTTACCCACTTGCGAAGCCATCTGCTTTTTCTGAATATTGCTTACACCATCGCTTGGATAAAAAACTTGTATATTCACTCTGTCTGCATCTGTATAACCCTCAAGAGCCGCTTTGCCGGTGTCGCCGGAAGTAGCAACAAGAATAAGCGCATCACGTTCTTCACCTGTCTTTTTGAGAGCTAATGATAAAAGATATGGCATTATTTGCAAAGCCATGTCTTTAAAAGCACTGGTTGGTCCGTGCCACAGCTCAAGTACAAAATCATCGTTTACCTGCGAAAGACGTACAGGCGGAGAGGGAAATTTACGTCCTCCGTAAGCATTTTTAGCAGCTTCGGTTAACTCCTCGTGAGTATAATCGGTGAGGAAAAGACCTAAAATATATGCCGCCCTGTCTATATAATTCATTTTAGCAAGTACGCAGAGCTTATCCTTCGATAATTCGGGGATAGTCTCGGGGACAAAAAGTCCGCCATCGTCTGCAATTCCCTGCTTGATTACAAATGCAGAGTTGTATTTTTGTGAGTTTGTGCTTCGAGTGCTAATATAGTTCATAAATAAATTTTTTCCTTTATTAAAAAGCGTCCTTTATGCGATTTATTTTATATGGAGAAAAATCGTTTTTTCTCATGTAAACTTCAATAATATCGTTTCTTGTTTGACAAAACCGCTTTTTTATCCTTAACCGAAACGGTAAAAATATGGTCACCTTGTTGTTTTTGCCCTGTTCAAATATAAATGCAGCAGCCGCACTGCGTAAGCAGGCAATCTTTTTTTCTCCGACTGCTTCAGCAGGTGTTCCAAAACAATCACTGGAGCGTGTTTTTACTTCCGCAAAAACCAAAACACCTTTTTTCAATGCAACAATATCAAGCTCACCGCCGCCTGCTATGTAATTAGAAGCAAGTATTTTATAACCATTTTGCCTTAAATACTCGCAGGCAGCTTTTTCACCAGCTCTGCCAAATGTCATGCTGTTCAAAGTTGTCACCTAATGTCTTTTTTAAAAAACTTTTTCTATGTACCGGACAAGGTCCTATTTTTAGTATTGCCGCTTTATGTTCTTTTGTTGCATAGCCCTTGTTTTTTGCAAAACCGTATCCGGGGTAAAACATATCCATATCCTGGCAAAATCTGTCTCTCGCAACCTTAGCAAGTATTGAAGCTGCCGCAATGGAAGGAATGATACCATCACCTTTTATTACGGGTTGTGCAGGAATTGGGAAATTCCGTACGATATTGCCGTCTACAAGTGCAAGATTGGGCTGGATTTTCAATTGCTCTATTGCTCTTCTCATAGCAAGCATGGAGGCGTTGAGAATGTTTATTGCTTCAATCTCGTAAACCTCAGCGTGAGCGATTGCAAAAGCAACCGATTCTGTGCGTATCAGATCATACAACCGTTCTCTGGCTGCTTCGTTAAGCTTTTTTGAATCGTCAAGCTCTTTAATAATATGTCCTTTGGGTAAAATAACCGCCGCAGCGAACACAGGTCCTGCAAGCGGACCCCTTCCTGCTTCATCACAGCCACAAATTACGTTGATTGTTTCGGTGTAAAAGGTATTCTGCATATCCCAGGTCAACATATTTATATCCATGCCTTTCCTCGGCGTATACGCCGACAGCGGGAATTGTGCTGTTCCTGCGAAGCAGGATTGACTTTCCTTTAAAGTCAAAGGCACAAAACCGTGTCTGAAAGAAAGTCTTTCAGACTTATATCACTCCCATTTTTATAATGGGAGGAAAAGTCTATTAAGATCTGCTTCTATAATAAAACTTTAATCAAGTGTAATTTTTCCTATTAAACCACCACGGAATTCGTCAAGTAGCACAGACGCGCATCTGTCCTCGTCAATAACTCCACCGGAGCGAATAAAACCTCGTTTTTTAGCTATCCTCAAGAAAAGGTCATACGAACTCTCGTCTGCAATAAGTTCGGTTTTATATCTTTCTGTTATATATTGCGGATATTTTTCACGCAGCATATCTAAAAGATGAATAGAAAGCTCCAGCATATCAAGAATTTCGTCTCTTATAGCACCTGTACAGGCAAGCTTTATACCAACCTGTCGGTCATCAAACTTATGCCACAGTACACCCGGTGTGTCCAAAAATTCTACACCCATTTCAGAGGGAATCCATTGGTTGGCACGTGTAACGCCCGGGCGGTCCTCTGCTTTTGCTTTTTTTGTGCCTGTAACGGTATTTATAAAGGTTGATTTACCCACGTTTGTTATACCGACAACCATTGCTCTGATTATTTTATTCATGCCCTTTTGTTCGTATCGTTCCAGCTTTTCTTTTAATATTTCACGTACCGAAGGCATAATTTTATTCAGGTTCTTTTTATTTTTACAGTCTATCGCAATAACGGTTTCGCCTTTTTGGGCATAATTACTTATCCATCTTTCGGTAGCATTATCGTCGGCAAGCCCACTTTTTGTAAGCAGAGTAAGGCATGGCTTGCTTGCGAAAATATTCAAAAAATCAGGGTTTCTGCTCGAATCAGGTAACCTTGCGTCTAAAAGCTCAATAACAATATCAACAAGCGAAAGACTCTCTATCATCTTTCGCTTCGCTTTTGCCATATGTCCGGGGAACCATACTATTTTATCATCCATTATTCGACAACGCCTTCATTAATCCACTTTACCAAACTCGCTGATCGGGAAAACTCTGAAAATTACCCTGCCCAGAATGTCCTTTTCATTGAATTGTCCAAAATCTCGGCTATCTAATGAATTGTTTCTGTTATCGCCCATAACATACACTTTGCCTTCTTCAACAGTAAATTCCTCAATATCTTCTTCTCCGAAAAGCATTTTGCCGCTTGTTCGCCTGACATAAGATTCTGGAAGAGGTATTGGATTACCGTCAATATAAACAGCCCAGTTCTCGTAGTCAATTTTAACCGTTTGTCCGCCTGTTGCGATAACACGCTTTATTAACGGCATGGGAGAGAACTTAATTACAACGATATCCCCTGTCTTTGGTGTATATAAAAGATCCGAGATAACTAATTTATCCTCGTCCTGAAGGGTGTCACGCATTGATTCGCCATCTACCGAAACATAACGGAATACAAACATAAAAAGTAATATCATCAAAACAAGAGCATAACAAAAGGTCTCCACATATTCGAAAAACCCTTTAAAAAGATGTTGCTTATTATCAGGTGTTTTTTCGTCAGTAAGATTCTCGTTCGCTTCAATATCTGTTATTAACTCATCAGTCGCTATGTCTTCATAGTTATTAAAACTGTTGGGAATTTTATCTGTCATTAAATAGGTCACTATCCCTTTTTATTATCTTTAGAACAAAAGTGTCTGCATAACAGACACTTCCTATGGGTTGCAAAAGATTTTAGATTTTTTCCTTAACCTTAGCAGACTTACCAATTCTGTTGCGCAGATAATAAAGCTTAGCTCTGCGAACCTTACCGTGTCTGATAACCTCAACATTCTGCACATTTGGCGAATGAAGCGGGAAAGTCTTCTCTGTACCTACACCGAAAGAAACACGTCTTACGGTAAAGGTCTCGGAAATCCCACCGTTTTTCTTGGAAATAACGGTACCTTCGAAAATCTGCGTCCTTACTCTTGTGCCTTCAACAATACGCTGATGAACCTTAACGGTATCACCGACATTGAAAGAGGGGAGCTCCTTCTTAACCTGCTCATTTACAAAAGCTTCAATCAAATTCATAAAGCTTTTCCTCCTTATTATTTTGGATTACGAAACGTTCATGCCGAGCCGCAGAGGACCGCTCCGATAAATTGACAACTGATTATATCACAACGTAAAACTGTTTGCAATACCTATTTATAATAAAATCAATTGTTTTACAGAAAAATTTGATATTTTTTGTTTAAAATTCAACTTTAAGTAAACTCGTTTTCCGGCGTTTTGCCTTGACAATTTTAACATAAAGTGTTATCATATATTAATTAATATAATAGCATGATCGGGAGGACTGCCTTTTGGGCAATCAAGGCAATCTAGGAAGAGTGATATTTATAACTGGCATTAAAGGCGGAGTTGGAAAAACGACTGTTACCGCCAATCTTGCTGCTTGTCTACGTGCAATGGAAAAGCGGGTTCTTATCATTGACGGCGATTTTGGAATGCGTTGTATGGATCTTGTTCTTGGCTTTGAGAGCGAGACACTTTTTGATTGCTATGATGTTCTTCTCGGTCGTTGTGAGCCAGAGAGTGCAATAATCGGAAGCGAGGGGCTTTATTTTATGCCTGCACCGATGAATTACAACGGGGATGAAATACCGACAGAACGCTTTACTTCTCTGTTCAAGAAGCTTCGAAGTCGGTATGATTATTGCCTTATTGACAGTTCGGCCGACCCGTCACCTTACTACACGTCTTTTGCAATGGCTTCGGATGATGCAATTGTTGTAACCTTGCACCAATCTACATCGATAAGAGCAGCTGAAAAAACAGCATCAAAGCTTGCCAGTATTGGCTTTAAAAATCTCAGGCTTATTATTAACGGTTATCGTGAGAACTATGCCAAAAAAGAAATGCTTCCCCCGATAATCGATATAATAAACCGTTCGTCAATCAGATTGCTGGGAGTTGTTCCGTATGACGATAATTTGCCGGCGGATCAAGAGTCCGGTTTTTTAACCTTCTCAGGAAAATACAATAAGCATTTAAAAAAATACGAAGCCGCATTCTTTAATACAGCCCGACGCATTTGCGGTGAAAATGTACCGTTATTTGCCGATGTCTACAAAACAAAAAAGAAAAAATACTATATCAGGAAACGCGGAAAAGAAGAGGATCTTGCACGAGAAATTCTATAAATGCAGTCACAGCCATTTGTTCGGCATGAATGGTTGAAAACTTGTTATATTTTTGTGATGCCGAAGAAATGGAGCTTATTATGAACATAGCGATTATAGCAAATGATAAGAAAAAGGAATTAATAACCGAATTCTGTATGGCTTACTGCGGCATTCTGAGTCGTCATAAAATCTGTGCTACGGCAACAACAGGAAAATATATCAGCGAGGCAACCGGACTTAATATAGAGAGACTTCTTGCAGGAACACACGGAGGAACTCAACAAATTGCATCGAAGATTGCATATGACGAGGTCGATATACTAATACTTTTAAGAGATACCTCCTCGGACACAGAATATACAGAAACTGAAGTCGGTTTGGTACAGTTGTGTGACAAGCTTAATGTTCCCGTTGCGACAAATATTGCAACTGCTGAAGCACTTATACTTGCGCTTGACAGAGGTGACCTCGATTGGAGAACACTTGTAAGAGACAAAAGAGAGAGGAAGAGAATCTGAAAGATGAATCTTTCAGATTCTGTTTTGTGCCCGACGGCACAATTCCCGCTGTCGCCGGTGTTCACCACTGGGGAGAATCCGGCACTTGCCGGTTGAAGAAAGGATATAAACATAAATGGCGAATTTTCAAAAGCCAAAAGGCACCCTCGATATTCTCCCATCCGAGAGTGGAGTTTGGTTATATGTTGAGGATTTTATAAAAAAGCAAACCGAGCTTTACGGCTTCAAGCAGATACGGTTTCCCACCTTTGAAGCAACCGAATTGTTCTGCCGGGGAGTAGGCGGTTCTACCGACATAGTACAAAAAGAAATGTACACCTTTATTGATAAAGACGGCAGCAGCCTTACGTTACGCCCAGAAGGTACGGCATGTGTAGCAAGAAGTGTTCTTGAGAACGGTTTATATGCAGGTGCAATGCCAATAAAATTGTATTATCTATCAAACTTTTTTCGCAGAGAAAAACCACAAGCAGGCAGAAGCCGTGAGTTCTGGCAGTTTGGTACCGAATTATACGGAAGCGATGGTCCAGAAGCGGATGCGACTGTTATTATGCTTGCAAACAGTATCTTTGAAAAGCTTGGACTAAAGAATGTCGAATTGAAAATAAATTCCATAGGCTGTCCGAAATGTAGACCTGCATACAGGGATGCTTTGAAAAAGCATTTTGAAAAAAACAGCGATGAACTATGCGAGACCTGCAAAGGGAGACTAGATACAAATCCGTTGCGTATTCTCGATTGCAAATCACCGATTTGCAAGGAAATTGCAGAAGGAGCTCCCGTAACAATAGATTTTCTATGTGACGACTGTAAAGAACATTTTGAGAAACTGAAATGCCTTCTCTCGGGCTGCGGAATTAAATTTGAAGTAGATACGAACATAGTCCGCGGTCTTGACTATTATTCCAAGACTGTTTTTGAGTTTATAAACGAGAGTATCGGCGCACAAAGCACTGTTTGCGGCGGTGGAAGATATGACGGACTTATTGAGGAGCTGGGCGGACAACCTCTTGGCGGTGTTGGCTTCGGAATGGGACTTACTAGGTTAATCCAGTCGTTAAAAGATGAGAACTTACTACCGGAAGATAGTTCATTTACTGATGTTTATATCTCTCCGCTTGGAGAGCGTGCAAAATCGACTGCTTTTACACTTGTCGACAGCTTGAGAAACAAAGGAATTATTGCGGAGACAGACCTTTGCTCACGTTCCTTAAAAGCACAGATGAAGTATGCGGATAAGACCGGAGTTCGGTTTGTTATGGTTATCGGTGATAACGAAATTGATAATAACGAAGCTGTTTTGCAGAACATGAAAACAGGCGATAAAATAAAGGTTAATTTAAGTTCAGACAGTATAATGGAATATGTATCAATATAATTATAATGGAAAGGCATAATTATGGCAGAGTTGTTGGGAAACGAGCGTCGCACGCATTATTGCGGCGATTTGAGAGAAAGTGACATTGGAAAAACGGTTTGTGTAATGGGCTGGGTTCAAAAACAACGAGACTTAGGCAGTCTTATTTTTGTTGACCTCAGAGACAGGACAGGTATTGTTCAACTTGCTTTTGACGAGGGCAGTGATAGGAGCGTATTTGACAAAGCATTTACTGTTAGAAGTGAATATGTTTTGTCGGTTACAGGCGTTGCAAGAGAGAGATCAAGCAAAAACCCAAACCTTCCGACAGGCAACATTGAGATTTTTGTTGAGAGCTTAAAGATTCTCGCCGTTTCCGAGACACCTCCATTTGATATAATCGAAAATTCAAAGGCTAACGAGGAATTACGTTTAAAGCATCGTTATCTTGACCTACGCCGTCCCGACCTGCAGAAAAAGCTATTGTTCAGGCACAAGGTAGCCAAGGTTACAAGAGATTATTTTGATGAGCAAGGCTTTATTGAAATAGAAACACCTAT
The DNA here is from genome assembly GCA_003452915.1 of Clostridiales bacterium. Lineage (GTDB taxonomy): Bacteria > Bacillota > Clostridia > Oscillospirales > CAG-382 > UBA1049. The sequence continues at coordinate 30,121 of DMMZ01000021.1, read as the reverse complement.
TCTTATCAAATCAACACCTGAGGGTGCAAGAGATTACCTTGTTCCAAGCAGAGTTCACAAGGGATCTTTTTATGCTCTGCCCCAGTCACCCCAGCTTTACAAACAGCTATCGATGGTTGCAGGTTTTGACCGCTATATGCAGATCGCACGTTGTTTCAGAGATGAAGATTTACGTGCTGACAGACAACCTGAATTTACGCAGATAGACCTCGAGATGAGCTTTGTCGACATGGATGACGTGCTTGTAATGGTCGAGGGCTTTGTAAAGCGATTATTTACAGAAACGTTGAATGTTGATGTTCCGCTTCCATTGCCCAGATACACCTACCGTGAGGTTATGGACAGATTCGGCTCGGACAAGCCGGATATGCGTTTTGGTATGGAAATAAACGATTTTTCAAAGATTGTAGAAAACTGCGGGTTTTCTGTCTTTACCGATGCAATTAAAAACGGCGGCAGCGTTAGGGGAATTACCATAAAATGCAAAGCAGAAATATTGACAAGAAAAGAAATAGACAAGCTTACTGAATATGTGAAGGGCTGCGGAGCAAAGGGACTTGCATGGGTACGCAGAGCAGCAGGACAGGTTACATCTTCTTTTGTAAAGTTTATGAGCGAAGAAGAGATGGCTTTATTGCTAGAAGCTGCCGATTGCGACGAAGGTGACGTTTTGTTAATTATTGCAGACGGAAACACCTCAAACGCGCTTACCCAGCTTGGTCAACTGCGAATTGAGACAGCAAATCGACTTAATATAGAGAGAAGCGGATACAGCTTCTTATGGGTTATCGAGATGCCATTCTTTGAGCTTGATAAAGAAACAGGCGAATGGGCGGCTATGCATCATCCGTTCACTGCACCACTTGACGAATGTATTAAATGTCTCGACACAGACAAGGGAAATGTACGTGCTAAAGCATACGACCTTGTTTTAAACGGTATAGAGCTTTCCAGCGGTTCAATAAGAATAACAAATCCCGAGTTACAGTCGAAAATATTCACACTATTAGGACTTTCAGACGAAGAAGCAAAAACAAAGTTCGGTTACCTGTTAGATGCTTTTCGCTTTGGACCTCCTCCGCACGGCGGCATGGGTATCGGTCTTGACAGACTTGTCATGCAGATGTTAGGCGCTGAAAGCCTGAGAGATGTTGTTGCATATCCAAAAGTACAAAACGCATCCGAACTTATGACAAGCTGTCCTGCAATAGTTCCCGAAAAGGCACTTAAGGAGCTTGGAATTTCGCTGAACAACGAGTAATTACCACAATACTATTTCTCATGAAAGGAAACAAATTTATCGATAAACGGTAAATTGCAAGGTCATATATATGATTGAAATTATGAATATTTCAAAGAACTTCGGAGATAAGAAAGCAGTATCCGATCTGTCTTTTAATGTTGTTGAAGGAGAAATTCTTGGCTTTTTAGGACCGAACGGAGCAGGAAAATCTACTACAATGAACATTATCACCGGATATCTTTCCGCATCCAGCGGAACTGCAAGGATAGACGGAATCGATATTCTTGAAAATCCTACCGAAGCTAAAAGAAGGATAGGCTTTCTGCCTGAGATTCCTCCTCTTTATCCAGAAATGACCGTCAAGGAATATCTCGGCTTCGTATATGACCTTAAGGACTGCCGTTTTCCGAGAGAACAGCATCTTAAAGAGATTTGCGATGTTGTTAAAATTGGCGACGTTTATAAACGCATGATAAAAAATCTGTCAAAAGGCTATCGCCAGAGAGTCGGAATAGCGCAGGCACTTATAGGAAATCCAAAGGTGCTTATTTTTGATGAGCCGACTATCGGACTTGACCCAAAGCAGATTATTGAAATAAGACATCTTATAAAAATGCTGGGCAGAGAGCATACGGTTGTTTTGTCAACGCATATTTTACCCGAGGTACAAGCTGTATGCGACAGGATAGTCGTTATAAATGAAGGAAAATTGGTTGCTAACGAAAAAACTGAGGATTTGATAATGGCGGTTGAAGGCACCAGAAAACTGGTTGCAAAAATTGTCGGACCAGAGGCGGACGTGCTGAAAATGCTTAAATCAACCGGCGGAGTAAGATATGCAGAGATGCTTGGAAAACGTGATACCGATAGCATCAGCTACTTAATAGAATCGGAAGAAAAGATAGATGTAAGAAAATCCTTATTTTACAATCTTTCAAAAAACGGATGGCCTCTTGTCGGACTAGAGGGAATGGAATTAAACCTTGAGGATATTTTCATTCGTCTTATTGACAAAGAAAAGAACGAACAGGTCAAGAAAAAGAGAGGGGTAAAGCAGGCATGATTGCGATATATAAAAGAGAATTAAAATCATACTTTTTGACTCCTATCGGATATATTTTCTGCGGAATGTATCTGGCTGTTTCGGGGATTACATTTTCCTATACAACGCTTTTAGAACAATCTACAGAAAGCTTGCCGACATACTTTTTAATAATGATTGCTGTTTTTGCGGTATTAATACCTTTATTGACCATGAAGCTTTTTTCGGAGGACAGAAAAAGCCGTACCGAACAGGTTTTATTAACCTCGCCTGTTTCGCTCACAGGTATGGTTATGGGTAAATATTTTGCGGCGTTGACGGTTTTCACTGCTACGTTTTTTGTAAACAGCTTTAACTATGTACTGCTCTTTCAATATGGTTCGCCGAATGTTACAACTATTTTTGCAAATATTCTCGGCTTATTTTTAATCGGCAGCGCTTTTATTGCTATCGGAATTTTTCTTTCCGCTCTTACAGAAAATCAATTGATTGCAGCGGTTACATCAATTGGTTCGATTGCAGCTGTCCTTTCGTTGAAGTTTGTAATTGAAAATATAGGCATTGAGTGGATACGTGTCCCTCTTAAATGGTTTTCTATTCTTGACAGATACACACCATTTACTCAAGAATTACTGGATGTAACCTCCATCGTTTATTTCATCAGCCTTTCTGCGGTATTTGTTTTCTTTACTGTCAGAGTCTATGAAAAACGGCGCTGGTCCTAAATAGGAGATAAAAATGAATTTAAAAACATTGATGAAATCAAAAAAAATAAGATATGGTTCTTTGTCAGTAGTGTTTATAGTTGTTTTTGTTGCGGTTATTTTGATTGCAAATGTTATTTTATCTTCGATTGCGTCAAAAACAAATCTTACTATAGACCTTACCAAGGAAGAGCTTTATTCGGTAAGCAACGAATCCAAAACAATTTTGGAGACGCTTGGCGACGATCTGGATATTACTATATATTTTCTTGCCGACAGAGACCTTTACGAGGTTTCTGCACACTCGCGTATGGTGCGTGATCTTGGAGAACAATATGCTGAGGTTTTACCGGGTAAAATTAAAGTAGAATATAAAAACATTACTCAGGACCCCGGTTTTGTTGACGAATATCTTGACGAGACTCAAACAACATTAACGCCAGACAATGTTATAGTAAAAGGTAAATACCACCACAGAATATTAACTCTGAAAGCTTTCTTTACAACTAGTTCGGAAACGCAGGAAGTTATCGGGTTCTACGGCGAACAGAGATTTACAGCTGCGATGCTGCAAAGTTCGATGAGTGAACCTCAGGTTGTTACTTTTACAACCGGACATTCCGAAACTACATCGGAAACATTACTATCAATTTTTGATGCAGCTGAATTTGAGATACAAGTTAAAAATCTTGCATATGAAGAAATCGATGAACGAACCAGAATTCTTATAATCTCGAACCCGAAGGAAGATTTTCAGGGATATAACGGAGCAAACGCAGAAGTAATAACCGAGATAGATAAAATTACAACTTTTGTAGAAAAATTCAACAATCTGATAGTTTTTGTAGACAGCACAACAAAGGAGCTTCCCAATCTGCAGGAATATCTGTTGGATTACTGGGGACTGGGGTACAAGCCATTCCATAAGTTAATAGATACAAAGCATTCTGTTGCAAAAGGCGGTGCTGAAGGGTATTCAATTGTAGGACAATATGTAACCACAGGTGAAGAAACCGCAGCCGACACAATACACAAGGTAGCTTCCTCTACAGGAAGCGGAGCAACCACCGTTTATAGAAATGCGGTTGAAATTTACAGTGATGTTAACCAAGCTCGCAAAAACATTGTTATAGAAACAGTAATGGAAACATTTGATACTGCCGAGGTTGTTTACACCGATGAGAATCAGCAGGTAGTTTCAGAGGATGGAATTTATCCGCTAATGTTGCTCTCTACCCTAATGGATTACGGCGACAACAATACAAAATTATATCAATATGTATTGCTTGTTTCTTCAACTGATTTTGCTAAGGACGACTTTCTTACTAACGAATTCGGCAACCGAAAGTTAATGTTCGGTGCGGCAAGAATAATGGGAACCGAGAGGGTTTCGCCTGATATAGATTACAAACCTTTTAAAGACCCGGCAATGACTATTGAACTTGGTGCGGCAAACTTTTTGGCGTGGATGGTCTCTGCGATTTTCCCGATTATTATTATAACTATAGGTCTGGTTGTGTTCTTTAAGAGGAGACATTTATAATGAAAAAGCAGCTTATTCTTGTCGGCTCAGTGTTTATCACGGCACTGCTGCTGTTCGGTGCTTATATAATATTTTTTAATAATGAGCCCGAAGAGACAGTCGATCCGTTTTATACGCTCTCCGATGCAGTAAAGTCAGAAATAGAAAAGGTTAAGGAAAACATAGATATTGTGTTTTCCGGAACTAACAAAAGTAAAGTTGAATCAGACGAAAGTTTGAACCTTGCATATAATTTCGCTCTTTCGTATACAAAAGCAAACAAAAAGATAGATGTAAGCTTTGACGAAAACGGAAGCTATTACGGTATAATTATAAAAAAAGGCACAGAGCAAAAGCAGATTTCTTTTGACGAATTATTTAAGGTAAAAGAAGACAGTACAAAATACGCTTTTGACGGCGAGCGTATGTATACAAACGCAATTCTTTCACTTTACGGCAAAAGTGAAATTGATATAGAATTAAAGGCACTTGAAGGCTTTACAACCTGGGGTGATACGACCCTAAACGGTGCTCCGCTATTATTTGAAAGTTTAAATAAAGATCAAATACAGACCGTAATTATAACTAACGAATCCGGAAGCTACAAGATCTATCGGAATACTGATAACCAATTGGTTTTTGACGGTGCGGAGATTATAAACTACAACGCGGAATTATTCGCTAATTTATTAGTAAACGTAAGGCTTGTTGTTTCCTCAGGTATAGTAGAAAATCCACATGCCTTATCCGAATACAGATTGGACAGCGAGGAAAATGCCTTAGGCATGTTTAAGGTAACAGCAACAGATAAAACTACCCATAAGGTATTAATTGGAAATAAAACACCTGACGGAAGCTATTATTATGCAAAATATTCTACTAAGGAATTTATTTATCTTATTCCGGTATCTTATATTGAGACAACAATACTTCAACCAGTTACTTCTTATTTAACCGCAAATCTTGTTGCGGGGATTTCATCTGCTGAAGAAATTAACTCGATAGATAATATTGTTTTAGATTTTCTAGATCAAGGTCTATCCTTAAAGGCAGTCACTTATGCAAAACTGTTTACCTCAAGCAATATAAAAGCTTATAAAGAAACCGATATAGTTAATGCTTTTATAAATAAAATAAAATTCTCCGGTGCTTATACAAACTGGACTGAGACAAGCACCCTGGGAGGATTTACCTCCTCAGATGGCAAATCGGTATACCTTGAGGTTCCGCTTGCTAATTACGGCAGTGTCGGTGACTATAAAGTCTCCTTTGGACTCTTGAAAGACGAAACCTATTTTGCTGTAACGCCAAAAAAGATTTCCGCTAAAATATCACTTGACGGGGATACTTTTACCGACATTGACATAGGAAATATTGAGTTCTCGCAGGGGAATAAGGAATTAAAGACCTATTCCTTTAATTTTCACAGTGTCGAGCCTGTACAGTATGTTCGTGTTTATTTTGAATTCGAAAGGGGTAAATATATTGTTCTTGACGAGCTGTCTGTTTTTGTTGATGGAATAGACGCACATCCCGACGACGGGATGGTTGGTGGTTGGAAACTTATTTCACCAAGCGAATATATTCCTGAAGGCAAGAACTATATTTACCCTAATTACAACTTTGCATCCGATTTTGCAGTAAAAATTACTACTCTTGTCGGTGAGAGTGTTGTTGATTATGCAATTACTTCAAAACCAGGGGACGCCGAAACGTTAATAGAAGAAAAGCTCGAAAAATACGACCTTTTAGAACCTGCATATCACGTTTCTTATGAATATAAAGGTATTACCAGCGAAGTATTTTTTAGTCATATAAACGAAAACGGTAAGTACTACTGTTATTCGGTATTATCGGGCGAGAGCGGAGATAAAAAAATAAATTTATGTACCGACATTATAGCTGAAGTAAGTCTGGAAACCGCACCATGGTTAAACTGGGAAATGGTGGATTATGTTGAACAGTCTATCCTTTCGATGCATATCGACACCATAAACACCCTTGCCTTCACCTTTGACAACAAGACTTATACTTTTACTTTAGAGAGAAATGAAAAAGGAAAGCTATCAAGAGCGACCATTGACGGAAAAGAAGTTGACCTACAGAACTTCAGATACCTGTATATTTCAATTTTGGAAGTATATATAAAGGGCGAATATCATGACAATGGCGAATCAAAGTCGGAATTTTTAAAAATAAATATCGACAGCACATCCAAAGATCAGGAAATAATTTTTTATCGGGTAACAACCTCAAAAGCATATTATACGATTGACGGGCAAGGTATGAATTATGTTTTAATTGACAGCATTAACACTATCAAGACTAATCTGAGCTTACTTCTGGCAGGTGAAGAGATACCACATAGGAAATAATAAAATTAATCAATCAGAAAAATCTATTGACAAAAGAATGTATTATGATATAATAATACAAAAGATGCTTCTTAAAGACGCAGCTATATTTAAGCCAATAGAACTGCGGATGGGCTTATTCTTTAAGAATGTATCATATAAATATGGGGTGCTGAGAAATCGGCTGAGATTATACCCAAATAACCTGATGCGGATAATGCCGCCGTAGGAAACATATGACAGTAAGTTTTTAACTTGGGCTGTACCGTTTCCGGTACAGCCTTAAATTTTTTAAGAGAGGATTTTATTTATGGAAAGAAGCTTAAAGAACAAGATTTTAATCGAATGTGCAATAATGGTAGGTCTTGCAACTGTATTATCGTTGATAAAAATATACGAAGCACCCCTGGGAGGTTCGGTAACACTTTTATCAATGCTGCCTATAATCGTAATATCATTTAGACGTGGAGTATCGTGGGGCTTAGGTTCAGCCTTCGTGTATTCAATTTTACAGATATTAACCGGTTTGAACACAATAGCTTACGCAGCTACTACAATGGGAATCGTCGGAACAGTTATATTCGATTATATTCTTCCATTTACAATTATCGGTCTTGCGGGTATCTTTTATAAAGGTGGCCAAAAAGGAAAGATGCTGATTGTAAGTATATTAGCAGGAACCTTTTTCGTTCTTGTTTTAAGATATGCAAGCCACGTATTCAGCGGAGCAATAATTTGGTATGAGTTAACCAAAGAACAAGAATGGAATGAATATGTATCGACAGTTGGACGATGGACATATACTTTGGTTTATAACATTGCATATATGGGACCGGAAGCGGCTTTAACACTTGCGGCTTCACCGATTATTATTAAGCTCAAAGATATTTTGAGATAAAAACGGCTCATCTCCTAATATTAATTCGAATTAGAAACAGTGGTAAATTCGAAAAAAAGTCTCTATTAATCTGGCAAATAGTATTATGCAATAATATTATTTGCCATTTAATTATATATGGACTTTTTTGAAGAATTTTTCTTACTGTTTCTTAAGAGAATTAGTATTTAAGCACTACAGATTATTCTGTGGTGTTTTTTTACAATATTAAACAATATTATTAATTGACTACAATATATAAGTGTGATAAAATCAATATTATTAAAAAGCAATTTTGAAGGGCAGGATTTCTGTATTGAATATAACAGTAGTAGGTTGCGGTAGATGGGGTGTTTTCCTTGCATGGTATCTCTATAGGTGCGGAAACAACGTCTATTTATACGGCAGAAGCGGTTCGCAGCGAACTGAAAGGTTAATTAAAGAGAGAACAAACGGTACTGTAACACTTACTGAATATGTTACAGTCGGATCTGATTTACAAAAGGCAATCAGCAATGAAATTATTGTTATTGCAGTTGCCTCACAGGGACTTCGTGAATTAATGCAGAAATTCTCGGATATAGGTTTTTCTAAAAAAACATTCGTGCTTTGTATGAAAGGGCTGGAGGTCACAAGCAACAAACGTTTGACAGAAATAGTAAACGAATATATTGATGGCGAGAGCAGGGTTGCAGTCTGGATAGGCCCGGGACATGTCGAGGATTTTCTGAGGGGTATTCCAAACTGCATGGTTATTGACAGCGAAAGTGAAGAAACCAAAGAACTTCTTGCAGAGACCTTTTCAAGCGATTTGATTAGATTTTATTACGGAAACGACCTTATAGGCAACGAAATTGGTGCGGCGGCAAAAAATGTTATCGGCATAGCGGCAGGAATGCTGGACGGCATGGGCTTGACCTCGTTAAAGGGCGGTTTGATGTCGAGAGGGACAAGAGAGATTGCACGCCTTATCTCTGCAATGGGAGGAAACGAATTTTCCGCATATGGTTTATGCCATCTCGGCGATTACGAAGCAACGCTATTTTCACCACATAGCCATAATAGAAGATACGGAGAAGCGTTTGTTAAAGGACAAAACTTTGAAGAGCTTGCCGAGGGCTGCTACGCAGTTAAAGCATTGATTTCTCTTGCGGAGCGGAAAGATGTTGAACTTCCGATTTGCCAAGCGGTTTATTCAGTGCTATATGAAAAAAAGGACGCTGCCGAGACTATGAAGGGACTTTTCTCACGCAGCAGAAAAAAAGAATTTTAAAAATGAAAAAATTACAGATAATATAACAGGAGGGTTACAATATGTTTTTTGATCCAGCTTATTTATTATATATGGCTCCGGTGCTACTGCTTTCGCTTTGGGCGCAGTTCAGGGTTTCTTCGTCTTTTAAGAAATACAGCAAGGTTGCCTCGCAAAAGGGTATGACAGGAAGAGAAGCAGCAAGGTTGATTCTCGACCAGAACGGTTTGTCCGACGTGTCAGTAAATCAAATTGGCGGCAATTTAACCGATCACTTTGACCCACGCAACAATACAATAAGCCTTTCTGCTCCTGTTTATGATTCAACCTCGATTGCCGCTATTGGAATCGCAGCACATGAAGCAGGGCACGCTGTTCAACACAAAACAGGTTATGCTTTTATAAAACTGAGAATGGCTATTATTCCGATAACCAGTGTTGGCTCAAAAATTGCAATACCGCTGATTTTTATTGGAATTTGGTTACAGATGCTGCAGCTTTTTTGGATTGGTATTATAGCGTTCGGAACAGTCGCACTCTTTCAGCTTGTTACTTTACCTGTTGAATTCAACGCGTCGCACAGAGCAATTGCAATACTGAAATCAAATCAAACATTGGATCAAAATGAACTTAAAGGTGCAAAAAGAGTGCTTTCCGCAGCAGCATTGACTTATGTCGCCGCTCTCTTAACGGCGATAGTACAGTTATTATATTTCATCTCACGTGCTAACAGAAGAAGATGACAGACAATGAAAAGTTTATTGCAGCACGGGAATACTGTTTGTCAACCGACAGTGGCTGTGCAGGGATAGGAACCTATCAGGAAAAGACGTTACACGCAACGTTAAAACGATTTATAGAGCCGAACGAGGACAACCAAGAGGTTTCTATCGGCTCTTTTGTTGCGGATATTTATAACGAAAACGGAATAACCGAGATACAAACAAGAAGTTTTGAAAAGTTGCGTAAGAAGCTGGAGTACTTTTTACAACTTGGGAAGGTAACTGTTATTTTTCCGATGCCAAGTACGAAATGGCTTTTGTGGGTTGACGAGGAAACAGGAGAAGCATCCAAACAGCATAAAAGTCCTAAAAAAGGCAAGCCATATCAGGCTTTTTTTGAGCTGTATAAAATTAAACCATTATTATCTCACCCTAATCTAAGATTACGATTAATGATGATAGATATAAAAGAATATCGTTATCTTAACGGCTGGAGCAAGGATAAAAAGAAGGGTTCAACACGCTGTGAGCGGATTCCTGTTGAATTGATTGAAGAAATACATATTGACAGCGTTTCGGATTATATAAAATTAATTCCCGAGACACTTCCTGAAAATTTTTCATCAAAAAATTACGCAAAGGCAACAGGACTTAATAAAAAATCAGCCACAACTGCACTTAACGTATTATATAATGTTGGTGTTGTAAATCGTATCGGTAGAAATGGTGACGGGTATATATATGAGCGGCAATAATAAACACAAAAAGCCCCAGTTGTGGGCTTTTGTTTTATAAATCTGAAGATATAGAAAAAAGTACAAAAGTGCATGCGAATTTAATCATTATAAAACACCGCCCGAAGTAAATTACTCCGGGCAGTATTATTGTTATCCTCTATTTCCATATCTCTCGGGCATGTTTTTCATAATCGGGGTACATCGGTCGCCTGCTACGATATAATGCTCGACAAGATTAATATCGTTAATCAATAGTGCTGCAGCTATTCGCTGGGTTGTATAAATATCCTCGTTTGATGGCATTGCCGAACCGTTCGGATGGTTATGTGCAAGTATTACATTACTGCAGGAATTGTTTATTGCAGCTTCGGTAATCAACCGCATTGAAAAAGACGCCGAATTTATACTTCCTCTGTGCAGTTCTTTCTTTTCTAAAAGTCCGCCGAATGAATCAAGGCAAAAAAGCATTACACGTTCTTCTTTAAAACCGGCAAAACAACCTTTAAAATATTTCACTGTATTAACTTCGTCTAAAAAGTTCAAGCAGTATTCGGTTTCACAGGTTATAAAACGTCGGGAAATTTCGGGCAACATAGTAATTAATATAGCTGTGTGCTGCTTAATACCTTCCATCTTGGTCAGCTCGCTTACTGAAGCTGACAGAACATTCGATAAAGAACCGAACCTATCAAGCAACGAAGCTGCAAGGGGACGAGTGTCAACTCGAGGAAGCGCAAAGGACAAAAGCAGTTCTAAAAGCGTTTTGTCATCAAAGCTCTGCGCTCCTTGTTTCAAAAAGCGTTCCTTAAGCCGCTGTCTGTGAAAAAGATGCGGATTTTCTTCTTTTTTTACGGTGCTTTCAATCATGCGTGAATATCAAAGCTACCAAGGAAATGTCTTTTAACTTTAAGGTAATCGGTTGAAGATACACTTCCGCTTCCGTCAACATCCGCTGCGGAAAGGAATTCACCTGTAAGTGTATAAGTTTCCAGGAAATGTCTCTTTACAAGCAGATAATCTGAAGAGTTTATTTTTCCGTCTCCCGATGCGTCACCGCGAAGAATTACAGTAAGCTCAGCAATAACTGTATCGCCTGATTTAAGTTGAATTTTACTGCCTGTACCGACATAGCTACCGGTTTTATTAACACAGGTAACAGCAGCGGTTTCTATCTGTCCAAGAACTGCTGCGCTATTCATTTCATCAGAACTGATAAAGATATTATTTCCTTCGATTTTAAAATTGCTGTCATTCTTGGTTTGTATTCCGGAAGGAGTGGCATATTGGAAGGTAACAGTTCCGTTTGTAGAGGTAAAGGTATAATTTTTATCGATAACAGAAGCATATCCTTCTATATCTTTGCCGGGAATAATAATTTTAGCACCGACGGCACCGTATAAAGTTATTGTATCTGCAAGAGTTGCGCTTGTCGAATCAACATATTTTACATCAACGGAAGCCAGCTCTTTGTTGTCATAAACAGCAGCAAGATAATCGCCTATATATTCGGCATATTTCTCATGTCCGTAGGTGGATTGGTGGATACCATCACCTGCACTCAGGAAATCGGTCAGGTCTTCGTCTTCACATTCTTTGTTAATATCAACCAAACCACAACCGTATTTTACAGCGACCTTTCTCATTGCATCACAGAAAGCGAGCATACTGTCTGAACCATAATTTATACCATATCCGCCGGGTACGTAATATCCGCTCTCGGTGCAAACTTTATTAGGTGTAACAAAAACGACATCAATATCAGCTTCAATCAATTCAGAAGCAAAATATTCGAGGTTCTGAGTATATATATCAAGCGAAACAAGGGGATTGCCCGAAGACATTCCGACTGCCTGGTCATTCATACCAAAGTTAATGATAACGATATCGGGATTATTAGCAACAACCTGTGAAGCAAATCTTGCTTTACCTTGATTGGTGTTATCTCCTCCGACACCAGAATTGATGACATCGGCACCGAAGCGACCGCCCAGAAGATTTACCCAACCCGACCTTGCAGTAAGACTGTCTCCAAAAGCAACAATGGTCTTGTTTCGAAGTGTGCTTGTGTATGCCTCCTCGCTTATAACCGCAAGTTTAGCTCTGGAGATGATACTAGCAGCTTTGCCTGTTCCGATTGCATAAACGGAAACCGCATAGGTTTTGCCAATTTCTAGTTTATCGCCGCTTATTGCATATGAAGTTCCGGTTGTTGTTTGATTATTAACTACAAGAGGTCCGTCGGTAACATAGAAAGAGTTATTTACATTAACAACATAACCGGTTGCACCTGTAACCGCCGCCCATTGTATTGTAAAACCGGCATTGGTGGTGATGGTTCTGTTTTCGGTCATATTTGTAAGCGTGGGGGCGGCAAGTCTGGCTCCGCTCAAAGTCGGTTTATACTCGATAAGTGCAGTATCGGGGAGGTTTACGCAGATTTTTGCTGATGAGGTTATTGTACCAGCACCAAGGTCTGCACCGTAAACATACGCTTTTGCACCTACCTTGATTTTATCCATGTTAGCCGAAGCGGCGTCTGTTGTGGAATTTCCTGTTATAACAGCAAGTGCAAAGCCATTTTCGGGGATTGATGGTTGTTTTGTATAGTTATTACCTATATTAAGGTTAATGCTCGTTAACACATAACAGCTATCAATGTTGTCCCATTCGAACACGGCAACCTTCCACCAAGCATAATTAGCGTTGGCATTATTCCCTGAAATATCGGTTGAAAAGGATTTTGTAAAAATTTTCGACATACCGGTATTATATTCGCTTGAATTTATGTGAGTTACACCAAGAGTTTGCTTGAAAAGAATTTCTTCTGTATTATTGGGATTATATGGAGTACCTGTTGCATCGGGTGTCCCAATTTTTATGTATGAATTTGAAACATAAGTACTCTCATACCAATTTACGCCGTTATTATCAATAACATCATTCTTTATATCTGTATTGTAAACATATGCTTTAGCTCCGACTGTAAGAGTTTTTGCATAATTATATGAATTCGTAACAGAGGTAGTTATATAATTTATTCCACCACTGGAAGAATAATTGTTTCCTGTATTGACAGCATAAACAAAGCCGTTTTCGGGAATTACGGTGGTGGATTTATCAGAATTGTTAGCATTAGTCTGAACCTTAGTTACTTTGTAACAGTTATCAGTCTCGTTCCAATCAAAGGTAAAGAGCATCCACCAGTTATAACCGCTAGAAACGGTTTCACCTGTAGTAGGTGTAAGTATAACACCTGCCCCTTCAGTGCTGGCAGTGTTTAAATGTGTAACAATCAATTTATTGTCTGTGGAACCGTAAGCAATGCTTGAAATAGGTAGCATACCTACCAACAGAAACAGCGACATTAAAACTGCAGAAAGTTTTGTTATTTTCTTCATTATTTGCCTCCTATTAAGAATACTATAAAATATATATTAGACTATAAATGGTATAAAGTCAACATTAATTTATCGTAAAAAGACCTTCGGGTTAGTTATTATTAACTAATTTTTGTTAGGCTTTGCTATTACGCTATAATGGAAGCAAAAAGTATTAAAACCCTTGCATTTCAAGTGTAAATAGTTTATAATATATTAGATAGCAAGATGAGAGTGAGTTTATAAAGAAGTGAAAAAAGAAGAATTTTTAAGCATAAAGCGTAAACTTTTTAACAAATATTACAATAGACTTAATCGGATGCAGCAAAATGCCGTTTACGCAGTGAACGGTCCGCTTTTGGTGCTTGCGGGAGCCGGCAGCGGAAAAACGACTGTTTTGGTGAACAGAATTGCAAACATTATTTCTTGTGGCAACGCTTTTGAATCGGAATTTATTCCAAAAAACACTGAGGAACTTTATAAAAAAATGCAGTCGCTTTCAGAAAACGGTTCACATGAGGAAATTGCTGCTTTTTTATCTCGACTTGCGGAAAATCCTGCAATGCCTTATAAAGTGCTTTGCATTACCTTTACAAATAAAGCTGCAAGTGAATTTAAAGAGAGATTGAAGAGCCTTTTAGGCTCTGCTGCCGATGATATATGGGCAGGAACCTTTCATTCAATATGCGTAAGGATTTTAAGACGACACATTAACTTGCTTGGCTATAACAATAGCTTTACAATATATGATTCTGACGACTCAAAAAAGTTAATAGCAGATATATTAAAGAGATTAAATATAGACGAAAACCTTTTGCCCGTACGTACGGTTGTAAACGCTATTTCAAGAGCGAAGGAAAAAGGTCTGACTCCCGAAGAATATGCTATTGATAATGACAGAGATATAAAAGCAGGAAAAATAAGTGAGGTTTATAAAGAATATCAGAGCAATCTCATGCGTTCAAACGCTTTGGATTTTGATGATATTATAATGCTCACGAATATACTTTTCGAAACAAAGCCTGATGTACTTACAAAATACCAAGATCAGTTTGACTACATACTTGTTGATGAATATCAGGACACAAATCCCTCACAGAGCCATCTTATATCCCTTTTAGCTGGCAAAAAAAGAAACGTTTGCGTTGTGGGTGATGATGACCAGAGTATTTATGCGTTCAGAGGCGCAACGGTTGAGAACATTCTCTCGTTTGACAGCACTTTTAAAGACGCAAGAGTTATCAGGCTTGAGCAGAATTACCGATCAACCGGCAATATCCTCACCGCAGCAAACGGACTTATAGAGAACAACACAGGCAGAAAAGGCAAGAACCTTTGGACAGATTCTGGTGAAGGTGAACCTGTTCTTATAAAAAAGCAATTGACACAGAGCGACGAAGCAACTTATATAATAAACTATATAAAAAGTGCGGTAGCTTCCCGAGAATATAAATACATCGATTTTGCAATACTTTATCGTATGAACGCACAATCGAACACGCTTGAGGTTATTTTATCGAAAAGCAGAATACCGTATAGAATTTTTGGTGGAATACGCTTCTTCGAACGCAAGGAAATAAAAGATATAATTGCTTATCTTTCGGTTATTAATAATCCGAGTGATGATATACGATTAAAGAGAATTATAAATGTTCCTAAAAGGCAGATTGGACCGAATACAGTATTACAGTTGTCTGAAATAGCGAGAATAGAAAACAATTCTGTTTTTGAGACTATAAAAAATTCATATAATTATTCCGACTTACAAAAAGCAACATCAAAGCTGGAGAGATTTTATTCATTAATGGCCGACCTCATAGAGCTTTCTAAAACGCTCAGTATTTCCGAGCTTTTAAAGGAGGTTATTGTACGCACCTGTTATAAAGAGATGCTTGCAGAAGAAGAAGTTGATATGAATAAGTCGGAAAATCTTGATGAGTTGGTTTCCTCAGCGATGGCGTTTGAGGAGAGCACTCCCGAGCCTACTCTTTCGGCATTCCTGGAGGACATTTCGCTTGTAAGCGACACCGATAATTACGATAACGACGCTGATGCGGTTACACTTATGACTGTACATTCGGCAAAAGGACTTGAATTTCCGGTTGTTTTTCTTCCCGGATTTGAAGAGGGTATTTTCCCCAGCCTGCAGGCACTTGCCGAAGGCGATATGGGGCTGGAAGAAGAACGCAGACTTGCTTATGTTGCAATTACCAGAGCAAAGAAAAAGCTGGTTGTACTGCATACAAATTCAAGACTGTTATTCGGACGTACAACCTCAAATCCGGTCTCCCGCTTTATAGAGGAAATTCCTGAAAGCTGTAAAATTGCAGATAATAAACCTCAACCTGCCGTAACAACAATCAGTGATTCTAAAAGGAAGCACACAAATTCACAAGAATCTTTCGTCAAGAACATCGGATACAGCCAAAATACTCAGGTTGAACAAAAAACAAAGATTATTGATGTGGGAAAACGTGTTTCTCATGCAATCTTCGGTCAGGGAACAGTGCATTCCGCAGAAAAAATGGGTGCGGATGTTTTATACGAAATAGAATTCGACAGCGGTTCTGTAAAAAGACTTATGTCCACATTTGCAAAGCTTATAGAAATATAAATATATGAAATATAACAGGGGTATATAACATGGCAGATATTAAGACAATTAAAGCACTTAGGTATACAGAAAAAGCAGGAAAACTTTCCGACAACGTATGTCCACCTTATGATATAATTTCGAATGAGGAGAGGGCGGCTCTTGTAGAAAATAGTCCCTATAACCTTGTCAATCTTGAGCTTCCTGTTGGAGAAGACAAGTACGCTGCCGCAGGTAAAAAATTAGCCGAATGGCTTGACTCTGGCATTCTTGCTCGCGACGAAAAAGAAGGAATGTTTGTTTACAGAGAGCAGTTTTCTGTTAAAAGCAAGGAGTATGTTTTTACAGGTCTTATCTGCCTTGTCAAGCTCTATGATTTTGCTGAGAAAGTAATTTTGCCGCACGAGGAAACTCTTACTAAGGCGAAAACAGACAGATTTAATCTTATGAACGCCACCTTCTGCAACTTGTCCTCGGTTTATTCTCTTTATCTCGACCCGACAGGCATTATAAAAAAGATTCTTACCGACGCTACTTCCGTAAAACCCGAGCATGAATTTATCGACAACGAGGGTGTTGCCCACAGGCTGTGGAAAATTGAGGATAAAAACAACCTTGATATGCTTATAAAAGCGTTTTCTGACAAACAACTTTTTATAGCTGACGGTCATCACAGATACGAAACTGCACTTAACTTTAAAAAGCATCTTACCGAGCAAAATAAACTAGACGGAACTACTGCGGATCACATGATGATGACACTTGTCGATATGGAAGATGACGGACTTGTGATTTTCCCGACACACAGGCTTATTACAGACCTTATTATAAATAAAAAAGATTTACTCGAAAAAGTTTCCGAAAACTTTGAGATAATAGAATTTACCGATATCACAAAAGCTGAGGACATACTTGAGACTTATAAAGATAAACACGCTTTTGCAATGTACGACGGCGGAGAAGGCTTTACGCTTTTGGTTGCAAAACCGCAGGTGGACGAAATCATTTTCGAGGGCAGGTCAAAGGCTTACAGCAGCCTTGATGTAACTGTTTTACACTCACTTGTGCTTGAAAAGGCACTCGGTATAGATAAACAGAATATGGCAAATCAGATAAATTTACGCTATACCCGTTCTTCGGAAGAGGCAGTTTTGCGAGTGAAAAAGGGAGAATGTGTGCTTGCATTTATAATCAACCCGACAAGAATACACGAAATAAAGGGTGTGTCTCTTGCAGGAGATAAAATGCCACAGAAGAGTACATATTTTTACCCAAAACTTAAAACAGGACTCGTAATAAATAAGTTGAAATAAAAAGATAATAAATTAGAGCCATTATCCGGCGAATTTTGGTTCTTTCAAAATTCTTTGTGTCGCCGGAGAAATGGATCTTTTTTTATGCAAAAGGAACTAAGTAAAAAATATAACCCTGCTGAATTTGAGGATAAAATTTATTCCGAATGGCAGGATAAAGGATATTTTAAACCAAACGGAAACAAAACAAAGCCGTCTTTTTCTATAGTTATGCCGCCACCAAATATAACGGGTCAGCTCCACATGGGACACGCACTTGACAACACCCTGCAGGATATTCTCACACGTTACAAGCGTATGTGCGGATGCAATACCCTTTGGCTTCCCGGTACAGACCATGCTTCTATTGCCACAGAGGCTAAAATTGTCGAAGCTATGAAAAAAGAGGGCATAACCAAGGACGACATCGGCAGAGATGGCTTTTTGGAGAGAGCCTGGGAGTGGAACAAAGTTTACGGCGGAAGAATTATCGAACAGCTCAAGAAAATCGGCTCCTCCTGCGACTGGACAAGAACACGCTTCACGCTTGATGAGGGTTGTTCCGAAGCTGTTCAAGAGGTTTTTATCCGCCTTTACGAAAAAGGACTTATATACAGAGGAATAAGAATAATAAACTGGTGTCCGCATTGTATTACCTCAATTTCCGATGCTGAAGTTGAGTACGAGGATCAGGCAGGGCATTTCTGGCACATAAGATATCCTCTTTCGAATGGAAGTGGATTTGTTTACCTTGCAACCACTCGTCCTGAGACCTTGCTCGGTGATACTGCAGTTGCTGTAAATCCAAATGACGAGAGATATAAGCATTTAATCGGTAAAACAGTTATTCTTCCACTTGTAGGCAGAGAAATTCCGATTGTCGGTGACGAATATGTCGAGATGGATTTTGGTACAGGTGTAGTAAAAATTACCCCTGCACATGACCCGAACGACTTTGAGGTTGGAACTCGTCATAACCTTCCGCTTGAGAATATGATGACCGATGACGCAAAAATTACCGATAATTATCCAAGATACGCAGGCATGGACAGATACGAGGCTAGAAAAGTTATTATAAAAGACCTTGAAGAGGGCGGATTCCTTGTTAAAACGGAGGAACACGCTCACAATGTAGGTACCTGCTATCGCTGTGGAATTACAATTGAACCAAGAGCGTCTAAGCAATGGTTTGTTAAGATGGAATCGCTTGCAAAACCTGCAATCGAAGCTGTAAAAAGCGGAGATATCAAGTTTATACCCGAGAGGTTTGACAAGAATTATCTGCACTGGATGGAGAATATCCATGACTGGTGCATTTCCCGTCAGTTATGGTGGGGACACCGTATCCCTGCTTTTTATTGTGACGATTGCGGTGAGCTAGTGGTTACAAAAGTTGAAAATCCGACCTGCAAGCACTGCGGAAAACCAATGAGACAAGACCCCGATACGCTGGACACTTGGTTTTCATCAGCGTTATGGCCTTTTTCAACCATGGGCTGGCCAAAAGATACAGAGGATTTGAAGGATTTTTACCCGACAAGCGTGCTTGTAACGGGTTATGATATAATTACCTTCTGGGTTTCTAGAATGATTTTCTCAGGACTTGAATATACAGGAAATAAGCCTTTTTCCGACGTGCTTATACATGGACTTATAAGAGATTCACAGGGCAGAAAGATGTCAAAATCGCTTGGAAACGGCATTGACCCTCTCGAATTAATAGAAACCTACGGAGCGGATGCTCTGCGTTTCACACTTGCAACAGGTAACAGCCCGGGAAACGATATGCGTTTCTATACCGAACGTGTTGAAGCGTCAAGAAATTTTGCTAATAAGATTTGGAACGCTACTCGTTTTATATTAATGAATATAGATGATGAAGCATCCTCGGATTCTATCGACCTTTCAATTCTTGAGGACGAGGATAAGTGGCTTTTGTCGCTATATAACCGTTTGATTACAGAAGTATGCGAAAACCTTGACAGATATGAGCTTGGTATTGCGGTTTCAAAGCTCTATGACTTTATTTGGGATATTTTCTGCGATTGGTATATTGAGCTTGTAAAAGGCAGACTTAACGATAAAGGCAGCACCACCAACAAGGCTGCTCAGAACACGCTTACCTATGTAATGTCAAATACTCTTAAGCTTCTGCATCCTTTTATGCCGTTTATTACCGAGGAAATATGGCAGACCCTACCTCATTCGGGTGATTCTATAATGATTTCTGCTTTCCCCGTAAATAAAAAGGAATTCGACTTCCCGATGCAGGAAGAGAACATGAGGGTTATTATTGATTCCATTCGCGCAATAAGAAACCGTCGTACAGAGATGAATGTTCCTCCTTCAAAAAAAGCAAAAGTTTATATTAAAACTGACAAAGAAGCATTTTTCACAGGAAAAGAGCATTTCTTTACCAGACTTGCCGGTGCTTCTCAGGTTGAACTTACCCAGCGAGCCTTTACAGAAAATTCTGTTCAGATAATCACCGATACCGCAGAAATATATATACCCATGAGCGATATTATTGATTTTGC
Organism: Clostridiales bacterium; assembly: GCA_003452915.1. GTDB lineage: Bacteria > Bacillota > Clostridia > Oscillospirales > CAG-382 > UBA1049. The sequence goes on along the minus strand of DMMZ01000021.1, from coordinate 9,869 downwards.
TGCGGAAAAAGAAAGACTTACCAAGGAACTTGAGGAAGCTGTAAAAGAAATTAACCGTGCAACAAGCAAGCTGAACAATTCCGAATTTACAGGCAGGGCACCCGAAAAGGTTGTAAGCGCCGAGAAAGAAAAGGTTGTAAAATACACAGCAATAAGCAATAAGATTAAGGAAGCACTTGAAAAATTATAAATAGTCGATAAAAAGCAGAGAGTTATACTGCGTCAGCAGAAAAGAAATTTTTCAACTGATGTTATGGGGTATTTGAGAGGTAGATAATTTATATTATAGGAAGGATAAGAAGTATGGGTATTATTTATAATGAAACGAAAAAAGATTTGCCATCCGAACAATTACATAAATTATTTATTTCTGTAGGTTGGTCAGATGGTTCGGAAACTTCGGATATGATAAAAAATTACAATATACCGTTTATTAATTCAACTCTTGTAATTTCAGCGTGGGAAAATGAGCATTTAATTGGGGCAGTGCGTGTATTGAGTGATAAAATGTTTAGGTCTATAATATATGATTTTGTTGTTTTACCGGAATTTCAAAACAAAGGAATAGGCAAAGAACTGCTAAAACGCTGCATTGAGCATTTTCCAAACTCGGAATGGTTAGTTCAAACAACAGAAAAAACATCAAGCTATTACGAGAAAAATGGATTTAAGGTTATTAAGGACGTGTTTTTAAACATCCCTTGTAAATTATTTTCACAAACCTAATAAGTATAATATTCATACTTCCTAATGAGTACGCACGCTTTCTTTTGCTTTCTGTTGCCTAAAAAAATATTTTTTCTGCTTGAGACAAAATAGTCAAAAATCAACACTATTATAGTAGGGGAGGTAGGTTGATGAGCCGGATCGACACTAATCGGTACATTGAAGACGTCTACGGGGAAACCAGCTCATACCTAATAAAGTACATAACGCTAAAATGCCGCCGTACCGAGGATATTCAGGATATATTGCAAAACACTTATCTGGACTTCATAGATTCAATTAAAAAAAACGGAAGTTCCAGAATATTCAATCCAAAGCATTATCTGTTAAGAATTGCAAAAAGAGAACTTGCAAAATATTACACGGAAATAAATGAACATGACGGCACGGTTGTCGCTTCCACTGATGACGATGAATATGTTGAAAGATCTCTGGACAACTTTCTTGAGCAGGATTTTACTCAGAGCGAGGGTTTTTCCATCGAAATCTGGGACAGAATCGAGAGTTTTGGAGATATAACTGCAAAAATATTCACTCTACGCTTTGTTTATGACGAGACTATCGAAAAAATCGCAAAGAAAATGAACCTGACACCATCAAACGTAAAAAACCATCTTTACCGTTGTCTTAAGGTGCTGAGAAATGAGATGCTGTCGGACAGTAAATTCGAATAAATTCAGCTATGCAGTGCAACTATGCGACGAAAGGAAATAATTATGAAGAATAAAGATTTCATAAAAAAAAGCATAGAAGAAAACATAGTCGACCACAATACGATTTTGAACAACCTGAGAGCAAAAGCCATACAGGTTGATAGCGAAAATAATTTTTCGGAAAAAAATCAAAAATCGCATTATGGAGTTGGCTCCAGGAGAGCTGCGCTTATTTTTACAATGTTTGTTTTAACTTCCGCTGTAATTCTCTGCTCTACGTTTTTATTTAAACCGGATAATACAAACACCCCTCCTATGCTTTCGGATACTTCAGTTGCTCAAATCTGTAGCAATAATGATACTAACGATATTTCCGAAGCAATAGAAGTTAGTGAAGAGAGCTCGGAAGTAAACAATAGTTATTCAGACGACGAAAGCAGAGATTTGAACGGAAATGATGACAGTGATGATATTATTACAAAAACACCGCTTGACACAGAGGCAACAATATTCTTTGCCGACTTTGCAAATAAATTTGATATTTATCAAAAAATTATGAATGCCGAGCTTGAGTATGATAACGAGTTTTGTCAGGATGGATATGCACCAGTAATTGATGAGCGGTTTCAAAGTATAAAAAGTTTAGAGGACTTTTTATACTCGTTTATGGCACCGGCTCTTGCAGGTGAAAAGTTTAATATTATAACGGAAGGAGTTATGATTTATCGCGAGGTAAATAAAATACTCTATGTTAAGGTAAATATAGAAGAAATTATGACGACCGAAATATTGATTCAAACCGCTTATTTAGTCTCGAAGGACGAGGATACGCTTGTTATAAGCGCTATGGTAACCGGTGCCGAACAGAATTATTATAAGACCTTTAGCTTCGTTTCATTAAACGATGGCTGGTTATATACCGATGATTGGAACAGAATTAATAATTTTAGTGAGACAAACCAGTAATTTGTTGTTTCCATACGATTAATTTTGTTAAACTGTATCTTGACATAATATTCTAATTATATATAATGGGGCTGTAAGCGTATTGCTACAGCTCCATAGTTTATTTTGCGGATGGTAGAAATGACAAACTTAAAGTCGATATGGCATAATTCTACAATGAAGAGACTTTTTAATCTAAAATCCGACGATTCTAAAGGGCGAAGCTGTATGCTTGCCTCTGCGGTGCTGTCAGGTATTGTTTCCAACATAACCGGCGGTATATTTTATTCGGGATATCTTGTTGAATACGGAATTACTATAATAAAAATTGGCATATTAACTTTTATTCCGTTTATAGCAACAGGCTTTAGTTTGCTGTCACCGATAATACTGGAGCGAATTCAAAAACGCAGATGGGTGCTTGCCACAAGCAGAGCAGCCTCATATGCAATAAGAATATTAGGAATGATATTGCTGCCTATAATTGTTAAGAGCGACAGCGGACGAAATATTGGTTTTGCAATTATCGTATTCACCGCGAGTGCAATAAGCTCATTGTTTTCTTCGGGGTATTCGGTGTGGCATATAAATTTTTTACCCGAGAGTATGCGTGCGGATTATTTTAACGTTTCCAGTGCCATTGCAAACTTTATTGTGGGCATGGTCACTCTGATGGGAGCATTTATTACGGATGCTCTGGCGGGCAGCGAACACCGTATACAAATAATAACAATCCTTTATATAGCCGGCTTCATCTTTGCGTTGCTTGATGTTTTTGTATTGAGTATTCCCAAAGAGTACGAATATGAGCATACAAGCTCAAAGCCAAGATTAATTGATACAATTCTGTTTGCATTCAAACAAAAAAAGTTTATCCTGACAATGTACATAATGTTCGGTTATACCTTTGCCGCTAACCTGACAGCCTCAGTAATAAATGTTCATTTATTGCAGAACATAAAGGTTTCATATACTTTTGTTACACTGATAAATGCTTCTTATTTTATATTCTTTATCCTTTTCGGTGCAATGGCGAAAAAAATGATAACTCGTTTCGCCTGGTTCAAGACCTTCGCTTTTGCTATTTTTCCTTTGTTTCCGTCGTATATCTTATATGCTATGGTAGATAGTGTAAACTATCATTGGCTTATGATTATAGTAAGATTGTCACAGCATTTCTTTAGCGTAATGATAGCTATCACATATGCAAATTTTCCATACATAAACCTTCCGCCTGGCGACCGAACAAATTATATGTCTTTTTATGTTGTGTTTATCAACCTTGCAGCTTTATTGGCAATGTTATTGGGAACAGGTTTTGTAGGTTGGTTTGGTGAAAGAAACATTAATTTCTTAGGAAAACAAATCGGCAGCATACAGATTTTAATGCTTGTAACCGGTCTATTGTTAGGACTTTTATCGCTAGTTGTACTGCGGTTGATACCACGAATAACGCCTGATAAAAATGATTAAATTATAAAAAGAAGGCGTGCTGCAGATTCCTGCAGCACGCTTATGTTTTGTATATAACTATTCTAAAAGAGTAAAACCATATTCCAAGTGGTGGTAGGGTAAAATAAAGGTATCATATATTTTTACAATTTCTTTGTTGGTATTTTCGATCACTAAGTTTGATATTGAGTCGGAAAAATAATTATTTAACACCCAAACCCTACCTTCGTTCGCATACACTTCCGATAAATCACGTATTGTTTTCATTTGAGGGCTGTAAGCTTTATATGCAAGTTCAACATCCCAGCCTTGAGGGTTATAATAATACGTTTTTGTGTCAGGATGTTTAACTGCAATTATAGAAATAAGTCCGATATTATCACTGACAATAATGTCACCATCTTTTATGTTTTCATTTACAAAAATATCAAGCTGATCATTTCGGGGTGAATATACAAGTTCCCGAAGCGGAATAATTCTAAAAACGAGTACTGTTGCTAAAAGAACAAGTACTGCGGGTTTAATATATTTGTTTATCTTATCAAAAGCAAAAGCAAGGAAGAATGTCATTAATCCCGAAAGTACCGTTAAATAGCGAACATAATATAGTGGTCGAATAAGAGAAACCGCAAAATAGAAACCAATTATAAGTCCTAATACCTTTAACACCAATATAGCAGGCTCTGCTTCATCGTGGTTTTTCTTATAATATAATATGAAGTAGTAAACGCAAACGCCCCAGAAAAGAACAGATAGTCCATCATACACTTTTGCTGTAATTTCGGTAAGGTTAACCATATCCTCCGGAACATCACCTACTAAAAAGAAAGATAACGTTTTATATATTACATCTGGATATATAATTGAGATCCAAAAAGAACCTACAACTTTTGCCGATTGTGTTACTAGACAGTAGAAACCAAAAATGTATGAAGCACATTGGATAAAGGCCATTTTTAACCACATGTCACTAATGTTATTTTTCCTGCAATGCATTAATAGCAGGAAGTTTACCGCACCTGCTGCAGCAAGCGCATAATAATGAGTATATGCACCTAAAATTGCGAAAATAAGGAACATATATTTACTTTTCTTGTCTGTCATTCCTGATTTATAAAAGCGATATGCATAAATAGCCATCATAGTTACAAGATAAGGTGCCAGTGTATACATTCTTATTTCTATTGCATATCTGTATGTAATCGCAAACAAAAACATCAGCGTTGTAAACCAAAATCCGATTTTTGCACCAAAATCCTTGCGTAAATGGGTATAGCCCACTCCGGCAAGTAAAGAAGTAAATAAAATCGAAAACATACGAAGTGAGACAAGACTTTTTCCAAAAAACAATGTAAAAATTTTTAATAACACATAATAAAGCGGTGGATGAACATCACCAGAACTTATAAGGCAAATATCAAGAAGGTTATGGTTGATTATTCCCACCGAATAACTCTCGTCGAACCACAGACAGGTAGCAAATGCACCGGTTATCAAAAATACCGTTCCGGCAAGCCAAACAGCTATATGTAAAATTGTTAATAGTCTTTTTTTCATCGCTTGACCTTTCATTAAGCAAGTAAATAATAAAATTATATAAATCTATGGTATTATACTTTATTTATAATAATTTGTCAATTTTTTACCTAAAGAATATAAATAAGGGTGTACCGTTTTGATACACCCCCATCTTTTAATCATATTATTTACTTCTTAGCGTTGGTTCTTTGAATTGCTGCATATTCTTTTTCGAACTGTGTACCGTCAAAGCCTTCATCATTTTCGGTTAATTCATTAATTAGTTCTTCCTTACCACCGCTTATTTTGCTCTTCTTGCCTGCAAGTAGTATTTTAATACTGTCACACATTATCTTTGCAGAAACAAGTCCGTTTTCCTTTCCCTCAAGAAAGTTGCATACATGCCTTAGCATAGCTTCATATACTTTTGAGGTATCTATTTTATAAGTGTAGCTCGTCTTTGTTGTCATGACCAAAGCTGTGCTCGGCTGCCAGCCTTTCATGCAGATGTGATAGCAGGAGGAAGCACCGTTATCAAACATAACATAATAACTATCACATGGAGTTTCACCAACCTTGCTTGTACCTATAAAACGCACCGACTTGGGAGAGGTATTCCTCAAAAAGCCCATTATACTTTCTATAGAGTGTATTGCATAATCAAAATCGTTTACTCCAACCATGGTGGTAACATGAACTATATCGCCTCTGTCTGCTTCGGGTACAGCAAAAAAGGAGTCATGCTCGTAGGTATAGCGAAGTGCGCTTGTTCCAAGAATTACTGCACCTTCTTTTTCCAAACTTTCGATTATGTTTACATCCTTCATGTTGCCGACAAGCGGTTTATCTATAAAAACGGGAACACCGACGTTTATAAACGGCATTATACACTCTATGTGTCTGTCCCAGTTACAACCTTGAATAAAAGCTAAATCAATATTTTTTGCCATTTCGTCAAGTGAATAATAACGCTTTTCAAGCCTAAACCTGTTGATAAATGCGTCTACTTCCTCATCTGTTCGAAAAGCGTCATTATAAACAGCGGTGTAACGTGCCCTGTTGTCTCTGAGCAAAATCTCGGCAAACGAAGGTGCATGCGAGGTGTCAATATTTACGGTACCTATTCTATACACTTTAAATACTTCCTTTTTGTTTTATTCGTTGTCATAGTAACACCTTTACCATCGCTTGTCAAGATAAAACAAGTTCTTTTTAATAAAAACGCATTGTACAGACCGACATATCATCAGCACATTCCGCATAGTTTCTTGCTTCTTCAAGAATACGGGTTGCAAGCGTATGAGCGTTCTTACAGCCACTGCTTTTGAAGAGCGGAGCGAAGTCAAAAAGCTCGGTATCTGTTTGGACAACGCCGTCCGAGACCATTACAATAAAGTCACCTCTGCGTAAAGTAACGCTAATTTTTTCAGCAATAACCTCACGCATAATACCTGCCGGCGGAGTTTTTGCTTCAATTCGGTGACATTCTCCGTTACGGATCAAAAATGTCGGAGCTGCACCAACTTTATACAACGTTGCATGTGAGGTAATCCGGTCAACCTCAAGAAGGTCGATAGTTGCAAAAATTTCTTCCTTTTTCTCGGTAAGCATCTTATTGACCATCTGCAGTGCGTCTTTCTTATCTGCACCGATGGTAAGCAGCTTTTCCAGCATAATCGCAGATAGTCGTGAGGTCAACGCAGCGTCCCTGCCGCTTCCCATTCCGTCAGATAACAGACAGTAAAAATATTTTTCTTCACTTTCAAAAAAGCTAACCGTATCGCCGCAAATCGGCTCACCATTTTTTGCAAGCGTGGTTTTTGCATACTCGACATGCAGTTTGGGAAGAGTTTGCATACGCATTATTACATAATTGTCATTAATGATAAATTCGGGAGTAGATAGCTTTATACGTGCTGTTTCTGACATAATCGCAGTTAGCCGATTGGAGGAAATATTCATTTTATCTGGCTTTATTCCAAACACCTCAACAACTTTTTGCCGTTTACCTGTAACACGCAATCTATCACAGGTTATTTTATTTTCTAACAATACTTGCGTTAGACTTTTTGAAAGCTGCTTGTCTTCAAAGGTGTTATCCTCTTGATTTTTAGCGACGTTATTAAGCAACGATGAAAACGAATTATATTCCTCTGCCAGGGATTTCAAACCCTTTTCACATTCTTCGTCTTTAAGCAGTGTAACCCTGTTCACTGCACGGATTATACGCTCGGAGTTGGAGCAGCCGTTTTTAATATAAAGCGGAAGATTTTCGTAGGTTGCAACACTTTTGCACCTGACCTCGGTTGTCAAATGGTTGCAGAATTCGTTTTGATCAAGAGCACATCCGTTGCACCGTTCGCAGAACATCGCCATTGTTTTTCGTATTTTTTGATTGGTGTCGGTAATGCTTTCGGCAGCAGCAGTATCACTGATTGTAAAGAAAACTCCTGACAGTGCCGAAAAAGCGGCAGCAAATTTCTTTAACTTAATATCCTTTGAGTTTGGCATCATTGATGGTGTTGTTATCGTTTCAGTTTGGGGCAATTTCTTTCTTATCGGTATAAAAGCTAAAATCGCCGCCAATATCATACCGCTTGAAGCATATATAGGTGCAAAGTCCGACAAATAAGCATAACCCGAGAGCGAAAGCATAAAGGAGAGTATACAAGCTAAAACATGGCTGTTTGATTCTAGAAGTCCATAAGTGATTCCCAATATTCCCAGTGCCGCTATTGCCGGAATATTACAGGCAAGTCCGCAGACAAATCCACATACCCCACCGAAAAGAAAACCCTTACTTTTTGAAGCAAATAGAGTAATAACCGCACCGGCAGCAAGCGAAAGCGGAACATCGGCAATTGTTATTAAGCCGAAGAATTTTGTTGCTGCAAAGGCGAAGGAAACAAGCGAGCAATCAATTAATGTTTTTGGAAACACCTCAGATAGATTATCTAAATATGCTGTAAACAAAAAGGTGAAAACGGGGATTGAAACCAAGGTTGACACCAGCATTACAACATCCGAGAACAATAAAATACCACCGACAAGAATTTTTACAGCTAGAAGCACAGAACTTCCTGCCGCCAAAATCAATTTGAGATAAAGCGGACAAGGCTTGTCCTTTTCAAATGCACGCATAACGAAAAATACAAATAAAAGGATTGTTGCTGGGAGGATAAAACCTCCCCCATTAAAAAAAAGTGAAAGTAAGCTCCCTAGCATTATGTATAAACGCTGCTTTGTTGAGGCTATCAACAGCGAAAGCCCAAACGGGTATACACCAGCTGTCAGAGGGCTTAGACTTAATGCGAAGGAGAGAGCTAGTGCGAACAAATCTTTTTTTGTGACCTTAGTTTTTTTTCCGGGAATAGCGGTATCCATATTAACATCCTTTCGTTTTGTCGATGCGTGGGAATTGTGCCGGAACGGCACAAAACCATGTTTGAAAATTTATTTTCAAACTAACATCCTTTCGTTTTATCGATGCGTAGTAATTGTGTAAAGTCATAAAATAATTTACTTTACATAATTGGCTGGGAGAACAGTATAACCCAATCCAAAGGATGTACTTGTCGAAGATAATAATCGATAATCTATATTTTTTTGTACTTTTTTAGCGGTATGGAACAACATTTTGGAAAAAACTAAAACATATTCAATGATTGTAGGTTTAATAAGCAGTTTAGCACGATAAGTTTTTTAGGAAATAAAAAAACCCTCACAAGGAGGGTTATGTAAACCGTGAGGGGTGGTATATGATTATTACCATACGCTAAACCGGGTTCTTCCGTCATTCTCGTCTGTTATTATTTCTATTTCATCACAATCCAATTTTTTATAAAATTCGAACAACTTATAAATCATAGATTGGTCTTTTATATAAATTTCATAATAACAGCAATCTGTGCAGAATAAAGTTAATAAACTTTCACTTTTACAATAATCATTATAACTATCATTTTGTTTTATTGATATTTGATTTGGGAATATGGATAAATTTAAAAATATTATGAAATGAGGGCTACTTATTAACTCTTTAAATTCAAAACCCGAATAAATATCTTTATGAAAAAAAGATTCGTTATTATCAGCTGAATACGCTTGATCTTCTTGTATATAAACCCATTTATCATTTAAATCAATCTCTTCAAAAATAGCTAATAAGTTATTTTTTATAGAATCTTTTGTTTCCAAAAATATACCTCTGTTCATATTACAACAACCTTTCGAATTTTTATATATTTAATTTTACAATATATTATTTAAAATAAAATGTCAATATGAGACAACAAGCAAAACATCCTCCGATTAATTTATGTCGGAGGATGTTTTGTATTAAAAAAGGAATGCTGTACAATGTACTAAAGTAAATTGAATTCTTGAAGGTTTATTAATGCGTTTATTACCACAAGATTTTGCGGGTTAGGGCGATTAAGGTTCCAGTATAAAGCACCCCGCAGGTTATACGTTTTTATCAACTGCAGTCTGGCACTTATGCTCCGGGCATCCTCGTACCAGACAATATGCTCGACACCGTTTTCGAAATACCTGAAAAACGGAGCCTGTGCCTGC
>DMMZ01000068.1 GCA_003452915.1 Clostridiales bacterium | reverse complement strand
AGGAGTTACCGGTAATACAGGTCCGCAAGGTCCTGCTGGTCCAACTGGACCGCAAGGTGATGTTGGTCCACAAGGCGCTGTTGGTCCGCAAGGTCCAGCAGGAACGAACGGATTATCCGAATATGCGTATATTTACAAATTAGATCCACAAGTTGTTGCTTTAGAGGCGGATATCTTATTTAGTACGAATGGAGTTATCGTTGGTACAATTTCTCATACACCAGGGTCGTCTCAAATACNNACAGCTTGGCAGTGCTGGTGATTATGCAGTATGGTTTAATGCCGCAGGAGTAGAACCAAACCAATTTGCTCTTTTTCAAAATGGCGCTCCTGTTGCCGGAAGCATATATGGCTCAGGTGCGGGTACTCAGCCTAATCCGGGAATGGTAATTGTAAGAGCTTCCGCTAATGATGTTTTAACAGTCAGAAACCACACAAGTACAGCCGGTATTACGTTACAAACATTAGCTGGAGGAACACGAATAAACTCTAATGCTTCGATATTAATTCAAAAATTAAGTCCGTAAAATCAAATGTGTTTATCTATTTTAACACTGCTTATTAAGAGAAACTGCTTAATTGCTTTGAAATATTCAAAGATGATTACAAGTTAATATTAAATATGGTTGTTACACAAATAAGAGTAACAGCCATTTTTTTATTCAACCAATTGCTTCCGCAACCTGTCCATCTTTATATTTTTCCGCCTGTAAATTAAACATATAGGCATATTTACCGTTTAATTCCATTAGCTGTTCATGATTTCCTTGTTCGGCAATTACACCATTATCGATGAAATATATGCGGTCTGCCATTCGGGTTGTGGACAGTCTGTGAGAAATGAAAATAACCGTTTTGTCCTTTGCAACTTCTATAATGGATTGGTTTAAGTGTGCTTCGCTAATGGGGTCCAACGCACTGGATGGTTCATCTAATATAACGATGCCTGAATCTTTGTAAAACACTCTGGAAAGTGCAACCTTTTGAGTTTCTCCACCCGACAGGTCAATACCGTTATCATCAAATTCTCTTGTCAAAACTGTTTCAAAGCCGTTTTTCAAACACCTTAATTTTTCTGCAAAATCACCTTTTTTTACTGCGTCAGCTATCTTTTGAACATCAGGTTCAACATTATCCATAATGATATTTTGCGCAATAGTTGCGGCGAAAATCTGATAGTCCTGGAATGCGGAAGCAAAATTCTGGCGATAACTCTTCAGGTCGTAATCTTTTATATCGAAACCGTTATATTTTATCTGTCCACCACTTACATCGTATAACCTTAATATGAGATTGATAAGAGTTGTCTTTCCTGCACCGTTTTGACCGACTATAGCAATTTTCTCGTTAGGTTTAATGGTTATATTTATATCCTTTAAAATAAATGGCTGATTTTCACTATATGCAAAGCTAACATTTTTTATATCGATTGTGCCTGTTTCTCTTGGAACCTGTATCGCATCAACTTTACTCTTTATCTTTATATCATAGTCTAGAAACTTTCGCAGCTTATCAATATACATACTGTTCTGTCCGAATCGGGGAAGAACGTGTGTAAGACCACCCAAGCCGCTGTTTAGCTTTCTTGACGAGAGGAAAAGTGCTGCCATATCTCCGCTACTTATTGCACCGATACTTGTCATGTAAATAATATAAACAATATAGAGTCCGTTAAGGATAAAGGTATTAAAGAAATAATCATTTAAAAACGACAGTAAGGTTATTTTCCTTGACTTAGCTTTAATTACTTTTTTAATGTCTTCATTGCTGTCGCTGTAATCATTATAAAGTTTATTTTTTATATCACTGAGCCTGATTTCTTTTGCAAAATCATTAAGATAGAAAACTCTGTTTATGTAGTCTCTTTTTCGTTGTATCGGACGGAGCTCAACATCTCTTTCGTAAGAAAGCTTATTAATTTTTTTATTGCAATAATAGCTTGTTGTAAATGATACTGCTACAAAAATCAAACCTGTTAAATTGGTTGTTACAACGAAAAGACCTGAACAGAAAATCGTGGTTATCTGCCATGTCAGCCATCCGACTGTTCTAATAACACCATCAATACGGTTTGATGCCTCACTCATTGCCCATACAAAGTCGTTGTAATATTCCGGGTTATCATAGCAGCTTATATCAATTTCCATTGCCTTGCGGTAAATACGGAAATTCATTTCCTTAAAAAGTTTTTCCTGTGCTTTACGCTTATAAAAAGCATCGTATGATTTATAAACCAGAATCCATAATGCCATCAATACAAATACTGCACCTATATAATAAACAGCATAAATAAACGGACGTTTATATTGAATACAATCCAGAATGAGTTTTATCAAAAGGATATGCTCTACAAACATCATTGTGCCTTGCACGACAGAAAAAATTATGTTCATTATTACATAAATGGGTGATATTTTAAACGCAAATTTATATATAAACCAGTTATTTTCCCATGTTTTTTTTATGCTTTTAACATCAGATTTTGTCTTAGTCATAATAACCTCCACACCTCGAAAGGCACAAATAGCAATGAAAAATTTGCAGGGTACACGATAGTGTACTTTTGGTATGCGCCACGCCAACATACCTCTATTTCATACATTTTTCACGCTTTCTCATTTAATATAATTTTTTGCCTGCTGCAAAAATAACTCAGCATATTTTCCGTTTATGCTTAAAAGCTCCTTATGTGTACCGCTTTCGGCAATTTCACCTTGCTCAAGTAAGATAACCTTGTCTGCCATTACAGCAGACGATAACCTGTGGGAAATTAATATTACCATTTTGTCTTTATCCTTTTCACTGTATAGACCGGAAAGTGTTTCGTACATTTCATATTCAGCAATAGGGTCAAGCGCACTCGAGGGCTCATCCAAAATCATAATATTGCTGTCCTTGGCAAAAACTCTTGAGATAGCAACCTTTTGAAATTCACCTCCGGAAAGCACTGCACCGTCGTTGTTATGTTCTCTTGTCAGGGTAGTATCGACACCATTCTTCAATGTAGTTACTTTTTGATACAGTCCACTTTTTTTAAGAGCATCCTCGCAGATTTTACGCTGTTCATCATTCTCGATTGTGTTCATCCTTACATTTTCAAGAACAGACATTGAAAGTATCTGATAATCTTGAAAAACTGTGCCATAAAGTTTTCTGTATGCTTTTAGATTGTATTTTTTTATATTAATTCCGTTAAGAAGAATTTCCCCCTCGGTAACATCGTAAAGCCGCATTAACAGCTTGACAAGAGTGGTTTTGCCTGCTCCGTTATGTCCTACCAAGGCGAATTTTTCAGTGGAATTAATCCTAAAGCTGATGTTTTTTAATACAGGCTCGGTTTGACCTTCATATACAAAGCTAACATTCTTCAGCTCTAAAATAAAATTCTTGCTATTCGGAATAATACCGTCCTGATCTTCGCTTATTTTTTCTTTATAGTTCAAGAACTTCCTGAGATTATTAATATACAAGCCGTTATTTGCGGATTGCGAAATATTACCTATCAGGTCAATAATCATAGTTGTTGAATTTACTATTGCTGTCGCTAAAATAATATAATCGCTTGCACTGAGCGTTTTCGATACAATTACTTTATATGCAATATACAGCCATGCACATTCAAATACGATTTGATAGCTGACCAACCCTTGCAGAATAGTTAATACAAGATATTTCTTTTTGTATTTATCAATATTTTTGAATATATTCTTATAAGAATCCTCATAACTGTCTGATAAAACATTGAAAATTTTTGACAGTCTAATTTCTTTGGCGAATTTCTTCAAAAACATTGTTCGGTTTACATAATCTTTTTTTCGATTATATGGTACATCCTCCATATAATGCTTATAATTCAATTTATTGTAATATCTATTATAAGATAACGTGCCGGCAATCGGAATGATCATAAATAAAGCAACAAAGAAATCAAGAGAAAGCATTTTATATAACAGATATGATGCGGAAATTAATGCACTGGTAATATTGGAAATATTATCGAGAATTGACACAGCACGATTATTTGCTTCTGAAACTGCGGTAGTATAGGTGTTGTAAAAATCGGGATTTTCATAGCAGCTTATGTCTATGTTTGTTGCTTTATCAAAGACCATTCTATTTATTCGATAATTCATTTCCTGATCTGTAAGTGGTCTGTATTTATTACTAAACCAGGAATTAAACAAACTTATCAACAAAAATATAAGCATAAAAATAGATATATAAATTGTCATTTCCTCAAAGGATTTTTGCTGTTCAAAAGCATCAAGAATAAAGCTCATAAAAACTATGCTGAAAAACACTCTTGTGAAAAATGCAAGAAACGCTGACAGAAAGGTTGTAGCCAATCGCCACGGGCATATTTTTGCAATAAGTTTAATCATAAATATGTTATTTTTTATTGAGGAGTATTCTTTTTTCTTCTTCTTCAATTTGTTTTTCATGCTATCCTCCGGGTAAATTGTGTATTTCTATTAATAATATTTTTACACCTTTACATATAAAGTGTTTATTTAAAATTAAATGTTGATTCGCAAGTATATCACATTTAATTTTAAATGGCAATATTTATTTTCATAAATATTAAAAGTATTTCATAAAAAAAGTCCGAAAAAACCTATCAGGTCTTTTCCGGACTTAAATTATATATTGAAAATTATTCTTCTATAATATCCATCGCATCCTTGCGAGAGAGGTTTATTCTGCCCTTGTCGTCGATCTCGGTCACAAGCACCTTTATCTCATCACCGACAGAAACAACATCCTCAACCTTGGCAACACGCTTTTTATCAAGCTGTGAAATGTGAACCAAACCTTCTTTACCCGGAGCAATTTCTACAAACGCACCGAATGTCATTATACGGGTTACTTTACCGATAAATACCGCACCTGCTTCGGGATTCTTTACGATAGACTCGATAATACGGAGTGCTTTGTAAGCAGCTTCCTTGTCAATAGCAGCAATGAATATGCTTCCGTCATCCTCTATATCGATCTTTGCACCTGTATCGGCACAAATCTTTTGAATTACCTTGCCACCGCTGCCGATAACCTCACGAATTTTGTCGATATCGATTTTGGTTGTGAGCATCTTTGGAGCGTACTTAGAAACATCCTCTCTCGGTTTTGCAATGCAAGGGAGGATAATATCATCTATAATATATATTCTTCCCTTTTTTGTGGTAGTAAAAGCGTCTTTTATAATCTCGGGAGTAAGTCCGTCAATTTTTATATCCATTTGAATAGAGGTAATACCCTTCTTCGTGCCGGCAACTTTAAAGTCCATGTCGCCAAAGAAATCCTCAAGTCCCTGAATGTCTATCATTGTCATCCAGCGGTCACCTTCGGTAATAAGTCCGCAGGAGATACCTGCAACAGGAGCTTTTATCGGAACACCTGCGTCCATTAGAGCAAGTGTCGANNATTAGAAGAAACAACTTCGGATACACAACGGATTGCATAAGGAAATTCATCCTTAGAGGGAAGCACCGGTATTAGTGAACGCTCAGAGAGTGCTCCGTGACCGATCTCACGTCTGCCTGGGGTACGTGCTGATTTTGCCTCGCCAACAGAATAGCTGGGCATATTATAATGGTGCATATACATCTTTGTATCTTCCTCGTCAATACCGTCGAGAAGCTGAGCTTCTCTAACAGGTGCGAGGGTTGCAACTGTGAGAACCTGTGTTTGACCTCTGGTAAACATAC
>DMMZ01000069.1 GCA_003452915.1 Clostridiales bacterium | reverse complement strand
TTCTTTAATTTTTCTTTTCGTTGCAAATATCACACCGGCAACTGTAAAAACAGCTATAACTGTAAAAGATACAAATATATCCATGTTATCGCCTGTTTCTGGAATGCTTGTTTCGCTTGTTACTGATTCTGTTTCACTTATAACTGATTCAGCTTCGCTTGTTACTGATTCTGTTTCGCTTGTATCAGAATTTTCTTCTGTAACTGTGTTATAATCTTCTACGAATTGAATATTGTCGAAATAGAATGGTTTATCCGAATAACTTTCGCCATTATAATCAAAGTAGAAATAAACACCTTCGATTTCCTGTGTATCGGGATCAAAAATAACATCACTTGGCCATGCACCAAAGTCAGCTATAGGGAATGCCATCCAGCCCTTATAATCGAGAACTGATGTATCCTGAGCAACACCGAAGCATCCATCACCGCCGTGAACCTTTTCGACCCATTCTCCATTACTGTCCTGCATGAAAAACTTAAGGTCATCTCTGCCATCAAGTTCATCTGTTCTGTAAAGGATATGATCTTTTCCTATAACACCGAAGTTCGCTTTACGGAAATCTACACCTGTAAAATCTACCCAAAGAACAAGATACTTAGCACCTACAATCGATGTGGGAATGTTATTAGTTTCTGAAGCGTAAAGATTTACACCGACATTTGAATTATCAGCTTGTCTTACCTGTTGTATAGCAAGTGCTTTGCTGCCGTCAACACCTTTACCATCTGCGATAGAAAGTGTTGCTGTGTTTGTTACTACTACTTTGTCGTAAGAGTCTGCATAATAATCCTTAAATGTGTCAGCGGTAATATCCGGAAGATCAATAATATCAACACCTTTTTCAAATCTCTCGATACTATTAAAATCGGTAAACATGATACCTGCTGATGCAGCGGATGTGCTGACAAACATTATTGAAATAAGTAATACAGCTGTCAGTACAATTAAGAGAACTTTTTTTGACATTTTTACCTCAATTCTCCAACGGCTTAAAAATATATTAATAATGTGTTGCTAGTCGTTGGTACAACAACACACTGTATTAATATATATCACTGTTTTTTTTAAAAGTCAACACGAAAAATGACATAATAAAAAAATATTTTATTTTATCAAAAACTAGAGGTTGTTACACATAATGTGCAGCAACCTCTTACTTTTTTATTATTTAAAGATTAATATACGCCCTGAGCTATCATAGCGTCAGCAACCTTAAGGAAGCCTGCTATATTAGCACCTGCAGCAAGGTTCTCCTTGTTGCTCGCATACTGAGCAGCAGCTTTCGTTGAGTTTTCGAAGATATTCTTCATAATATTCTCAAGCTTAGCATCAACTTCCTCGAATGTCCAAGCAAGACGCTGACTGTTCTGGCTCATCTCAAGACCGCTGGTAGCAACGCCGCCTGCGTTAGCAGCCTTTGCAGGTCCAAAGAATACGCCGTTAGCAAGGAAAGCCTCGATTGCTTCAGGAGTAGAAGGCATATTAGCACCTTCTGCAACATACTTCACACCGTTTTTGATAAGAAGCTTAGCATCTTCGCCGTTAAGTTCGTTTTGTGTTGCGCAAGGAAGAGCGATATCACAGGGAATAGACCAAATGCCATTACCCTCTGTGTAAACGGAGCCGGGAACTCTCTTAACATATTCGCTGATTCTGGCTCTCTCAACTTCTTTAAGCTGTTGTAAAACTTCAAGATTTACACCATTCTTGTCATAAATGTAACCGTTTGAGTCACTTACAGCAACAACTGTTGCACCTAACTGTGTTGCTTTCTCCAAAGCATAAATAGCAACGTTACCGGATCCACTGATAACAACTGTCTTTCCCTTAAAGCTATCATTTCTTGCAGCAAGCATGTTATTTACGAAATAGCAAAGACCATAACCGGTAGCCTGTGTTCGCGCAAGAGAACCGCCATAGTTAAGTCCCTTACCTGTAAGAACGCCTGTGAACTCGTTTTTAAGTCTCTTGTACTGACCGAACAGAAAACCTATTTCTCTGCCACCAACACCAATGTCACCTGCGGGAACGTCGGTATCTGCGCCTATGTGCTTGGAAAGCTCTGTCATAAAGCTCTGGCAGAAACGCATAATTTCTGCATCTGACTTGCCTTTTGGGTCAAAGTCACTGCCGCCCTTACCGCCACCAATAGGAAGACCTGTAAGAGAGTTCTTAAGAATCTGCTCGAAGCCAAGGAATTTGATAACAGAAGCGCATACGCTCGGATGCAATCTTAAACCGCCCTTGTAAGGACCGATTGCGCTGTTGAACTGAACTCTGAAGCCTCTGTTTACTTGAACCTGATTCTTATCATCTGTCCAAGCAACTCTGAATTGAATGAAACGCTCTGGTTCTACAAGACGTTCGATAACTCCGCTTGTAATATACTCGGGGCTCTTCTCCACTACGGGAACTAATGACTCGAATACTTCGCCTACTGCCTGTAAGAATTCATTCTCACCTGCATTACGTTTTGCTACCTTAGTGTATAATTCACTAAGGTATGTGTTTTTGATCTCCATTAATTTACCTCCATAAATAAATGTAGTATATAATTAATCAAGCGGTATTAAATGCTATTGTTACCAATATTGTCTAAATACGCTCAAAATAATAATGTATTATTATACAATGATATTGTTTATTTGTCAAAGATTTTTTCGAGTGAAATGCGTTTTTTTTCAATATCAACATCAAGAACTCTGACCTTTATAATATCACCTACCGAAGCAGCGTCCATTGCACGTTTTACAAAGCTTTTTGACAACTTTGAAATATGAACTAGTCCGTCCTGATGTACTCCAATATCAACAAAAGCACCAAAATCAGCTACATTTCTAACAGTACCCAGAAATTCCATTCCAGGTTTAAGACTCTTTATATCCATTGCATCAGTACGAAGAATTTGAGCAGGCAGTTCGCTTCTTGGGTCACGTCCCGGCTTTTTTAACTCGGAAATAATGTCCAGTAAAGTAGGTACTCCGACACCAAGTCCTTTTGCAACAGTTTCAACTCCCTTTTTTTCAATACGCTCAGAAATCTCATTGATTTTTTGTGCTTTTACATCGTTGACTGTATATCCGACTTCGGTAAGTAGTTTTTTTGCAACCTCATAGCTTTCGGGATGTACTGCGGTATTGTCAAGCACCTCGTTACTCTCGGGTACTCGAAGGAAACCTGCACATTGTGTAAATGCTTTTTCTCCGATTCCTTTTATTTTTAAAAGATCACTACGTTTTTTAAAACGTGATGAACCTGTGCGATAATCATAAATATTTTGAGCTGTTTTTGCATTAATTCCTGCAATATGCGAAAGAAGTGAAACCGAAGCACTATTCAAATCCGCACCAACATTGCTTACACACGACTCTACAACACCAGCAAGTGAAGCTGACAACGACTTTGGATTTATATCATGTTGATACTGTCCTACTCCGATAGCTTTAGGATCAATTTTTACAAGCTCTGCAAGTGGGTCTTGCAATCTGCGTGCAATAGAAACAGCACTTCTTAATGATACATCAAACTGCGGAAACTCCTCTGCCGCAAGCTTGGATGCCGAATAAACCGATGCGCCTGCTTCGCTTATCATTATGTAACTGACCTGTCTTGACTGTTCGTTGATAAGCTCACAGATAAAAATTTCACTCTCTTTTGATGCAGTTCCATTTCCGATAGAGATGATATCAATTTTGTATTTATTTATTAAGTCAGTTAATATTTTCTTTGCCGCTTCGGTTTTATTCTCAGGAGGTGTTGGATAAACAACTGTTGTTGCAAGTACATCACCAACATCATTCACAACCGCAATCTTGCAACCTGTTCTGTAAGCTGGATCAAAGCCCATAACAACTCTGTCTCTTATCGGAGGTGTAAGCAAAAGATTTTTTAGGTTCTCACCGAATACCTTTGTTGCCTGTTCCTCTGCCGTTTCGGTTATCATGTTCCTTATTTCGGTCTGCACAGACGGTGCTATAAGGCGATCATAGCTATCCTCGCAAGCCGTTTTTATAAATGGTGTTGATGAACATATATTATGTGTAAGCATTTTACCTTCAATGTAGTTTATAATAACAGGCTTGTCCGCTTCCACTTTTACGTTCAAGAATTCCTCACGTTCACCCCTGTTAATGGCAAGAACACGATGGGATGGTATCTTTTTCAATAGTTCGCAATAATCGTAATAAAGCCTGTAAACACTGTCTTCTTCTTTCTTCGCCTTTGATACAAGGTTTCCTTTTTCATAGGTGAAATCTCTAATCCATTTACGGAACTCAGCGTTATCAGAGACTTTTTCTGCTATAATATCCATCGCACCGGAAAGTGCATCGTTAGCTGTTACAATCTTCTTTTCGGGATTAAGAAAATTTTCCGCTTCTTTTACTATGTCGATACCGCTTTTTTGCTCAAGCATAAGCTCTGCAAGCGGTGTAAGTCCTGCTTCGGCAGCCATAGAAGCACGTGTACGTCTCTTTGGACGGAACGGACGGTATATATCATCTATTTCAGCAAGCGTTTTAGCCGCCGAGAGTGACACATCAATCTCCTCGGTTAATTTGCCTTGCTCTTCAATAAGTCGTCTTACTTCTATTCGTCTTTCTTCCAATGCACGAAGAGCGATAAGTCTTTCTCCAAGGTCACGCAATATTCCATCATCAAGCGAGCCTGTTACCTCCTTGCGGTAACGTGCAATAAAGGGAATTGTGTTTCCCTCGTCAATTAAATTAACGGTGCTTTCCACCTGCGAATATTTAATTCTAAGTTCCTCAGCGAGTTTTGCTATTATGTCCAAAATTAATATCCTCCGTATGTAAACTTTATTTAATTAAATTATTTTATTGAAAATCTATATATCTGTTACCTTTGAACTTCAATATTCCGGATTCCCCTATTTCAAAAGAATCATAGACAAAATAACTTACCGAAAATTCTTTTGTTATTCCTTCAAATTCAAAAGTAAGAGTATAATTTGTTTTTTCACTAGAACCAAACTTACTGACTACTTCGTATGAAAAATCACTTTTATTAGCTAAAGTTGCCATGACAGTTTTAGTTTTTCCGGCGTAATCCTTGAAAAGACGAATTACTAATCCTATTAAAATAACAAGGAATAAAATTCCCACGAAAATTTGTAGAACCATCTCAGACCAAACAATTTTACTTTTAACTTTTATAACTGTATCTAGCAAATTATTAATATCCAATATTAATCACCCCAGTAATTATTCAAACATCTGCTCAAGTATCTCGAATATCTCTTCCTGTGTTCTAACAGAATTAATTTTATCTCTTACCACAGCAGTACCGTAATTTTTAATAAAAAGCTAATTAGATTATATATCACCTCAATCTTGATAATATTTATACATTGTGATATTATTAATAAATAAGTTATTCAATTTTTTTGTTTTTAGATTTTTATATATTATTAACAGATGGTAGATTAAACAAGCAAAGGTGGTTTAAATGAGTAAGTTTTTTGTATTTTTACAACAACTTGAAAGTAAAAAATTTATTACAAATTAAGTAAAGTAAGAGATAGTATTATGGTCGAAATTGCTGTTCCAGGTCAAAGATGGGAAGTAGAATTTTTTGAGGACGATCATGTAGAAATTGAGAAATTTGTTAGCAATGGTACAATTTATAACGAAAAAGAACTAGATATTTTATTCAAAGACTTTTCATATTAATTATATCTTTCCATTGTTGTATTAAAAAAGATAAATTGTCAAGTCAATTGCGACAGTTCGTGTAAAAAAGTTTAAAAATGTTTTCCTAGACATTTTCTAATTCTTTGATTAATAAGGTATAAGTTTTATAAATATAAATTAATTATTTTTTTGTACCTAAAAGTTTAACATAACTAGCAAATTACTTATAGGTATATTTATATTTTTAAATATAGCTTTTTAATAATTATTCAAACATCTGCTCAAGTATTTCGTTTATCTCTTCCTGTGTTCTCACAGAGTTAATTTTATCCCTTACTGCAGCGGAGCCGTACATTCCTTTTACATAGCGTGACAGGTGTTTTCTAGCCTCAACAAGTGCATGAATACCTTTGTTGTTTTCAAGCCGTTCGAACTGTAATTTTATTATCATTTTCTTTTGTTTATTATCGGGAGGACTATAAGGCTTACCATCAAGAAACGCTGATATTTCGGTGAAAATCCAAGGGTTGCCATATGCACCCCTACCAATCATAATACCATCACACCCTGTTTGCTCCAACATATCCTTTGCTGTTTTTCCGTCAACAACGTCCCCATTTCCGATGACAGGGATTGATACGCTTTCTTTTACATCTTTTATAATACTCCAGTCAGCTTTTCCCGAATACATCTGACTTCTTGTTCTCCCATGAACAAAAACAGCCGCTGCACCGTTCTGCTCAGATATTTTTGCTATCTCGACAGCGTTTACATTCTGTTCGTCAAAACCTTTTCGGATTTTTACGGTAACAGGAACGTTGATCGCATTTGAGACCTCTTTTACAATCTCGCCGCACAGCTTTGGGTCACGCATCAAAGCACAGCCCTCACGATTTGTTACCAGCTTTGGTACAGGACATCCCATGTTAATATCTATATAAGCAGGTTTATATTTCAACAGCTTTTCTGCTGCTTGTGCCATTATTAGCGGATTACTGCCGAAAAGCTGAATAGCAGCAGGACGCTCGTCTTCGTATAAATATGCAAGCCTTTCGGTTTTTATATCGTTATAAACAACCGCTTTTGCTGATATCAACTCCGAGCAAACACTCTCTACACCGTACATAATACAGATTGAACGAAAAGCATAATCGGTTATCCCTGCCATCGGTGCCAAAAATATTCCTTTTTTAAATTCCGTGTTTCCTATTTTCATCAGTTAAAAGTTTTTCCATCCCTAGTATTTTTAAAAAAGCTGGTTACCGCACTTCTTAAATTTATATAATCACTATTTTCTAGTAAAGGTATTATCTTCTTTGCCGCTTCGCCTGTTTTTGCAATAAGCTCCATATTGGCTATATCAGCACACTTAAAGGTTATTTCACCGCTTTGACGCTCTCCAAAGAAATCACCCGGTCCTCGTTGTTTTAAATCCGCTTCCGCAATTTCAAAACCATCGTTGGTCTTTGCCATAATTTCAAGCCGTTCTTTTGACTTTGTACTCTTAGAGTCACTCATAAGGATACAATATGATTTCGCTTTTCCTCTGCCGATTCTTCCGCGAAGTTGATGAAGCTGAGATAACCCGAAGCACTCGGCGTTTTCAATCAGCATAACTGTGGCGTTGGGAACGTCAACTCCAACTTCGACAACGGTTGTAGAAACCAGCACTTTACTCTCACCAGAATTAAAATCTGCCATTTCCTTATCTTTAGCCTTGCTGGATAATCTTCCGTGAATAAAGCCAACCTTTATATCCTTAAAAGCACCATTTCTAAGTATTTGTGCATATTCCTCAACCGCTTTTTTAGGTAAATCCTCGTTTTCCTCAACCAGAGGACAGATTATATATGCCTGATGACCTAGGGCGATTTGTTTTTTAATAAATTCATATATTCGCTCACGGTAATCCTCGCAAACTGCATAGGTTTCTATTTTCTGTCTGCCCGGTGGCATTACATCCAGAACACTAACCTCAAGGTCACCATATAGAATCAAAGATAGAGTTCTTGGAATCGGAGTTGCCGACATAACAAGCGTATGTGCACGAAGAGCCTCTTTTTCACCTTTTTCAACAAGGGAAGCTCTTTGTATAACACCAAAACGATGTTGCTCATCTGTGACAGCAAGTCCAAGCGCTTTATAAACCACGTCCCCCTGTATAAGTGCGTGTGTACCAACAGCGACATGAATAATGCCCTCGGTAATATCCTTTTTAATCTGCTCTTTATCCTTCTGTTTAATACTTCCCGTTAATAACGTAACCTTAATTCCGAAAGGAGAAAGTAGTTTATCCAAAGTTTTATAGTGTTGATTCGCAAGAATTTCTGTCGGTGCCATCATTGCTGCCTGCAAGCCGTTTTTTACCGTAAAAAATATTGCTGCTGCTGCAAGAATAGTCTTTCCGCTGCCTACGTCACCTTGTACGAGCCGCATCATAGGTGTGGAGAGGCAAAGGTCGTTAAATATTTCTTTTATTACACGCTCCTGTGCGATTGTCAGGGAAAAAGGCAGCGACTCAAAGAATTTTGCTATTCCAGTTCCTTTATAGTCCATTTTTGGTGCACTTAAACCTGTATTCCGCTTCTTCATTGCACCGAGTGCAATACGGAAAATAAGCAATTCTTCAAATGCTAGTGTTCGTCTTGCTTTGTCCAGAGATTCTGTACTTGTTGGAATGTGCATCAGCCTTATTGCTTCACCTTTATTTAGCAATCCATATTCGTTTATTATCTCGTCCGACAGTATGTTTTCGGTTACTTCGCAGAGCGGTAAAACTTGTTTTATAGCATCCGCCAATATTTTTTGTGTCAACCCTTTTGAAAGCGGATAAACAGGTATAATGTCTTGTAACTGCTTTCCTTCATAAATCGCTTCAATGATTGGCGAGGACATATTGCTACCAAATAAACCGTGATAAATTTTTCCGTAAATACGGAATCTTCTGCCTACAGTGAGTGTTTTTGCTATCCAGCGTTGATTGAAAAAAACAAGCTCGACACTTCCTGTACCGTCTGTTGCGGTGGCTTTTGTATAGGAAAGTCCGTTTTTTGACATCCGTTCCTGTGGTGGACTGTCAATTGTTACGATTAAAGAGCAAACCTCACCTTCGGGAGCAGTATCGATTGTACTTACCGCTCCCCTGTTCTCGTACCCTCTGGGAAAAAAGTATAAAAGATCTCCCGCAGTATTAATACCTAGCGAAGTGAACATAGCCACTCTGGCTTCGCCTATTCCTTTTAAGAAGCGTATCGGAGTGTCTTCCTGCAGTCGAATCATCTCTTTCCCAAAAAAGTCCACAAGACTTTTTTATTTTTGTTGTAATGAAATTAACGAATATTGTTTACCTGCTTTATCAAGTAATTTTTGTTCCCTGTCACCACAGGTAAATATAAAAGTCTGACCTTCGCATATTGCTTCCGAAAGTAAAATTAACAAAGCCTCCAGTCTGTCATCATCCAGTCTGCCGAAAGCGTCATCAAGTATCAAAGGAGGATTTACTTCACCGTATAATAGCCTTATCAATGCTAATCTTAAGCACAAATGTGCGCTGTCACGTGTACCTGCCGAAAGATAATCAGCACTCTTGATACCCGTCTGGTCAGCAAAATTCATTGCCATTGTTGTATCAACCGACAATGCCTTGTATTTACCGCTTGTTGCACTACCGAAGAATTCACTTGCATATGAGTTTATTCTCGGAGCAACCGTACTCTTCATAAAATCACTTGCTTCGCTGAGCATACCGATTGCAAGTTCGAGTGAAGCGTGTTTGCTTTTATATTCATCAAGTTTTGTTTTGACAGCCTTTAACTTTCCCATCAAAACAGCAGGATCGCTCCCCCTGCCCTCCAGCATCGCTTTTTGACGTTCAAAATCACGTTCTTTATCCTCGTATATTTTCATTTGCTGAGCGTAGAATTTAATCTCATTGTCAACCTTGGATTTTTCACGCTCAGGTTTTACAGCACCCATAGCTTCTTCTGTAAGTAAGGCAATATCAATGTTTTCTATTGATTTTTTTCTTATATCGGAATTGGTCTTGTAAATATTCTGCTTTTGCAGTATCTTTTGTGCTGTATCCGAAATATATTCGATCTGTTCTTCATAGCTCATGGAATGATCTATTTTTACATATTCCGAAATACTTGTTTCAAGACTATTTTTATTTTCCTCAAGCCTGTTTAAAAGCTCTGAATAAGCATTGTTGAGTGAAGCTACTTTATTCTTTTTATCAACTATCCGCTGTTCAATCAAAGGATAATTACCTATCATCTGGTTAAGTTCGGAAAAAGAATTTAAACCGTAGGATTTTAAGAGTTTTTTCAGACTTGAAGAATAAATAAAAGCAATAATCAAAAATATAATACCAATACCGACAATTAAAAATAATACAGACAAAATCAAAAAGATTGTTTTTAATTTTCTTTTTTTCTTAGCTTGTTTAATTATATTCTCTGCTTTTTCTCTGTCTGCTCCAACATCACCTTTTAATTTCTCCAGTTCGTCCTCTTCTGTTTTTAAAGCGTTATATGACTTTTCGCGCGATCGTAAATCTGTTTTATAATCAGCGTTAAGTGTCAAAAGAGAAGTTATAAAGGAGTTGTCAGGTATCGAAGGCTTTTTAAACAGCTTAACAGCTTCTTCATAATCATTTTTTGCTTTTATTTCGTTTCTCTCAAGTTCTTTAAGCTGAGTAAGTCGTTGAGCTGCCTCGTATTTAACGATGTTTTCTTTTTCGGAGTTCAATTTCTTAAGAATTTCATTGTTTTCCGATATTAATTTTTTCGAATCCCCTATTTTATCTGCAAGCTCTTGTATCTGCTTATTTGTACTAGCAGCATCTGTAAAACGTTGTTCAAGTTCGTCACGGTCGACTTCAAGCTTTGGAATCAGACCACTTTTTCCTCTGCCCATAAGCATATTTCTTGCATCCGTAAGTCTTTTAATTGCCTTTCCCGAATTTATCTTTTCGTCTGCCGACATTGCAATATTTTGAAGTTGTTCTGCTAGATATTCGTCTTTTCCAGATGGTATTGTTAATTGTCTGAAAAACGCTGTTTTCTCGAAAATCTGGTCGTTTACACCAAAAAAGTGTTCTCCAGGTGTAACTCCTGGGTTAATTAATCTGCCAGTATGGGTTTCGAAAGTTTCAATAGATTCCTTTCCACTCTGCAAATATTTACGTTCTATTTTATATCTTCCGTTTTCGGTTTTTATGTATATAGCACCTTCGGATTGCGGATTATCCCAAGGAGTATATAACTTTTTGTCATTATCAATGATGTTTTGCACTCTACTGTTTGTATAACCATAGAAAATAAACTTGACAAACGCAGCAAGTGTGCTTTTTCCGCTCTCGTTAGCAGCACAAAGAAGGTTTATTCCCCTCCCAGGAACAACCTGTACCATTTTTAATTTTCCGAAGGATACTATTTCAATTCTTTCAATAATTACGTTATTCATTATTCTAGGTCCCCCGAAAAGTCAATTACACTTCTGTCATCAAGCGCACAAAGACCGTATTTCAATGCTTGAAGTGCGGAAAAATATTCTTCGCTGGAAGGAACACATTTTTCCAGATAATCGTTCATGTTTCTATAAAAAACACCTTTCAAGGTCGAGCTTTTCTCTAGCTCTCCAAATGAAGTTTTAACNNCTCTATATAATAGGGATATTCCCTGCCTTTGCCTATCTCGTTATCCGAAATTACAAAACACTCCGAAACACCGCCTGTCAGTATAATCCTAAGACAGGTATCATCTGTAAAACTGCGGATTTTGAAACGAATTTGTTCAAGTGCTTGCATTTTTCCTGCAACACCGTCGATATCTATATTTATTATCTCGTATCTGCGTTTTGAGAAAATTTTGGAAGTCAGTTCAACCTTACTCTTCTCGATATTGCCGTATAACGCACCTTTGTAACCAAGCTCGTCAAAACCTCTTCCTTCTATGCAACCAGGGTAAGCATAATAAACACCGTTTTCGTTTAGAACACCACTTGGCTTATGTATATGTCCGAGTGCTATGTAATCAAAAACGGAAGAAGCTATTTCGTTTTTAGTTACAGGTCCATTTGTTGAAATAGGAGCGGTGGTATCACCGTGACATACAAGAATGTTTATTTTATTCTGATCTTTGATCTTGTATCCGACAACAGGACTTGACCTGTATATAGCAGATCCGAAGCCCACACCGTAGACATCAACTCCAAGCTCATTTATTGATACACATTCCTTTTCCTCACCGAAAATATGTACGTTATTTGGAAAAGAAATAGTTTTATAAGGCGACGCATCGTTATATGGGTCGTGGTTACCCGGAGAGATAAAAAATCTGCATTCCGGCATCTTTTCAAACTCGTTTACAAGCATTTCTTTGGTATCTCTGGTTACATAATCGCAGTCAAAAAGGTCACCGCTTATAAAAAACAGTTCGGTTTTCTGTTGCTTTGCAAATAAAAGAGCAGATGTAAACGCAGCTCTCAGTTCGGTCCTTCTTCGCTCCGCTTCCTTTGGATTAACCAAAGAAAATGGCGAATCAAGATGTATATCGGCACAATGAAAAATTCTTGCCATGTTTTATCTTCAACCTCCTGTTATTTATTTATAATATAACCTTACTTATTTACAATAAAAGCACTCATTGTACCCCTGTTCGAGCCATTTCTGCGGTGTGAAAAGAAATCGTTTTCATTGCAATAAGTGCAAAGGCTAGACGAGGAAATATTTTCTTTTTTAATACTGCTTTTAATTAAAATCAATTCGTTGGCTTTTGTAAGGTCAAAGAACAATTTACTGTCTTTATTTATAAAACAACTATTAAAATCATTGTCAGACTCAATAAACAATTTAAAAACCTCTTCCCCTACTTCGTAACAACATACCCCGACACAAGGTCCGATAGCGGCTATAATATTTTCCGTCTTTGCTCCTAATGACTTCATTTTTTTGATAGCGTTTGATGTTATTCTTCCGAGAGTTCCGCGCCATCCTGCATGAACTGCGGAGCTTATTTTATTTCTAAAATCATATAACAAGACAGGAACACAATCGGCTGTTCTTATCGAAAGTATCAGATTTTTCTCGGTCGTTACAAGTCCGTCCACACCATACGGAAACGGATCCTTATAAACCCCTGTTCCTTTATACTCATTACCGACAACTTCAACATTAACGGAATGATTTTGATAGCTGCGGCATATATCATTCTCAGATAAACCGAATACACCAGCAGCAATTGCATGGTTTTTTATTACATTTTCAGTTGTATCTCGTTTTTCGCCTGCACCGACCGCAAAGTTAAGGCTCTCGAACTCACCGCTGCTTACTCCGCCATGTTTTGTAGTAAACATATGTGAAACACCGTATGAATTAAAAAGAGGACTTGTATAATAAGTTATTTTAACTGTTTGTTTGATAAAACATTCTTTCAAATTATATCACTCCAACAATAATTATAGCATATATTACCTTTTAAAAGCAATAAAAAAAATCTTATTTTATTTTTGAATAACAGTATTGACAAACACTGTTTTTCTTGTTATAATGCATAAGTCGCTGATGACGGATTGCCGTAAAACACGGCAGTAAAATGGCGGAATAGCTCAGCTGGCTAGAGCATTCGGTTCATACCCGACAGGTCGTAGGTTCAAATCCCACTTCCGCTACCAAAACCATTTTCAACGACATATAAGGCCCGTTGGTCAAGCGGTTAAGACACCGCCCTTTCACGGCGGTATCAGGAGTTCGATTCTCCTTCGGGTCACCAAAAAAACGAAGGTTTCTATACCTTCGTTTTTTTAATTATTTTACAACATTTTCAATTAATTAAAATATAAGTATATTTTCCATATCGATTTCATTATTTTCCATATTTAACCTCTTTATTTCTTTAATTTACATATTTATATTACATGACCAATATCAAAATTTTAATAATCAATAGATTGAATGTAGGTAAAACAAGTTGATGTTTCTATCGTTTATTCTGCATGACAATCGAATTTATGGTATACTTAAACTTAATAATAAACATTTTATTTCAATATAATTATTAATAATATTATTGAAATAAAGCTATTATATGGTATAATATATTTGTTTATAAGCAATAAATTTTTAAGTGTTAAAATTAATTTTTAAGGAGTAGAGTTTTGGATATATTTGAAAAACCATGGATACATGAATGGTATTTAAACAAAAAACAAAAATGCATTCATCCATACCCAAAAGAACTGTTCAAGCAGGTTGATATTTTTCCATTATTTTTGCTTGACGGCGGAGCGTTTTTCTTCTTAAAGGATCATCTTGAAGGGGCGGCTGACAGTAATGCTATTTTAAAAGGGATTGAGTCAGGTAAACTTTTTGAACTCTGGACAAATCAAGGTATATTTAATTGGAAAATGCCATATGAGCAATTTAAAACGAAAAAAGATAAACCATGGGAATGGATTGTCTGGATTAACCGATTATACTTTTTATTGCCGTTGGCTCAGGAATTTTATCGCACAGGAGATGAAAAATGGGCTGATTCTTGGTATAAATATTTTGATGATTGGAGTCAACACAATACTTATGAACCTTATGATAACACAGAGAATCATAAGACCAGTCTTATTTGGCGTGACATGCAGGTATGTTGGAGATTTCTTGTTTTAATTCATAGCGTATATCTTTTATCCTCTTCCCTTTATTTAGATAAAACTAAATGGAAAAAAATATATTATGCAATCGAACTTCATGCAAATCATGTATATCAGGAAGCAATCAAACAATTGTCAACCGGAAAATCAGGCGGAAACCATTTCCAACAAAAAGGGTTGGTACTATTGTACGCAGGTATTCTGTTTCCGGAATTCGAAAAAGCGGAGCAATATATTTTAACTGGGAAACAAATTCTGGAAAAACATTTAGCTGACCAAATGTATAAAGATGGAGGAAATGCAGAAGCGAGCCCCAGTTACAGTCATTTTATCGCACGAATGTATGTTGAAGCATTTCTATTATTGCAAAAGCATAATATTCCAGGCATTATAGGTCTTGAAGAAAGTATTCAAAGGCAGTATTATTGGTTATATCAAGCTTCTTCCACTTTAGGACAATCTTTACAGATCAACGATTCTTATGCATTAGATGTTAATTTGGATTTAAACATAGTTACCAAAATTTTTCCGTTAACGATACCTGTTAGAAAAGAATCAATTTTATTTGATAAAAGCAAGTTTTCGGTTATTCGAAACAACCTGTATGAAGTTTTTATTGATGCGATGCCGCAGAAGGAATATCACCAGCATTTTGGGAGACCAAACATATTGGTATATTTCAACGGATTACCGCTTATTATTGATGCGGGATGCTGCAATTATGATCGGAATATCAAACATGAGTATTTTCAACGATCATGTTCTCATAATGTTGTAGTAGTACCTGAATTTGAAGATAGTTTTTCATCTTGTGATGAAATGCTGGAGCATCTTCAAAATCATTCAAAGATTGAAATTACAAATTTTATACTGGATCAAAATGAAGCATCCATTACGATACTTCATACTATAGGACATAATGATGTTAATTTCACCTGGCAGCGTCAAGTTATACTCAAAAACGAAAAATTGAAGATAATTGACCGAATCGAATCCATAAAGGAAATACAATGCAGGCAATTATTTCACTTTGCACCCAACAATATGATTTTGTCTGCTGACAAGATGAAGGCGTTCATTACCCTAAACACTCATGAGGTAGTGATAAAACATGAAAAAAAGAACTGTCAATTTGATATATCATATCAGATTGCAATGGATGGTACTAATAATATTACTTATTCGCCTACACTAAGTTCCACATTAAAAAGCACTATATGTGAATTTGAAGTGATTATATCAAAAGAAATGTAATATCGTCGTATAAATTATTTTACCATAACCAAAGAAAATTATTTAAAAGATCCATTTTAAAATTAACGTTACATAATTGTATATCTAATTACAAATGAATAATAATTATAGGGATTCGTATAATAAAATATGATTCCCTATTTTTACTTTATTTTGAAAACTTAAATAAAAGGATATGACGTGAATGAACACAAACAGAATACCCAATAGACTAGTTAACGAAAAGTCGCCTTATCTTCAGCAGCATATGTATAATCCCGTTAGTTGGTTCCCATGGAGTAAAGATGCTTTTTTAAAAGCAAAAACCGAGGATAAGCCGATATTTTTATCTATTGGCTATTCAACCTGCCATTGGTGAACTGGAATAGACATAAATTGCCAGTCGAGAATTTATTTTATTGATCTGTTGATCATGTTGTTCTGACAATTGTAACAAGATCTTAATAATCTTCTGGTTATTAAAACAAAACAGAGGTTATTAACCTCTGTTTTTTATGATAATATATTTATATAATGAATTTAACAACGTATAATAAACATAATGTGAAGCTCGTTAAGTAAACTCACTTTAGTTTGCCTACTGCATATTAACGATGCGCGTGTACCTTCTCAAAGCATACTCTCCGTCATGTGCTTCTCCGCAAAAGGTCAATGACATATCCGCTGCGCGCATAATTCTGACGACTCCGCTTCTTACCAATAAATCCGAAAGTTCATCTCTTCGTTCAACCCGGCAAATAAGCCCTGCGGTTTGAAGGTACCCTTTTTTCTCCCTAAGCGTAGAGAATAATTCATTTTTTGGTAGTCCTTTTACAAAGCAATTCCCAAACATATTTGATAGTTCCAATTTCTTATCCGGACAAATTTTCAGACTACAGTGTTTCCCCTGATAAACCATATCATCGCGTTTTGTTCCTCCTGCAAGAATATTTTCAAGGTTTTCATTATATCTTCTGAGGGTTCTTTCGGCTAAAGCATCGATTGTCTCAAATGGATATTTTAACGCTGCAGCTTCCATGAAAGGCAAAAAATCTGCACAGAAAATATGAAGTTCCTCAAGGCTATCTGTATCAATAAATATCGTCTGGCAAGAGCTGCAAAGGAGTTGCTTTGTGGAAAGTATATGCTCTGCTAGAGCCGTCAATTCCGTATCTTTATCTTCGTAACCGGATATATAGGCAAACCCAAGCTTGTGCCCCCACTCAATAATCTTACAGCCTGTGGGTGCGAATTGTCTGACTGCCGAAACGGCAACATCGCCGCCCCAGACAACAATCCCGTCGGATATCTCTGCCATTCTTTTAATAGCAAGCAAGTCACTTGATGGTGTATCAAATACGTATACGAAATCCGAAATCTCAGGTTCTATTTCTATCAGTTTCATAATTATTTTTATTGATAATCCGTTATCTGCCTGAGGCAATTTCAAGATGTTCACATTTCCTGTTATTAGCCCCTCCGCAACGCTAAATGCAGGCAAACCATCAATATTTCCAGCGGCAATATGAAGTATAGTCCCAAGCGGCATTGGGCGGATTGATATTTCCTTTTGACCGAAAGGTGGTTTCGTTTTTTGTGTTTCAAAATAATTTTCACCAAGCTCAGTTTTTACTTTGTATTCAATGTTTTCACGTTTCAATGACATAATAATTGTATCAATATATTTTTCGATGCCATCTATATTCAGTTGTGAAATTTCATCAATAAATGCGCCATTGGCAATTTTTTGGCCAAGCTTATCTGTTGCAGCAATTACTTGTTCAAAAGAAAGAGTTTTTGTCATCCGTGTTTTGTTTATCTCAGCTTCAAGATTATCCAGAATAATGTTCAAGTCCTTTGAATCATATATTTTACTTTTTGAAAGTATCATAACTTCACTTCTTTCATCAGTTCTGCCGCACCGGCCGCACAAGTTTTTATATCCTTCAGTCCTATGCGCCCGATAATTTCAAGATAAGGTGACGATATACCACACCCACATTCCGTCCCGTCATGAAGAATACCAAGGTCATCTGTCATTACACTTAATATAGGTGTTGCTTTAACCATCGGCGTAATCAGATTAACCAAACCGATTTGCCCGTTTTCTACTGGTTTTAGCGTTTCAACATCGCGGATTATAACTCTGCTGTATGCAGGCACATGAAAATGATGATTTTTACAATCACAGTATAGAATAGGATGCTCAACTGCACCGAAAAACTCAAAAATATCGGTTTCTTCAATCCCCAAAACCTTTTTAGCAAGGTCATAGAGAATATTTTTTTCGACTTGTTCGGTATAAAACTGTTTCCAACCACCGCCGAGCATGATCTTTGAACCTTTTTTCATTTTATATTGTATGCCGCGTTCATCCATCATTTTAAGGACAAAATATGTATACGAAGGAAACCCCATAAATCTTACGGGGAATTTTGAAAGGCTGTATTTACCTATTGCATTTATTACTCCTTCTAAGTCCGGAGTGTAACTATCTTTTTCGTACTTTATAGCATATGTTCGTCTTATAGCTGGAGCGAAAAATGTTGCACCAAATGCTGTTTTTGTAACAGCTGTATTATTATTTCTGTACGGTTTATAGCCAAATACAATATAATTTGCAGGTTTTAGTGAAAACAACTTACGCTGGTTTACTATTTTGAGCACCATTCTCAGTCCACATAGCAGACCGCCTAAATCAAAGCCGATATTACTAAGTTTCCCTTTCGTCCCTGAAGAGGTTGCTTTAATCGGTATTTTATAAGACGGCATAGAGAAAATGCTGTGGTTTTTAAAGAACAAAGTAGGAAGAAATGGGATTTTTTCAATATCATCATAGCATCCTATGATGATAGGATTAAAATTCATATTTTGCAGTATCATTTTATACTCAGGACAGTTATCGTATTGATATTTGCTATTTTCCTTAACCGCTTGTAAAAACAACTCTTCTGTGCTTTGCGTGTCATAAGGATCTTTTACTTTGAATAACATTCTGCGATATTTCATTGTTTTCTCCTTTTGTTTAAAGCGTTGTATTGCAGCAGTTGCTATAAAATGATTTTTAATTATATAAAATAAACATAATGAGAATTATTATACGTTTTTCATCAGTTCAATCTGTAGTTCGCGTTCTTCTTTAACTTTTTCAAAATTTTTTGGATACATGAGATTGATAATTACTATAGCGTATTCCGAAGCGGTTAACGCATGCCACCGGACATGAGGGGTTGCTGCAACTTGCCCCATAGCTCTTAAGGCTTTTGCTTTTATTTGGTTTTTTTCATCACGAGCAAGACTATTTATCATGCCAGCAACTTGCAACGCATCTTGTAATTTTGCTTCTCTATCTTGCCATTTTGTAATAATGGTAAAACACTCATTAATCACTTCAGAACGTTCAATTCCACTGATGTACAAAATATGTTCAGCTAATAAAAGGGCATATTTAGACATTTCGATATGCATTTTTAACTCGCTAAGTGTAATCAATTTGTTTTTGAGTTCAGGAATATCATCTATTTTTCGAATCAGTCCCGAATTAACATACTCCATAAAATGAAAGCCGTTTTTAATAATTTTACCCATATATACCCCTGAACATAATAATCACTCCACCATAATAAAATGCCGTCAACCCCTGCCTCTTTTATTAGCCAATAACGTTCCTTTATCGGCAAATCATAGCCAAACCAATAAAAATAGTAATCATAATCAAAGTTCTCCATCGCTTATTATAACGTTTTGTATTATATAAATAATGAGATATTTCTTATTTTACACAGTATAAACATTACGAAGTTCATGATTTGAACTGAACTTCCAGTTTTGCTTATATTATTCATTATAAAATTATATACAAATAAACCAGCCAATCCCATACTTATCTACAACTTGAGCTACACAAGCGTTCCATGAAGTTGATTCCAAAGGCGTTATTACCATTCCACCTTCGCTTAACACTGAAAATGCCTTCTTTACCGCTTCTTCACTACCTAGACCTAAACATATTTCAGTGTTATGCCGTGATATAGGTATTTCCGCAAGATAACGGTCTTCTAAATAATTGCCAAATTCACTAACGGCGAAAATTTCTTCTTCGCCACGCATCAATGACGCGTGAAAATAATGTTGTCCAATTTCTTCTTCATCATGAATCACATGATAACCTAATGTCAATCCAAATGCTTCTTTGTATCTCTCCACTGCTTCAAAACTGTTTTTTACGTATAATGTCGCTCCGAGTCTCATAGTAAATAATCCTTTACATAATATGTGCAGCTCATCGCGTTACATTATATGGTATTTAATAAACATAATGCGCAATTCGCGCTTAATTCCAAAATGCAAATTTTGCTCATAATCACACCGAAAAAATCTATCTCATTTACGCAAAACACTTTATAACCTCAATTTTTACAAACATGGATGCGTATCACGCAAATGGTACCAAAGGTGTATGCTAGACAAGAGAAATTGCAGAAAGCAGATCGCATACTGCGGTCAGATTTTCTTTCTGCTTTTTGAGCATTACATTTGTTTTATTGAATTTAAACCTGATTTTAGAGCCGTCGGTCAACTTAAAATAGATTTTCTTTCCAATGCCAAACATCCAACTGGTAATTTGAACATTCTGAATGTATTTATAATAAATGACCGCTGGTTCTTTTTGCTTTCCTAATATGTCAAGCCGGATCATGACCATCCGCGTTTTGGAAAAACCGACGAGGAAATATTGATGGGCAATAGCGGACAGGATACCAAGCAGCAGCATCTTGCTGACAGTTGCTGTAATGACACCGTAAATCCGATAGAGTACCGGGTCATTTTCCTCGTCAAATCTTGAAAAAGTTTCTTTCATAATTTCATCGTTAAGTTTCAAAAATTTTCATTCCTTTCGTTTAGCGCAAAGTTTAACGATATGAAACTGCTTGTCCTTTACGCTTTTTTCTAGAACGAGCTTGTCTATCATAAACATTAAAGGAAGTTGGGCGTGTACTTGTAAAACGAAAAAAACGGAACGTTGTTTTCATAGAATTGAGAAGAAAAGTATAATTATAATTCATGAGCTTAACTGTGAATTACATAATAATCTGGATCGAGTATAAACTCATTTCCGTTTAAATTAAGCCATTCATTGCTAATAGCAATAATAGTATCCATACATCTTCCCAATTCGTTTATAGAGTCCGCGTTAATTCTTTGTGGTGACACCAATCTTTTGATGTCATCCCTTAATAATGTTGCGCTAAATAAAACGCATCCCTGATCTTGTCCGATAGTTTTCAACAACAAATATCTATCCGGAGGATTTGTTGGATTTTCATTGTGTGCATTTACAACGTTAAACATAATTAACGGCTCAAGATTGTTTGTAAACAGTGGTTGTTTTGAGCGACCTTCGATAAGCCAACGATATTGCCGAAGCCAATCCAATAATCTCAGAATAATCAACGCCCATTCTGTAGGATATATATTTGAGGTTGTGATTGTCGTGAATAAATTTTCCAAACCAGTTTTACAATCGTCAAGCGTATTATGAGTAAAAAAGCCCAAGATTGTATGCTCTGAAGAAACTTCAGCTCTTAACTGTGTACTAGATAAATTGACAACATCTTTAACCCGAGATAAAGCATCTGACATACTAATACATCCATAAATAATGCATGCTATTTGTTTAAGTATGTTTAAAATAAAATAATCTATTTTCCCCTTTATATAATCTTTTAATGGACTATATAGTTGTCCATCTGTATACATTTTAATAATTGCATCTGAAATATGACTTATTAGTACTTTAGTTACATCTTTCGTCTCCGGATTATATTGAAGTATGCGCTGATGATTTATATCAAATGGAAGTTCTTGAATATTCCCTGTAGAATTGTTGAACAAGCAAATGATGCGATTCCAGCCTAATAATTTTACCGCATACCCCAACTCAAATAAGACATTCGGATTAGGACATTTTCTTCCTTTGTATTCTTGATTAATAATTGAGACATCGCATATAAAAATATCGGATTTAGATATTTTATCAATTATAGTTTGAGCTATATCAGGGGAACCTGTTTTCCCTTTAGTATCTCTATCATAATCCAATGTTAATCCAGAAGTAATTTTCATCAAGCAATCTTTAATTGATTTCTTTATACATATTTCTATAAAAGACCGGTTTGTTTTATTAGGTAAGTCAGATTGCCATGAATAAAATATTATACATTTCATTTATACTTCTCCATTATTTATGAATGTAAATGGTGCAATTGTCTTTTCATCGCCAACTACCTCTTCTATATTACATGGCTTTGAGTTACGAGTTTCATTGCTTTTATACATTTCAAAGGTAGCATTTTGAAAAGATGATCCTATCACACTGGTTTTATATAGATTCGCGCCATCGAAACGAGAATTATAAAAAATCGATTCTACTATTTGTGAAAAACTAAATGAACTGCATAAAAACCATGAATTAGAAAACAAAGAATGTTTAAATCTGGTCTGATCAAGGATTGCCATGGATATATCACAGAACAGTCCATTTGAATATTCTATTTTCGAATTATATAAATATGCTCCGCGTAAATTAGCTACAGAAAAATCTGAATAAGATAAGTCTAAATGCGCAAGATTTATTCCTGAAAAATCATTCCCTGATAAATCAAGACCAGATAAATTTACTCCTCTTAAATCATTTTTTTCAAATTGTGTGAAGCCATGACTAGATAAATACTCGTTCCACTTCTCAAGTTGGGTGTTGAGAACCACATTTTTTTGATCATTATTATGAAGTAGTTTAGAAATGCTGTTTCTATAATCTACAGAATCTTTGAATAAAGCACACCAACGAGCACGAAGCCCCAAAATACACATTAATTGATCTTGTGAAAAAAAAGATTTATATGTAGGGCTTAACAAAGGCCAACACACCGTAAAAGCACCATTCTCAAGAAGATTGGCTTCTCCAAATATATTTTCCGGTTGTATATACCAGCCTTGATCATTTACTAGTTTTCCGCCATCGTTACAAGGATTTGCTTTTAAAAATTCCACCCTATCTGGAGTTAAATATCGACCTTTCCAAGTATTCCAAAATTCATAAGCTTCACTTACATTCATGCCTTTTTAACCTCGATATCCCTGTATATATTTAGTTATAAAGTGTACTTCCCATTATTGCTATAACACGTACATTACCTAACTGTCAATTATTATTATAATCAATATAACGAATTATATTAATTATAACAATTAGACATAATTATATATTTTAATTTATTATTTGTCAACTTAATATTAATTTATATTAAAACACATTATATAAAATTATTAAGTAAAAAATCTTATGATAAATAAAAGTGAATAATAAATAAAGAACTACACAAAATATTGGTAGTTCTTTATTTCGATTAGGAAAGGAAGTGATTTTATGAATACAAACAGAATACCCAATAGATTAGCGAATGAAAAGTCGCCTTATCTTCAGCAGCATATGTATAATCCCGTTAGTTGGTTCCCATGGAGTAAAGATGCTTTTTTAAAAGCAAAAACCGAGGATAAACCGATATTTTTATCTATTGGCTATTCAACCTGCCATTGGTGTCATGTAATGGAGCGGGAATCTTTTGAAAACGAAGAAACCGCTGAAATTTTGAATAAACATTTTATATCTATAAAAGTAGACCGCGAAGAACGTCCTGACGTTGATGCTGTATATATGGAAATATGTATGGCTATGAATAAAAGCGGTGGCTGGCCTCTTACAGTGCTTATGACACCAGACCAAAAGCCTTTTTACACCGCAACTTATCTACCGAAAAAAGGACGTTACGGTATGTTTGGTCTTGATGATTTGTTATTTAAAATCGCTCAAACTTGGGAGAATGATAAAGATAAGCTCACTTCATCAGCCGAATCAATAAGTTCATTTATTAAAGAACGAATAAATAACCAAAATGAAAAAGAAGAACCGACTATTGATTTATTGGAAAATGCGAAAGCACAATTACAGAAGGCTTTCGATGTAAAATTCGGAGGTTTTGGCAGTGCACCGAAATTTCCCACACCGCACAATTTATTATTTCTCCTTTATGAATATAATCGCAGTGAAGACAAGCAAATATTATTAATCGTTGAAAAAACTCTTGACCAAATGTACAAAGGTGGAATTTTCGACCATATTGGCGGAGGTTTTTCAAGATACTCTACAGACAGCAAATGGCTAGTCCCACATTTCGAAAAAATGCTATATGATAACGCTTTACTTTTATATTTATATTCAGAAGCTTACAGAGCCACTAAAAAAGAACTGTACAGATATGTCAGTTCTAGAATAGTAGAATATATAAAACGTGAATTAACACATGATAACGGCGGATTTTTCTGCGGACAGGATGCCGATAGCGAGGGTGTTGAGGGAAAATATTATGTATTCTCCCCAGAGGAAATAAAAAATATACTTGGCGAGGAGGAAGGCAAAGAATTTTGTCATGATTACGATATCTCACCAAAAGGAAACTTTGAAGGTAAAAATATTTCCAATCTTATAAATAACAGCAAATATATTGATGTCCATGAGAAAAGAAAAAAAGATTTTTCTAAATTATACGAATATCGTTTAAGCAGAATTAAACTTCATAAAGATGATAAAATTCTTGTATCGTGGAATTCTCTTATGATTTCTGCATTGGCAAAAGCATATTTTGTTTTCGGTGATGAGAGTTATCTGCAAACTTCCGAAAAAGCTTTTTTATTTTTAAAAAATAATTTGATAGATAATAACGGCAGATTAATGGTTAGATGGCGTGATAACGATTCCGCAGGTGACGGTAAGCTTGATGATTATGCGTTTTTTATCTGGGCAGCATTGGAAATATACGATGTGACTTTGAATATCGATTATCTTCAATCTGCTATAAAAACAAATGAGATAATGCTGGAACATTTTTTTGATTTTGAAAACGGAGGTTTTTATTCATATGCAGATGACAGTGAACAGTTATTAACTCGCCCTAAAGAAATATATGACGGTGCAATGCCTTCAGGAAATTCAGTAGCGGCTTATGTTCTTACAAAATTATCTTCTTTAACCGCTGATGTTAAATTAAAAGAAATTGCTGATAAACAATTTGAATATATTGCAGGTGAAATAAAAAATTATCCTGCAGGATACACTTTTTCACTAATTGCAGTACAAAGATACTTGTATTCATCGACAGATCTGGTTTGTGTTTCTAAAGACCAAAAAATATCATCGGAAATTATTCGATATTTAAGAGAAAAGTTCATGATAAAAAATGAATTGTGGCATATTAATACGATTCTTAAAACAAAAGAAAACAGCGATATTTTAACAGAATTAATTCCTTTTACAAGGGAATACTATATACCGTTGGAAGATAACAATACAATGTATTATCTATGCAAAAATAACACATGTAAACCTCCTGTTACTCAACTTGAAGAGCTTGAAATTTTTAATTAGATATCTGTATTAAAAATGTATATTTTCCAAAATAATGTAAAAAATAATATTAGATAAAAATTAGTTAAATGAAAATATTCCGCTTCCGGTATTTAAACAGATGAAAGGAACATGTAAAAAAATGGATAACAGAAACGAAAACAGAAATAACAATAACAGAAATGACGTTAAAAACAATAATAACAACAATGAAA
Source organism: Clostridiales bacterium (assembly GCA_003452915.1). GTDB lineage: Bacteria > Bacillota > Clostridia > Oscillospirales > CAG-382 > UBA1049. Next base: position 2,804 of record DMMZ01000069.1, on the reverse strand, counting down.
ACAGGAACGACGTTAGAAACAACAACGAAAATCGTAACGACATGAGAAATAACGAAAATCAAAATTGCAACAATTGCAAAAATGAAAATAATAACGATAACCAGAACAGACGCAACAATGAAGTAAGTAACGTGAAGCGTAATAAGGATCAATAAAACAGAAGTTTTTTCTTCGAAACTTAAATTTATAGAATGTAAGCAGGGTAAACAACCTTGCTTACATTTTTATAATTCAATAAATGAATATTATATAGCTATAAATAAAATAATAATATATGTAATTAATTCATATATGAAAGAAATACGTTTAAACAAAAAGTTGTACTTTCCGAAAAGCCATTTCGCCGGTGAGGAATGGCATAATTCTTTCATAAAAGTCTTTGTATCACCGGAGAAATGGATTTTATATGGATACAAATAACTTTGCAAATGGTGATGGAATTCCATTAGGTTTTGGAATGGCTTTGGCACAGAATTCACATGCTTTGGATTATTTTTCTTCTCTTTCTGATTCCCAACGACAGACAATTATAGACGGAACGCATAATATTAGGTCAAAACAAGAAATGCAGCGTTATGTTCAGCAGCTTGCTGATCGAAATATAAACTTTAATAATCCAAGCATATTTATGTAGAAAAAACAGCAGCTTACCGATATACATCGTTAGGCTGCAGATTTTTATTATTTATCCTTATTGTTGTTGATATTTTTTATAATAGAAACAATACTTACAATTATCAAACCAAGGAACGGTACTATAAATAAAATAAATGCGGAATCTATACCGTTATTTCCTATAATTTCAATAGATAGAGAATTTTTACTTAATAAAACAGTCGCAACAGCCAAGGCTATTGAAAAAAAGATCAATAATGCTATTTTAATCCCTGATTTTGATTTTTTTGCTTTTGGTGATAGATATGCATCATTTTTAATAATCCTCATTAAATAAATAAATGAACAGAGAATAATTACAACCATTATATTTTCTGGATATTCTAACCAGTGTATTCCTATACCATTAAGAAATAAATCAATTAAAAGAAGGTAAATCATTAGAATAAAAGTTTGATGACCTATTTTATTCTTTGTAAATTTTTGCATCTCGTCCAAATCATTTTCTTTTTTTCTCATTAAATATCATCCCTCCAAAAAATATCGTCAAGTGTTTTGTTTAATATCTTGCAAATAGCGATACATAACTTTATCGATGGATTATAATCTCCAGCTTCGATTGCGTTTATTGTCTGCCTTGTTACCTCTACTGCATCAGCAAGATCCTTTTGCGACATATCCTTTGCCGCACGTGCTGCTTTCAATTTAAGATTTTTACTCATTAATATGCAATCACCTCGCTATTGATTATATACTAAATTTTAGCTAATGTCAAGTATATATTACATTATATACTATATATATTGCATATATTCTCGAAAAATTCCCCAACACAAGATATTTGTTGGGGAATTTTTTATACAAATTATTTTTTTACTTTATTTCCGAATCTATCCATGCTCCACGCAATGATAAATCCAATTGAAAAACATACTACACTAATAATAATACTGCTCATACCTAATAACTCTGGTATTACATATTGTGTAACAATTAATAAGGTTGATGACAAAACAACACCTAAAATTGCATGTGAAATAATTGAAAAATGACGTTCGTACACATAATTAACAAAGCGAGCAGATATTAATGCTATTCCAGCAATTCCGATAAACAGAGGGATAATAACTCCTAAGTTAAAATCACCTACACCACCCATCATTGGCTCGTATAATCCCATATATACGAGGATCGAGGAAGTGCTTAAACCAGGAACAACTAGACTTAAGCCCCATAAAACGCCACTGAATAGATACCACCAACTGTTCGGAACTATACTTACCGAAATATCTTTTTCTACAAATGATAAAAAGGCGAAAACAAAGAATAGGCTGATTACAAATCCTGTCCAGGATTTAACAGATGTACCTTGCTTACCTGCATCCTTGAACAGTGCAGGTATAGTACCCGCTACCAATCCGATAAATAAACTATATGCAATCGATGGTGACGCTTCAATTAATAATTTCATTACCTTCGCAAGTCCTACAAAACCGATAAATCCGCCAATTATAATAGGAATAAAAAGCTTGATATATGTTCGCAAGGATTTAAACGGATGAGCAATCATAGCCATCATCGGTTGATAAATACCAAAAACAACACAAAGAACACCTCCGCTGATACCCGGTATAATTGCACCGCCACCGATAAGAATTCCTTGTAAAACGTGTAAAACAAATTGCCCAACAGACATATTGTCATATGAAGAATTATCTTTCTGTTTCAAATTGGTTTCCATATTATTCTCTTTTCTTAATTTATGAAATTAACACTCTCTATATTAACATAAAAATTTTATTTTGCAAGAGCAGCTTTTTGCTGCTTATAAATTTTTCGTATAACATCGTCTATATCCGATTCAATCAAAGATAAATCTCTTATCTGATATTGCTTTGATATGTCGTTTATCAATTCAGCTGCTGTAATCTCATTCTTCTTAAACTTTAATGTTACACGTTGACCCTCAATTTTTACAACCTCAGCGTTCGGATGGTTAAAATGTATATCGTCTGAATATAAATCAATGATAAGTTGCCTTTCGGGTGAAGTTTTTTCTATTATTTCATCCAAAGACGAATCTGATACAATCTTACCGTCACCTATTATTATTATTCTTTGACATAAAGCCTGAACGTCATCAAGGTCATGCGTAGTAAGTATTACAGTTGTTTGATATTTCTTATTAA
>DMMZ01000029.1:51615-56335 GCA_003452915.1 Clostridiales bacterium | reverse complement strand
CATCTGTTGCTGCTATTACCGCTGTTTTATTTATATCAATGATCAAGCAGGCAAAGTCAAAATAAATATTCAAAAAATTAAATATAGCTTTCTGAAAAAAGCTGCATTATTATCTTATGGTATTATGCAGTTTTTTTCTGATTAAAACGGTGTTTGTTTATTTTAACAAGAAAAATAAAGTTGAATTTAATCGAAAAACAATAATTACCGTTAAAAGCAACAAGCATTTAATGGTCAATCAATATATAGTTTGATAAATACAGTTTAAATACAAGATGAGGTTACACTTCACAGAGATTACATAACACACGTTACATAATCCATTATCATAATGTACAATTTTATAAAAAAGTAAAATAACACTTGAAAAATGTTAAGTTTTGTATTATTATATAGATACTTCGACTTCAAGAGTGAAATTAGAGGGTTTACAAAATGCATCAAAATAACAATAATACAGATAATAATAGCAATAAAGGTATTTATTCACACCGATTTGCTTTCTTAGGCAGCGGTAATATGGGCAACGCTTTGATAAATGGTTTTATAGACAGCGGAATAGTTAAGCCCGATGAAATTATCGTATATGACATTGACAGTTCAAAGTATAATAGCTACATAATGTCGGGTGTTCATATTGCCGAGGGTACCGCTTCTGCCATCAGAGGTGCTGAGTATGCAATAATAGCTTTAAAACCCACCGTTGTCGGTTCTTCTATGACCGAGATTTCTAAAGATAAAACATCGTTTGAAGGTACTACATTTATTTCAATTGCCGCAGGTGTTCCGATAGATTTTATTTGCGAAAAGCTTGGGCAGGAGGTTCCTGTCATTCGTACAATGCCGAGTACACCGATGCTTATAGGAAAAGGTGCGATAGCAATCAGTAGGAATAAAATTGTAGAGGATAAAAAGTTTGAGTTTATCTGTGATTTGTTTTCAAGACTTGCCGTTGTTTCGGTAATGGAGGAAAGCAGTCTTAATAATATAATAGGTGTAAATGGCTCGTCACCTGCATATGTATATCTGTTTGTAAAAGCGATGCTTGACGGTGCTATCGAACAAGGAATAACAAAAGAACAAGCATTACCACTTATATTAAAGACAATAGAAGGTGCAGTCGGAATGGTAAGACAGTCCGATGTCGGCATAGAAGAGCTGATAAACAGAGTAGCGTGTGCCGGAGGTACAACTCTTGCTTCACTTAACTCTTTTTATAAGGATGATTTTGAGGGTGCGGTAAAGAGAGCAATGGCTGCATGCACACGTCGTGCTAACGAAATTTCGGCTGAACTGAGGTCATAATATTCTGCTTGTCCGCATACTGTTGTAGTAATACTGTTTCTTTTAAGAAACAGTATAAAGATTTATTAAAAAGGGTGAGACATTATGATTAAACCCAACTACGCAGTAAAAGCTCTTATTCAAATTCCAGCACAGGTTAATGACACTATAACAGAAGCAGGAGTTTTAAAAAAAGCGGATTCTTTTATATCCGATTGTTATAGGGCAAGACGACGCACATATAATTTTTTATTGTTGTGCTTTTGTTTGTTCTCTGTTTTGGGAATATATTATTATTCAGGTTATGCGAACGGGCAAACACCGATATCACTTTATATCCCGGTAAAAAGCGCAGATGAAATAACCGTCTGGTCTTTGTTCTTATTCAGAAAACTGCATATATTTGTGTCACTGTTTATATTTCTGACAGGTTTTACAGTTTTCGGCTTACCGACTTCGCTTTTATTCATAGCATCAGATGCTTTTGTAATTGGGTTTTCGATAAGATATTCATTAAATTTTTTACTGGAAAGTAAATCACTCGGATTTGTTCTTTTGTACTTCTTCTGTATTTCGTTATATGCAGTTATTGATGTTCTCCTTTGCTGTGAAGTAATAAAATATTCACGATACGCCAGAAGCGGTACAAAGGAAATGTTAAATATAGGTCGATTTGCCGGGTATATCTTTACATATTTGTTTATTTTGCTTTTTAACATGCTTTCAACATATTTGTTTAATATGATTTAAAATAAAAAGGTTATTATAAATTGAACGGAGTTTAAAAAATGACGTCTGGGGTTATTGAAAAGAATATCTACCTACAATTTAATAACTTTCTGAGTTATCTTAAGGATGTAAAAAAATCCTCAGACAATACTTTACAGGCCTACGAGCGTGATCTCTCCAAGTTTTTGGAGTATGCTCGTAATAATTCTCTATCTTCTTTTTCCGAAGTAGACTCTGATGATGTTTCGTCTTATAAGCAGTATTTATCTGAAATAGGGCTATCTCCGTCTTCGGTCAGCCGTTCGTTATCGGCACTGAGAAGTTTATTTCAATATTTAATAGTTTCGGGAGAAGTTGAACACAACCCTGCAAGAGAGATTCCAAACGATAAGTTTGAAAAGAAGGGACCGCAGGTACTTACCTCCAAGGAGATAGAGTTGTTACTGTCACAACCATCACAGGACGATGTCAAGGGTATTCGGGACAAAGCTATGCTTGAGCTTCTGTATGCAACGGGAATTAAGGTTACTGAGATCATTAACTTAAATCTTGAGGATATAAATTTACAGCTATCTTTTATCAGATGTGGAAACGAGAATAAAGAGCGTTTTATTCCGCTTTATCCAATAGCAGTAAAATCGCTTGCAAGCTACATAGAAAAAGCTAGAAAGCTACTTGTTTTACATATGGACGAGCCTGCATTGTTCGTAAATGTTGCAGGAGAACGTATGACAAGGCAGGGTTTTTGGAAGATACTCAAGAATTATGCCGAGAGTGCAAAAATATTCAAGGATATTACTCCTCATACATTAAGGCATTCTTTTGCAGCGCATCTTCTTGAAAACGGAGCAGATATTCACGATATCAAAGAAATTCTCGGACATAGTGATATTTCGTCTACTCAACGTTATGCACAGTTTTTAAAGAATAAGATGAAGAGTGGCTACATGAAGTATCATCCCAGAGCATAAAAAATAAAATCCTAACGGATTTTATTTTCATAGAGAATACTGCGTATTCTCCTCTATAGCCATATGAAATTAGAATTTTATATTCTCTATTTTAGTTATAAAATAATTACAAAAATAAAACGCATTTAGTGTAAAAAGTATGAGGTATACACATTGGGCAATATATTCGACTTTTTTTCCAGCACAAATAATAAAAACAACTTCGGTGTAACCAAAGAAGAAATTAAACAAGCTCAGAAAATGGGCTTTGGTTATTTCTTTAAGCTGTTACGCCGTTCATTTGGTAAATTAACGGGTTTAAATGTTGTATTTATAATTTGCAATCTACCTATACTTTTAGCATTGTTCGGTCTTTCGGGTGATTTGAATGCGACTGTAAATACTCCAACAAACCCTTTATATGCACAGCTTTACGGAGTAATGCAGTATGAGCAGAACCCCTTGACAGCTGCACTTAACGGCATTTTAGGAAACTCAACTGACCTTCAGATTGTATCGGATGCTTCCAGAATTCTGATGTATTCAGGTTTATTGATTATACTCACAATCGGTTTATCCAGCGCCGGAATGTATTATGTTTTAAGAAATTTGGCAAAAAGCGAATTTGTTACAGTATGGCGTGATTTTTTTGGTGCTATTAAAAAGAATTATAAACAAGCACTTATAATAGGTTTACTGGATTCCTTAATTTGTTATATACTTGCTTACGATTTTATTACCTATCAGGCAAACATTGGCGACTTTTTAATGAATATTTTCTATATAGCTATTATTGTTTTTGCACTCATGTATTTAATAATGCGTAATTATATGTACACCATTATTGTTACATTTGATCTTCCGCTTAAAAAGGTATTAAAAAATTCTTTTTTATTATCTGTATTAGGCTTGAAGCGTAATATCGTTGGCTTGATCGGAAGTGTATTTATTCTTTTATTAAGCGTTTATTTATTTATTTTACTTCCGACAGCAGGTGCATTATTGCCATTTGTTCTAACAATTTCATTGATTTCCTTTATCGGTGCTTATTGCGCATATCCGGTCATCAAAAAGTATATGATAGACCCTTATTACGACGAGCATCCCGAGGAAAGACCGCAAGAGCCAAACATTGAGCCTATTTTTAAAGATAGGGGTTAATTTGAGAATTATAATTTTCAAATACGGTTTTATGTTTTACATTTTGTAAAACATAATTTCCACGCATCGCCACAATAAGGATAGAATTTTAAACATTACCAATAAAATAATAATATATACTTATGTTTCATTGAAAAGGAAGGATTATTCTACTATGACAAAAATGGAAAAAGAGATCTTTGAGCAGCCCAAGGTATTGGCATCGCTTAAAGCAACCAACGACAGCACCCTTAAAAATCTGGTGACTGACATCAAGCAGAGAGACATAAAGCTTGTTTATTTTGCAGTCAGAGGAACTTCCGATCACGCTTCGATATATGCCTCCTACCTTATAAGNNTAGGTGTTTCTCAGTCAGGAAAAGCTGCTGATGTTCTTGCAGTAATGGAGCGTGCAAAGCAGAGCGGTGCACTTACCGTTTCGGTTACAAACGACTTAGCTTCACCAATGGCTGCTTACGGTGATTATCATCTTTATTGCAACGCAGGACTTGAGGAGAGCGTTGCCGCTACAAAGACTTTTACAAGCCAGATGTACCTACTTGCTTTGCTTACAGGTTACTGGTCGGGCAGCGAACAGCTTCTCGGACTGCTTGACA
>DMMZ01000029.1:0-51593 GCA_003452915.1 Clostridiales bacterium | reverse complement strand
GAACTTTCTTATATTCCAGTTGAAATTGATAAAATTATATCAAGATACAGATACATGGAGAACGGTTTTGTACTTGCAAGAGGTATGAACATGGCTGTTGCTTTCGAAACCATGCTTAAATTGCAGGAAACCAACTATGTCAAGATGAAGGGCTATGCTGTAAGCGATTTCTGGCACGGACCGCTTGCACAGGTTGACGAAGGTACTGTTGTTATCCTTTATGCTGCAGAAGGTGTTGTTTTTGAGAATACAAAAGAAATGCTTGCAAAACTAGATTCGATAGGTGCTGAGGTTATTCTTGTTTCCGACAACAAAGAGCTTGTTGATAACAGACCTCTCGCAATAAATCTTCCAAAGCTCGGCAGCGACAGTGTTTCACCGTTCCTATTTGCGGTATTTGCACAGATGTTCGCTTGTAAGTTAACAGCAGTCAAGGGCAGAAACCCCGATGCACCAAGAAACTTGAATAAGGTTACAATTACAAAATAAATTAAAGCAATATACATCTAAAAGGCAGGGGGAAAATCTCTTGCCTTTTTCTTATTAAGAAAAATTTAGAATATCTTTCTTTTAAAAACATATATTTTAATAAAATTAGGCGGATGTTAAGTCTGAAAGAGAACTTTCAGGCAAAGAATTTTGTGCCTTTTACACCGGACAGTATGGTGTAAATTTGGCTACTGCCAAAAATCCGCGCTACGACGAAAGGAATGGATATAAATATGTTTTTAAAAAGGTATATCTATATTGTTATAGCTAGTATTATAATTTCGGGCATATTAATATATCCGGCATTTAGTACAAAGAGTAATCATTTAATAAATAATGTTTATTTAGACGAAAATACAGTTTTTGTTCCGATTGTAATGTATCATCATATAAGAAATACAAACTCGGGTAAAAACTCTATAACTCCCAGTGAATTTGAAAGCGACTTGAAATATTTACGTAAGAATAATTACAATACAATAACCATGACACAGCTGGTAGATTTTGTTTACAAAGATATCGAACTGCCCGAAAATCCTATTATCTTATCCTTTGACGACGGTTATTTAAATACCTACAAATATGCTTTTCCGTTGTTGATTGAGTATGATATGAAGATAGTACTGTCGGTTATCGGAAAGGTTACTGATGATTTTACTTTAACTATCAGCAATAACATAAATACCTCACATATGAATTGGAATCATCTGAATGAAATGATTCTTTCGGGATATGTTGATGTTCAAAACCATACCTATAATTTGCATTCCACTAGAAATGGCAGATATGGCTGTGCTCAAAATAAAGATGAATCTCTAGAAAGCTACAGGAAAGTCTTGTCAGAGGATTTAAGTAAGTTGCAAACCGAGTTAATGGCGTTTTCTGGAGTTGCACCAAGCACCTTTACTTATCCATATGGAAAATATAACGACAATACGGTACTTATTGTAAAAGAACTTGGTTTTAAAGCATCTATGTCGTGTTTATATGGTATAAATAAAATAACCAAGGACAGCGATTGTTTATACGATTTAAAAAGAATCTGCCGATCACACGGTACTCCGATTGATAAATTGCTAAAAAAAGCTGCTGAAACTGTTAGGTAAAATATTTTAAAAAGGCAGGTAAATTTCCAGTTTTTTCCACCTTAAAAATAAAATATTGACAAAATTTAAATAAATCTTATAATGATAATAGAATACTAAATTATAGCTATATATTGTATAACTTGATTTTCACTAATTTTAAAAGTGGAGGTTTATTTATGAAAAAAAGTCTCACGCTGTTTGTGTTTATTTTAGTTATTATATTTACATTTGCTTCCTGTAACGAGTTATATTATAATGAAAATTCAGGAACAGTATCTTCCATAATTACAGGTAATCAGCTGGATGAGTTGAAAATAGGCGAAGATAATGAAAGTAATAACACAACATCCGAGGAAAATATAGAAATTTATATTTATTTAGAATATGCCTGTAACGATTATCTAATAGGATCATCGAATTATAATGGTAAATCCGTAAAACTTATAGTTTATTGCAACAATGCCTTGGAATTTAAAACCTTTAATACAGTTTGTGTTGATTGTAAAGAATCACAGATTTACAATTATATTAATACAATTACATTCACATTCTTTGATGATGAATTTGATTTTACAACAGAAAAAAGAATCGATAACCCAGCCAGTGTTCGCTTATCGGATTATGAAAATGGTGAGCCGGTTTACGATAAACCTGTAATATATTTGTATCCGACAGAGCCGACCGAAGTTGATGTTAAATTGGATTTTGTTGGAACACTGACAGTTACAATTCCGGAGTACAACGATGGCTGGAAGGTTACGGCTTATCCGGATGGAACACTTGTTGATGAGAACGGCACAGAATACCCGTATCTGTTCTGGGAGGGTAAACCTGATAATCCAGTAAAGATTACCGAGGGCTTTTGTGTGGCAGGAAATGAAACTGAGATATTCCTGCGTAAGTTACTGCCATATTTAGGTCTAATCGAGACAGAATATGAAGAATTTATTGATTTCTGGGTTCCCCGCATGGAAGGAAATGTGTATAACCTTATTCAGTTCCAGACCGAAATATATACAGATAATGCTATTTTAAAAATCAATCCTGAGCCTGACAGCATACTGCGCGTATTTATGTCTTTCACCGCTGTAGATGAATATACCAAGATACCGACTCAGACATTAGAAACTTTTAAACGGTTTGGCTTCACTGTAATCGAATGGGGCGGCTGCGAGATAAACGGTTGAATTTACTAATAACTATATGAATTGAAAGAAATGTATATGAATAAATTACTTAGATTAACGCTTGCTTCATTATTAGTATTTATAACTGTTTCGACTGGTACATTAATTGTCAAAGCAGATTGTGGACCCAAACCAAGCCTTGGTATTCATTTAGTTAATCCGCCTGATGAACTGTATTATCTGGATTTGCTTACACAGGATACTTATCAATATGATAATTTCGAAGAAGGTGAACGAGAAAAACTTAATCAATCAATGCTCTTGAAGTTATATAGTCATGAGAAAGAGGGTTGGAAACCTGCTTTTACAGAAGGAACGGGTTCTCCGATTTTTGGCTGTCTGGTTGGAAGTCCATTTAATGATAAAATGCTGCATAAATTTTGGTATGTTGGAATTCCTGATACATTTCGTATTATTATTGTTACCGAAAGCGGTAAAGTCTCGGTATCCGATATTTGTACAAGACAAGCTTTGCAAAGCAATATTACATATGATTATAAAATCGGCGAAGTTGTTTTACCAAGTATTTTTACTTGTTATCTTGCTCAATTTTCTATTACATGCATTTCTACATTAATAATCGAAGCAATAATACTTATATTATTCGGTTTTAATATAAGGGGCAACTTGAAAATATTCCTTATATTAAATGTTATTACTCAAATAATTTTAACTGCTACAATGGGTTCTGCTTTAATAAAAGGCGGTGACCTTGCAGCATATATAATACAATTTCCTGTAGAATTAATTATTTTATTAACAGAAACATATTTTTATGGTAGATATTTAAAAGGTTTTACCACCACACGAAGGCATTTTTATGGTGTTACGGCAAACATAGCAAGTTGGATACTCGGTTATTTTTTAGTACCGTATCTATTTGAAATTACTACAAAACTTAGTTGATAATCGAATTATAAATATAAAAAGGGCAGGGGAGTTTAAACAATTCCCTTGCCCTTTGGTATGTACTAGATGCTTATACGTTTGTCTCTATTGCAACTGCTACTGCAACGGTTGCACCAACCATGGGGTTGTTACCCATTCCGATAAGTCCCATCATTTCAACGTGGGCTGGAACGGAGGAAGAACCTGCGAACTGTGCGTCGCCGTGCATACGTCCCATTGAGTCTGTAAGACCATAAGAAGCAGGGCCTGCCGCCATGTTGTCGGGGTGAAGAGTTCTGCCTGTACCGCCACCTGAAGCTACCGAGAAGTACTTTTTGCCGACTTCAAGGCATTCCTTCTTGTATGTACCTGCAACAAGGTGCTGGAAGCGAGTTGGATTAGTGGAGTTACCTGTTATGGAAACGTCAACACCCTCGTGATGCATTATAGCAACACCTTCAAGAACGTCATTTGCACCGTAAACTTTAACCTTAGCCTTATCGCCTGTAGAATAAGCCTTCTCACGAACGATATTGAGTGTGCTTGTGTAGAAATCATAATCTGTTTCTACATAGGTAAAACCATTTATACGTGAAATAATAAATGCTGCATCTTTTCCAAGACCGTTAAGTATAACTCTTAGTGGTGTCGAACGAACCTTGTTTGCTGTTTTTGCAATACCGATTGCGCCTTCTGCTGCCGCAAAGGACTCATGTCCTGCAAGGAAGCAGAAGCACTTTGTCTCCTCACGGAGAAGCATTGCTGCAAGGTTGCCGTGTCCAAGACCAACCTTACGGGTCTCAGCAACAGAACCGGGGATACAGAAAGCCTGTAAGCCTATACCGATTGTTTCGGCAGCGTCTGCTGCATTTTTTATACCTTTTTTAATTGCGATAGCAGCACCGAGTGTATATGCCCAGCTTGCGTTCTCAAAAGCTATCTGCTGAACACTTTTTACAATTCCGTCAACATCAATGCCTTTTGATTCGCAAAGTGCCTTGCAGTCCTCGAGGGAGGAAAAGCCGTACTCACTAAGGCAAGCTTCTATTTGTTTAATTCTTCTTTCGTAGCCTTCAAACTTTGCCATGTTCTTTTACCTCCTTATTCCTTTCTCGGGTCTATGTATTTTACAGCTTCTGCGAAACGGCCGTATGTTTTTATGTTCTTTTCGTATGCGTCAGCAGGGGAAACACCTTCTCTGATGGATTCCATCATCTTACCGAGGTTAATGAATTTGTAACCGATAACCTCGTTGTCACTGTCAAGGCCGAGTTCAAGAATATATCCCTCTGCCATTTCGAGATAACGAACGCCTTTTTTGTTTGTTGCAAACATTGTACCAACCTGTGAACGTAAGCCCTTGCCAAGATCCTCGAGTGAAGCACCTATAGGAAGACCACCCTCCGAGAAAGCTGTTTGAGTTCTGCCGTATGCAAGCTGCTTAAAAATCTCTCTCATTGCAACGTTTATAGCATCGCAAACAAGGTCGGTGTTAAGAGCCTCGAGAATGGTTTTGCCTTGAAGAATCTCGGCTGCCATAGCTGCGGAGTGTGTCATACCGCTGCATCCAAGAGTTTCGACAAGAGCCTCCTCGATTATACCTTCTTTGACATTTAACGTAAGCTTACATGCGCCTTGTTGGGGAGCACACCAGCCCACACCGTGTGATAAACCGGATATGTCGCTGATTTGATAGGATTTTACCCATTTTCCTTCTTCGGGAATCGGAGCAGGTCCATGTTTTGGACCCTTAGCAACAGAACACATACTTTGTACTTCGTGTGAATATTGCAGCATTTCTTTTTTTCCTTTCGTATTGAGTTTATATTAGTTATTTTTTTATAATAGTACCAAAAACTTCACCGGAACAACCAGCAGCATTTGCCTCGTCTGTGTCAATATGCACAGCAGGAGAAAAATTGGGGCTTACTCTTACAACAACCTCATCAAAAATAAGTCCTCTGTCGGTTTTTACCTTTAGCAATACGGTTTCGCTGTTTTCTACTCCCCATTGTTGTGCAACCTCCGGAGTAAGATGAGCATGACGTTTTGCTATAATAACGCCTTCTTCTAAAACAACCTCACCGGCAGGACCAACAAGCTTTATTCCGATGCTGCCTTTTATATCTCCGGATTCTCTCACCGGGGGATTAATTCCTAGATTACGTGCATCGGTAAGCGAAATCTCAACTTGTGTCGCTTTTCTTGCTGGACCAAGAATCATTACATTTTTAATAGTGTTCTTTGGACCGACAAGGTCAACTCTCTCAAGGCTTGCAAACTGCCCGGGTTGAGATAGTTCGTTGCGTACTGTCAACGTTTTTCCTATACCGAAAAGAGCTTCGACATGCTCTTCGGTTAAGTGAATATGTCTTGCTGAAGTCTCAACAATAATTTTTCTTTCCATATCTGACATTAAAGACATCTCCTTAAATTTTCAATCCTATTAATTATACATCAATTACCTAATGTTGTAAACAGTTTTATTGATAAATTTTTTATTGAAAATCTTATATAATTGTGATATTATAACTATATATTGGTATTTAGTTTGAAAAATTCTATTTTTTAAACACGGTTTTGTGCTTTTTATTTTAAGGAAATGAAATTACGCACAAATTCCCACGCTACAATGAAAGGAAATATAAACTTTATGAATTATACTTTTTCAGATAAAGTCAAGGATATGCGCCCCTCAGCGATAAGGGAGATTTTCAAATCACTTTCTGACCCGACAGTCATTTCTTTTGCCGCAGGTAACCCATCAGCCTTGTCTTTTCCTGTAGAGAAGATGAAAAATATCTCTGAGGAGATTTTTTTGTTGAGGTCTACCGAGGCCTTGCAGTATAGCGTTACCGAGGGTTATACACCTTTAAGAAAACAGATTAACGACCGTTTAAAGGAACGCTTTTCTATCGGAAACGATTATAACGAGACTATTATAACCACAGGCGGACAGCAGGGAATTGACCTTACCGCAAAGGTTCTTTGCAACGAGGGTGATACTATTATATGTGAAAATCCCAGCTTTATTGGCGCGCTTAACGCCTTTCGCTCATATAACACCAACCTTGTCGGTGTTGAACTGGAAGATGATGGCATGAATCTGGTTAAGCTTGAGGCTGCACTCAAAACAAATAAAAACGTAAGATTTATATATATAATCCCAACCTTTCAAAATCCATCTGGAATCACGACCAGTCTTGAAAAGAGAAAAGCTGTACTTGCTCTTGCAAAGAGATACGACACTCTTATTCTTGAAGATAATCCATATGGAGAGCTGCGTTATGCAGGTGAAGAGATTCCAACAATGAAAAGCATGGATACAGAGGGAAGAGTTATCTACTGCTCTTCGTTTTCAAAAATACTTTCGGCAGGAATGCGTGTCGGTTTCCTTTGCGGACATAAGGATATAATACAAAAGGTTGTCGTTGCAAAGCAGGTAAACGACGTGCATACGAATATTTTCTTTCAGATGTTAGCTTCTCGATTTATAGATATCTACGGACTTGACGAGCATATAGCATCAATAAAAGAATTATACAAGCAAAAATGTGGTCTTATGCTCTCGCAAATGGATGAGAAGTTTAATAAAAAGATAAAATATACCCGTCCCGAGGGAGGTCTGTTCCTTTGGGTAACCATGCCAAACGTCGATGCTGATGAACTTGCTAAGGTAGCGATTGCAAACAAGGTTGCGGTTGTTCCGGGAAGCACCTTCTGCCCTGTTCAAGGTGAAAAGAGCAGGTCGTTCAGACTTAATTATTCAACACCGACAAACGAACAGATTATCGATGGTATAGATAAACTTGCAAAAATAATGGTTGAATAAATTCAACCTTACAGAGAATTCTCCACTATAGCCATGATCCCAACGATGAGTGGTGATAGGTAATTTTATAATCGTTGGAGATACGGATGTATTATGGAAAATACACAAACAAAAAAGACAATATTCTCAGGAATACAGCCCTCGGGACAACTTTGTATTGGCAACTATCTCGGAGCAATGCAAAACTGGGTTAAGCTACAGGACGATTATAATTGCTTATATTGCATAGTAGATATGCACGCAATTACAGTAAGGCAAAACCCTGCCGAGTTAAGACGCAGAAGCCTGGAAACACTTGCCTTATATCTTGCGGTAGGGCTTGATCCTACTAAGAATATAATGTTTATTCAAAGCCATGTTCCTGCTCATGCGGAGCTGGCATGGGTTTTGAATTGTTATGCCATGTTCGGTGAGCTTTCCAGAATGACACAGTTCAAGGATAAGTCGGCAACACACGCTGATAACGTGAATGCAGGTCTTTTCACCTATCCTGTTCTAATGGCTGCGGATATTTTGCTTTATCAGACCGACCTTGTACCTGTCGGTCAGGATCAGAAGCAGCATTTGGAGCTGTCAAGAGATATTGCGGAACGCTTCAACGGCGTTTACAGCGAGACGTTTAAAATACCCGACCCGTATATTCCCAAAGAGGGAACAAAGATTTTATCGCTCAATGAGCCGACAAAAAAGATGAGTAAATCTGATTTAAGCGGTGGAAGTGTTTTTCTTCTGGATGACAGAAATACAATTATAAAGAAGATAAAACGTGCCGTTACCGATTCAGGCAGCGAGATTAAGTTCGCTGACGGAAAAGATGGAATAAATAATCTTCTTACCATATACAGCTGTTTTACAAACAAGAGTATTCATGAAGCTGAAAAAGAATTTGAAGGTAAGGGTTATGGTGACTTCAAACTTGCTGTTGGTGAAGTTACAGCAGATGCTCTGGGTAAAATACAAGAAGAATTTAAACGTTATCTTTCCGACAAAGACAATCTAAATAAAATATTAAAAGACGGCAGCGAGCGTGCTGCATATATGGCAAGAAAAACATTATCCAAAGTATACAAAAAAGTAGGATTTTACAGTATTTAAGACATAAGGCAGGAGAAAAATCAGATGTCTAAAAATAAAAACGAGTATGACAGTCGAAGTATTTCTTCATTAAAAGGTGCGGAAAGGGTGCGAAAACGCCCTGCGGTTATTTTCGGTTCTGATGGAATCGATGGCTGCAAGCACTCCTTTTTTGAGATACTCTCGAACTCTATAGATGAAGCGAGAGAGGGTTACGGTAAGGTAATAAACGTTACTGTTTATAATGATCGTTCAATGGAAGTAGAAGACTTCGGTCGTGGCGTACCGCTTGACTGGAACGAAAAAGAAGGTAAATATAACTGGGAGCTTGTCTACTGCGAGCTTTATGCAGGGGGAAAGTATAATAATACCGAGGGCGGTGCATACGAATATTCGCTTGGACTTAACGGTCTGGGTGCGTGTGCAACACAATATGCCTCTGAGTACATGAATGTTATTTCCTATCAAAAGGGAGTCAAATACTCAATTAACTTTAAAAAAGGTGAGGTTTGCGGACAACTCGTAAAGGAAGACGGTCCAAAAAACAAAAATGGTACTGTCGTCAGATGGAGGAGCGACCTTGATGTTTTCACCGATATCAATATTGAAAAAGAATATTTCCTGGAAATACTTAAAAAACAAGCGGTAGTAAACAGCGGTCTTACACTTACGCTCAAATGGCAGAATACTGATGGCAGCTTCGAAAAGAGCGAATTCCTGTATGAAAACGGAATAGTTGATTATATTAACGAGCTTGTCGGAGAGGAATATATTACACCGCCTGTCGACTTTTCGACTGAACGTTCAGGGCGTGACAGAGATGACAAGGATTTTTATAAATTAAAAATGCAGATTGCTTTCTGTTTTACGAACAAGGTAAACCGTATAGAATTTTATCACAACTCCTCCTGGCTTGAGCATGGCGGTTCGCCCGATAAGGCAACAAGAAGTTCATTTGTCTGGGCAATCGACAAATACTTGAAGGCGAACAATAAATATACCAAAAGCGAAAGTAAGATTACCTATTCCGATGTTGAAGAGGTGCTTATTTTTATTGTCAACTCTTTTTCAACTCAGACTTCTTATGAAAACCAAACCAAAAAGGCAATTACAAATACCTTTATTACAGAAGCGATGACCGAATTCTTCAAGCACTCGCTTGAGGTTTATTTTGCTGAGAATCCGCAGTTTGCAGACAAAATTTGCGCTCAGGTGCTTATAAACAAGCGTGCAAGAGAATCCTCGGAAAATATGAAGGCTACCACGAAAATTAAGCTCTCCGCACCGCTTGATATCAGTAACTCTGTTGAGAAGTTTGTCAACTGTCGAAGCAAAGACCCAAACAGATGTGAGCTTTATATTGTTGAGGGGGACTCCGCTCTTACAAGCTGTAAATTGGCAAGAAACGCAGAATTTCAAGCAATAATCCCCGTCAGAGGTAAAACGATCAACTGCTTGAAATCCTCTTATGATAAAATATTAGCTAACGATATTATTCTTGACCTAATAAAGGTTCTCGGCTGCGGAATCGAAATAAAAGGCGGCAAAGCAAAGAAGATACCCGAATTCAATATGCAGGCTTTACGCTGGGAGAAGGTAATTATCTGTACCGATGCCGACGAGGACGGTTATCAGATACGTACTCTTATTCTAACGATGTTATACCGTCTGCTTCCGTCATTGATAAGAGCAGGTTGTGTATTCATTGCCGAAACTCCTCTATATGAAATTACCTTAAAAGACGATACTTATTTTGCTTATGATGATAGGGAAAAGGCACAGATTCTTGCAAAGCTTGGCGAAAAAAAATATACTATTCAACGTTCAAAGGGTTTGGGTGAGAATGACCCGGAGATGATGTCACGCACCACCATGCACCCTGCTACGAGAAAGCTTATTCGTATTACTCCTGAGGATGAGCAGAAAACCTACGAGATGTTCGATATTCTTCTCGGTGACAATCTGAACGGCAGAAAGCAGTTTATATCAGACAACGGAGCAAGGTATCTGGAGCTGGCGGATATATAATCTTTTAATGTTGTGATATTACGAAAAATTTCATCTTTATAAATGGAACAAACAGTGTTGGAAAAACAGCAAAGCAATGAACTTCATAAAATTTTACCCAAAAGTGTTTTCTTGGATGGTGGTTGGTGTTGGGATATGTCACCATTTACAATAACAGAAGAAACTAAAAATATAGTTCTGTTGAACATATCATATTTACTTTCTTAATAGTTTTATTTCATGTTCGGAATTTGAAAATATTATTTTCTGTTGGGTAATAAGAGCCGTATGTTTTATCAAGAACAAACGGCTCATTTTATATGTTGTTCTCTGTTTGAGAGTGGATAATTTCATATAACGAAATAACGAAAAATTACGTAGTTCGGATATAAAACAATCGTCATGCAATTAAAAAGGGCAATGTTAAAAACTACAACAATAATTAATATTGGTGTTTATAATATGGTTAAGTAAAGAGATTGGTTCTGATTATTTAAAAGTCTATAAAGAACTCAACATAAGATTAATTGCAAAAGCGATGAATATGATACCAAGTAGCTGTTGAAAACGTTGTAGTCTTTTAGGCGACTTAGTAACCAGCCTTTTCATTGAACCAGCCAGTACTCCGTAAAGGACGAAAACGAGAAAGGACAGCATCATAAATGCTATGCCAAGCAGGAAAAATTCTTTTATATATCTTTTACTATTGCTGTTGATATATTGTGGTAAAAATGAAAAAAAGAATAACGTAAGTTTTGGATTTAAAAGGTTGATTAAAACTCCAGTACGTATAATGGTAGCTGTTTTAAATTCATTAATTGTTTCGCTAAAATCTAATTTTGCTTTTGAAAGAAGCATTCTAATTCCAAGATAGGATAAATACATAGTACCCATCAATTTTAATACAAAAAATACATGCTCATTCATTTTTAACAATAGTGATGAAAGCCATATACTTAAAATCAAGTGCGGTATAATACCTGCAGTGCAGCCAAGCGTAGCAATAACGCTTGCTTTTTTCCCTTTTGTTATACCTGTTGAGATTGTGTATATGACTCCGGTTCCTGGGATTAGAATTATGATTAATGAAGTTATAATGAAAGTGTAACTATTCATTTGTTTCCTCCTCTATTTACTACTTTCTATATATATGTTATACTTTAACATATAAAAGTAGTTCTTAAAAGTACCGCTTCACTGCAATTATTTTAGAACCACTTAGGAGGGAAACATATGTTTTATATTACTTTGGATAGAGACAAACCTATTTCAATCGCAATACAAATATATAGCTTTATAAGAGAGGGCATATTAAACGAAACACTGCAACAGGGGGAAAAGCTTCCCTCAACACGAGAGTTGGCTAAGTATCTTAATGTTGCAAGAAATGGTGTCATTGAAAGCTACGAACAGCTTATTGCAGAAGGTTATGTGTATACTAAGAATGGTTCTGGAACATATGTAAGCGATGGGATTCGTTTTGAAAGAACAGCCGTAAATCATTACGTAAAAGAACAGAGAGCAATTAAAAGCCAGACAAATGAAGATATTATTAGTTTTCGTACGGGCATTCCGGATTTGGCTTCCATTCCTATTAAAAAGTGGGGGAAAATATACAAAGAGATAACCTTATCGGTATTACCCCTACATATGGATTATCAAAGCTCAAATGGACAATATGAGCTAAGATATCAACTTTCAAATTATTTACGTCGTGTGCGTGGGGTTAATACTAAACCGGAAAATATCCTTATAACAAATGGTGCCGCTCAGGCGTTTAGTTTATTGTGCCAGCTTGTATCAAGCGATGGATATGCATTGGTTGAAAATCCACTTAGCTATGGTATCCTACATACATTAGAGAGCAATAAAGTAAGAATACAAGCAATCCCAATTGATGAATTTGGAATGATGACTTCTGAACTGCCGGGTGTTTCACCTCAATTAATATTTACAACGCCAAGTCATCAGTTTCCAATAGGAGCAATCCTGCCAATTAAACGTAGGATTGAAATGATTCAATATGCAAGAAAACATAACACCTATATTGTTGAAGATGATTACGACAGCGAATTTCGATTTGATGGGAATCCAATACAGTCCATGCAGTCTCTTGACCCGACACGTGTTATTTATGTAGGAACATTTTCAAAAACATTCATTCCCTCATTGCGTATGGGGTATATGGTTTTACCTGATGACCTGTGTGCTCAAATGGAAGAAGCTAAGTATAGTGCTGATTTGCATTCGCCCATACTTGAACAACTTTCTATGGCAAAATTTATCGAAAATGGATTTTTTGATTTGCATATTAGAAAAATGAGAAAAATTTATCTAAAGAGGAGAAATCATTTGATCAAATGTCTTAAGGAGAGTTTCAAAGATGCAGTTACTATCTCTGGAGCAGAGGTAGGAATGCACCTGATAGCAACTTTTAAAGACATTCACTTTGATAAGAGTTTAATGCAGAAACTTGAAGATCATGATCTTCAAGTTATCCCCACAAGTAAACATTATCTTTTTGACGAAAATAATATGGGGATTAAATATACTTATAATAATTCACTAATTTTCGGCTATGGAAATACAAATCTTGTATCGATAGAGGTAGGTATAAAGCGGTTACACTCAGTATTATCATATCTCTTATTTGAGCCTTGTACATAGCATGCTGTACTTGAATTTTTGAAAACACCATCGTTACGAGGAAAAATAGCAATTTCAATAAAAAAGCGACACAAGATTAAAATTTATAAAAAGTTATGGAATTTTAAACCCAATTATGCTACAATACATTCATAAACAATGTATTGTAGCTTGGGTTGTTTCATTGCCAGCAAGGTTGGCATTTAATAAAGAGGTAAAAATGGTGGTATATTCGTGATGGTTCTTGGGCAAGTCGCTCGAACAAAACGGTACACGGATATTATTGCGGAAAATGGGGGTTTTTCACTCACAGGCGATATGTTAAAAACTACAACCGCTTCATTTTTTATATTATGTGTAGTTTTTAATTTAATAAATGCAGATTACAGCTCAGATGCTTACTTTCTTAGTTGTTATGATAATATATATAAATAAGAAAAACTATAAAAGGAATGATTTATAAGCGTGGCGAAGAAGAAAACTAACATAAATATTGAACCCGAGACTACAGCAGAGGTTCTGGATGTAAACATAACACAGGTGCTTGAAACAAACTATATGCCATATGCGATGAGTTGTATAGTTTCAAGAGCGATACCTGATATAGACGGCTTTAAACCTGCACACCGAAAGCTGTTATACACAATGTATAAAATGGGACTTCTTACCGGAGCAAAACAAAAGAGCGNNGGCTTACAACCGGCAAAGAGTCGCTTTTGCACCCCCTTATCGAATCAAAAGGTAGCTTTGGAAAACAATACTCAGATATGGCATATGCTGCTTCAAGGTATACCGAATGCAAGCTTGCAAATATTTCCGAGGAAATATTTGACGGTATCGATAAAGACGCTGTAGAATTCGTTGATAACTATGATGGCACAACAACCGAACCGATAGTATTGCCTACTGCGTTTCCTAACATATTGGTTTCTCCAAACACAGGTATAGCAGTCGGTATGGCAAGCAATGTCTGTTCTTTCAATCTTGCAGAAGTCTGCGAGGCTACTATTGTTTATCTTACAGACAGCAATCTTACGGTGGACAGGCTGCTTGATATTATGAAAGCACCAGATTTTTCAACCGGAGGAATGCTTGTTTATAACAGAGCAAAGCTGCACGAAATATATAGCACAGGTAACGGAAATTTTAAAGTCAGAGCAAAATATAACTATGACAAGACTTTAAACTGTGTTGAAATAACTCAGATACCCTATACAACTACGCTTGAACGTATAAAAGATGCAATAACTAAGCTTTATAAAGAAGGTAAGATAAAGGATATTACTGATGTACGTGACGAAATAGATTTAAACGGACTTAAATTGACAATTGATTTTAAACGCGGAGCAGACTACGAGAAGGTAATGGCGCGTCTTTATAAGTCAACTTCACTTGAGGACAGTTTTTCCTGTAATTTCAACATTCTTGTCGGCGGCGTTCCGCGAACAATGGGTATACTGGAGATTCTTGAGGAATGGACTGCATTCAGAATAGAATGTTTACGCAGAACCTTCATATATGATCTTGGTAAAAAAACCGACAAGCTGCATCTTTTATATGGCTTGAAGGAGATTCTTCTTGATATTGACAAGGCTATACACATAGTCCGCACTACAGAAAATGACAGAGATGTTGTTCCGAACTTGATGAAGGGCTTTGGTATTGACGAGATTCAGGCGGAATATGTTGCGGATATCAAGTTGCGTAACCTAAACAGAGAATATATTTTAAAACGAATCGATGAAATAGAACAGCTTGAAAAGGATATTGAAGAGTTAAAAGGTCTTATCTCCAATGATAAAAAAATCAAGAATGTTATTATAAAACAATTAAAAGCCATCTCACAAAAATTTGCTATTCCTCGAAAGACCTTTCTTATTTATGAGGACGAGCTTGAGCTTACGGAGCCTGTTGAAGAGGTGGAAGATTATCCTGTTGTGATTTTCCTTTCAAGAGAGGGTTATTTCAAGAAATGCACAACTGCTTCTATTCGCGGAAATGACATACAGAAGTTCAAGGAAAATGACGAGCTTCTCTTCAGTGAGGAAACAAGCAATTCAGCTGAAGTGTTATTCTTCACATCAAATGCACAGGTGTATAAAGCAAAACTTAATGATTTTGAGGATCAAAAGGCATCTAACCTTGGTGATTTTGTCGCGGCAAAGCTTTCCTTCGATGAAGGCGAAAAGGTAATTTCTGCTATTATATTAAAGAAATACGACGGAAATTTAGTGTTGTTCTTTGAAAATGGAAAAGCGGTGCGAATACCTGCTTTCAGTTATGCTACTAAAACAAACCGTAAAAAGCTTACGGGTGCTTTTTACGACGGAAGTCCGTTAATTGGAATTTATAAAGCTGGCATTACAGGCGAGTATTTATTACGAAGCGATAATTCCCGTGCTCTTTTGGTCAATGAAAAACAAATAACTGAGAAAAGCACACGCACCTCATATGGCTCGGCTGTGTTCACTTTAAAAAAGAATCAAAAGGTAATTTCTGCTGCTCCGTATAACGAACGCAGTCCCAAACTTTTAAAAGAAAGCAAATACCGCAAGTCTGTTTTACCGTCATCCGGTGCAATTTTTGAGGATTATGACCCTGAGGTAACGCAGCAGACATTGTTATAAGATTGACAATCCGCAATATCTGTTGTATAATAAAACGATTATAAGCCGAACCAATACGACCATAATATAAATATTACAATATGTAAAATCTCAGCATTTATATAAGCATATAAGGAGGAAAGCCATTGAAAAAGTTCGTTGACATCTTTATAGCTCACTTGAGCGAAGTAGTTGCTGTGGCTTTTTTTTCCATTATTACCGCAATCGGCTTATTAACAAATAAGCGGATTGGTTATAGCTTACTTTTCTGCACTTTGGCTTATATTTTCTTTTGCTTTTTTATATATTTTCGTTATAAAAGAGGTAGGAATGCTGATTCGGGGACTATAACCTCAATGCCCCTTTTACGAAGCTTACTTGTAAAGCTTGATATGCCGATTGTTATTATTGACCAGGATAATCGTTTCAAGTGGTTTAACAAAGAATTTTCCGCACTTGAAGAAACAAAAAAAGTAAAGATAAACACAATCAATAATGAGCTCTTCGGCGGACTTTTATCATATGCAAACCTCTCTAATGTTTATAAGAATTACGAGGATTATATTGAGGTAAAAACTAGCTACGCCGACTTCAGAGTTCATTTAATCAGTATAAATTACGAGCAAAGGAACTATTTTGCAGCCGTTTGGTATAATCAAACAGAAATAAACGCTTTGCGGAAGGAATTCGGTGACAGTAACGTAATTATTGCTCATATTGTTGTAGACAATAGTTCTGAGATCGGACAAGAATTCGAAGAAAAAAACAAGATGACCTCGGTAAAAATCAGTTCTGTATTAAATGAATGGGCGAAAAGCATAAAAGCTATTCTTACCGAGTATGACAGAGATAAATATATAATGCAGTTTGATTTCCGTTACCTTGACGGAATGATAAAAAGCAGGTTTGATATACTTGACAAGGTCGTAACAGCAACTACTGAGAATTCAATTGTACCGCTTACAATTTCTATTGGTATTTCTTCATCGGTAGGAACATTGTCCGACAAGCATACTTCTGCTCAAAGTGCGTTGCAATCAGCTTTACAGAGAGGCGGCGCGCAAGCGGTTGTCAAGACCCCAGACGGTGAAGTCAGCTACGGCGGACGAAATAAAGCTATTCAAAAGCAAACACGAATACGTTCGAGAGTATGTAAGGATTTGTTATTGCATCATATTCCACGCAGTAGTAATGTACTAATTATGGGACATATAAGAGCGGATTATGATTCAATAGCATCGAACATCGGTCTTGCAAAGCTGGTTAGCTACCTTGGCGTAAAAGTGAATATTGTTGTTGACAGGTACGAATACAGCATTAAACAGATATTTGACTCTCTTAAAAACATAACAGAATATAAGGATTTATTTGTTGACTCTGTTTACGGACAGGAATTATTGACACCCGATACCCTGTTGATCATATCCGATGCAAGTAACCCCGATATGTTCGAGGCACCGTATATATACAAGAATGCACAGCGTGTTATTGTTATAGACCATCATGCTATAAAGGATCCATTGGGACCGCAGGTTATTCAACCTGCCAATATCGATCCCACAGCATCTTCCTCGGCAGAATTGGTTTGCGAGATTCTCGAGCTTGCTTTACCACCTAACACTCTAAGAGTGGAGGAAGCACAGATTCTTCTAGCAGGAATCCTGCTTGATACACAGAACTTTTCAAGAGATACGGGAACACGTACCTTTAATGCCTGTATGTACCTCAGAAGTGAGGGTGCAGAGGCAGGCAAGGCACAGCTTCTGTTTAAATCATCGATTGAGGAATTCAATAGAGTAAACGCTATTGTAAAGGATTTCTCCGTTTACCGAGAACATTTTGCAATATCTGTTTATGACGAGAATATTTCAGCGGATAACAAGGTTGCGGCATCAAAAGCAGCAGAGCGGCTTATTAATATTGAAAACCTTAACGCATCTTTTGTTATTTATTTAATGGAAAACGGTTATAATCTGTCTGCACGTTCGGATGGTACTGTCAATGTAATAAACATTGCAAAGTTATTGGGTGGCGGCGGTCATTTTCAATCAGCAGGCGCACTTTTCAGACGTAAAGAAGGAAAGAACTTTTCTACTTCGATATTTGACCGCTATGAAGCTATAAAAATTCTTGAGAATGCAATTGACGAATATATAGAATCACAAACAGCACAGTAATTTTTTTCGATTGCGAAACTGCGGTTTCGCAATCGAATTTGGGGATTTCACTCGCTTATCGCATAAAACAACATAAAATTGCTGTTTATTTGGTCAGCGAGTGGGGCGCGTATAACGCTCTATAAAGGTGTTTTACAGTCGGGGAACCCGCCCGAAAAACGAAATTTATTAATTTTACATATTAGCAATATAGTGATACTTTAAGGAGGTCATAATTATGAAAGTTATACTTTTAGAGGATGTACAAGGTCAGGGTAAAAAAGGTGAGATAGTAAATGTTTCGGATGGTTATGCACGCAATTTTTTGTTTCCAAAAAAACTTGGAAAGATCGCCGACAATCAGATAATCAATGAGATAAAAGCAAAAAAGGACAGTTTAGATTTTAAAAAGACAGAAGAGAAAAAACAAGCAATTGCACTTGTGGAAAAGTTAAAGGGTACAGTGTTGGTTTATAAAACAACTGGCGGTACAGACGGTAGACTTTACGGTGCTGTCACAGCCAAGGATATTTGTGAGAAGCTGCAGAGTGAGCTTGGTCTTACGGTTGACAAGCGTAAAATTGTAATCAATGATACTATAAAAACTGTCGGAGAATACAACCTTGAGATTAAATTATATCCCGAGATAAGCGCTAACATAAAATTACAGGTAACTAATTAAGGTTTGATAAAACTTTAATGAGAAAGAGGTTAGCGTGAAAAATATAATAAACAGAATTACATCATCGCGTACCTCCACTAATTTTTCAATACAATTTGTGCCCTACAGGGCGTGGAGGTTTCTATGTCAGAGTTGGATACAATAAAAAAGATGCCTTTTTCGATAGAGGCTGAACAGGCTATACTCGGTTCGATATTAATCGATTCTGAAAAACTTAATGAAGTTCTAACACTCATTAAAGCGGATGATTTTTATCTTGAGCAGCACCAAGCAATTTTTACTGCTATGGTTGAGATGTTTATTACCAACAAAATTATCGATCTAGTTACCATAGTAAGCACACTAACACAGCTTGGTAATTATACCGAGGGTGATGCCGCTAAATATATCAAACTGCTTGTTGATCTTGCCGGAGCAGCATCTAATGTTACCGAATACGCTGCTATTGTTAAGGATAAAGCACTACTCAGGTTATTAATCGAAGCGTCGCGAGATATTTCCGATACCGCTTTCTCCGAGCTTGGAGCGGCTAGTGATACTATCGATTTTGCCGAGCAGAGAATCTTTGAAATTGCTCAGAATAGATATAATGTTTCCTTCGACCACATCCGTGATGTTATTATAAAAAACTACGCTACACTTAATACCTTAAAAAACGATCCCGAATCCTTAAGCGGAACAAAAACCGGTTTTGGTGGACTGGATAGTCTTCTCGTCGGAATGGGTGATGGTGACCTGATTGTTTTAGGTGGTCGTCCTGGTATGGGTAAGACAACTTTTGCAGTTAATATTGCGACTCATGTTGCAAAGCGTACAAAAAAGGAAGTAGCAATTTTCTCATTGGAGATGACAAGCGAACAACTTGTTGCCAGAATTCTTTGTTCGGAAGCAATGATAGACAGCCATAGTATGCGTACTGGCCGTTTGGATGGCGAACAATGGAAACGTCTTGCGGAGGCGGCAAGTGCATTATCCGAGACAAATATACTCATAGATGACACGTCATCAATAAGTGCTACCTCAATGAAGGCAAAACTTCGCAGATTGAAAAATCTTGGTCTTGTGGTTGTAGATTATCTTCAATTAATGCAAGGAGAAAAACATACCGAAAACCGTGTACTTGAAATAGGTCAGATAACACGTGCATTCAAGTTAATGGCAAAGGATCTGCATGTTCCTATTATTCTTTGCTCCCAGCTTGGACGTGCAACCGAAACTCGATCCGATAAAATGCCGGTTTTATCAGATTTACGTGATTCGGGAACAATTGAGCAGGATGCTGATATCGTACTTCTTCTTTATCGTGATGATTATTATAAAAAACAAGGTGACGATGATAAACAACATAACAACAGTTACAATAGTAATAACAACGACCATATTATTGCAAAATGCAGTATTGCAAAAAACAGACATGGGGGTACGAATGTAATACCTCTTGGCTGGTATGGACATATTTTTAAATTTACCGAGATTGAGGAATATCGTAATGAGTGACCCCGAAAGTAATTTTCTAAAAAAAGTTATCTTTACACTTGTAGAAATCAGTAACACCTTATCAACCTCGTTAAAGAATAAAACGATATGTGTCTGCCTATCGGGTGGAGCGGATTCGGTTTCGCTGTTAGTTGCACTTAATATGTTGAAAAGTAAATATGAATTTGCACTTTGTGCTGCTCATGTCAACCACCTTTTACGTGGTGATGAATCCTTTAGAGATGAGAATTTTTGTATAGAGTTATGTGTAAAATTGGGAATAAAGCTCCATACAACAAGAATAGATATTAAAAAGCTCTCGAAAGAAAACAAAAAATCAATCGAGGAAGCTGCAAGAGACGCACGATATTCATATTTTGGTGAACTTGGTAAACAATATAGTGTGGATTATTTTGCTACTGCACATACGAAAAACGATAATGCAGAAACTGTTTATATGAATATAATCAGAGGTACAACGGTGAGTGGTTTATGCGGAATACCGCAGATAAACGGTAACACAATTCGACCATTGCTTAACATGAGCAGGGAAGAGAATGAAGAATTTTTATCAACTAACGGTTTTTCGTCGGCGAACGATTTATCGTTCGTTATTGACAGCAGCAACAGTGACAATAATTACACACGAAATTATATTAGGAATGTTTTATTACCCACAGCGAAAAAGATTAATTCTCAGGTTATTGAAGCGGTGGACAGGCTAAGCGAGTTTGCGAGAATAGACGAGGGATATTTTAATTCGGTATTAGATACTTTACCTGCTGATATAAAATACAGTGAACTGCATCCTTCATTATTAAAGCGGAAGCTTCAACGTGATTATTCTTTGATTTCGGGTAAAAAAAGCCTGATGACAGTGCATCTTGATGCTTTGATTTCTCTTTTAAACTCCGGACAAAAAAAGAGACAATCCATGCCAGACGGAATTACGGCATTAATCAAGGACGGTAAAATAAATTTTGTTGTCGCAAAAAGTATAAAAAAAATCATCGACAATGGCATTTATGAGCTTAAATATGGCGAAAATATATTTGCAGATGGTATGGTAAAGATATATTTATCAAAAAACAATTCTGTAATCAGCGAAAATATTTACAATAATTACACATATACAAAATTATCCTTTGGTAAAATTATTGGCAGCGTAAAATACAGAGCAAGAAAAACTGGTGACAGAATCTTTAGTCTCGGAGTCAGTAAAAGCATTAAAAAGCAATTCATAGAAAAAGGCATCCCTGAACACCTAAGAGAAGCTATTCCGATTTTCTTCGACGATAAGGAAATTGTTTATGTACCTTTTATAGGCGCGGCCGACAGGGTATACTCACAAAATGACGATGAAGATTCGGTAACGATAACGGTTCAGATAAAAACCGACGTGCCGATTACGAAAGGCAGGAATTAATGAATGAAGAATAACGGAAAGTACGCACTGTATTATATACTGGTCATTATTGCAGTTATATATATCGGAAGCACACTTGTAAGTCAAACTCCTAAAGATGAGCTTGTCTACAGTGATATAGTCAAGATGTTTGAAGAAAATAAGGTCAAATCCTTTACTGTTGAAGAAAGTAATTTGTTGGAAATTACTGATATAGATAATAAGCAAATTAAGTTTCAACTTGCGGATTTCGCAGTCTTTTACGAAGACCTCAACGAAACTATCCAAAAGAATCTTAAGTCCGATGTGAATAAAGAAGGTAAATTAGAGAATTTCAATTATGTACCTCCCACAACCTTCCCATGGTGGGTTTCCTTCCTACCATATATTCTTGTAATAGTAATAATGGTTGCGGTGTGGTGGATGTTTATTTCCAGAGCAACCAAAGGAACAGGTGCTGGCGGTGGTGGCGGTCTTGGCGGAAGGATGAACTCCTTCAGCAAAGCAAGAACAAAGCTTGGCTCTGATGAAAAGAAAAAGGTTTATTTTGCCGATGTTGCAGGTGCAGATGAAGAAAAGGAAGAACTTAAGGAAGTTGTTGAATTCCTTAAAAACCCTGCAAAATTCTCTGATTTAGGTGCAAGAATACCCAAAGGTGTATTACTTGTCGGTGCGCCTGGAACAGGTAAGACTCTTCTTGCAAAAGCTGTTGCAGGCGAGAGTGGTGTTCCGTTCTATTCAATTTCCGGTTCTGATTTCGTTGAAATGTATGTCGGTGTCGGTGCTTCCCGCGTCAGAGATCTTTTCGAAACCGCAAAGAAAACAGCACCTTGTATTATATTTATAGATGAAATTGACGCTGTGGGCAGACACAGAGGTGCAGGTTGGGGCGGTGGTCATGACGAGAGGGAACAGACCCTTAACCAGTTACTGGTTGAGATGGACGGCTTCGGCGTAAATGACGGAGTTATTGTTATAGCTGCGACAAACAGACCCGACATTCTCGACCCAGCGCTTTTAAGACCGGGCAGATTTGACAGACAGGTTACAGTCAACCATCCCGATATTAAAGGTCGTGTTGAAATTCTTAAAGTTCATGCTAGAAACAAACCCTTTGAAGCTGACGTAAACCTTGAGACAATAGCAAAAAGCACATCGGGATTTACAGGTGCCGATCTTTCAAATCTTCTTAACGAAGCAGCGCTGCTTGCTGCAAGAAAAGGCAAAAGCCTTATCGGTATGCGTGACATTGAAGAGTCAATTATAAAAGTTATAGTTGGAACACAGAAGAGATCGTTAGTTATAAAAGAAGAGGACAAGAAAAAAACCGCATATCACGAAGCAGGACATGCAATAGTTACAAAGAAATGTGTTACACAAGACCCTGTACACCAGATTTCCATTATACCGAGCGGAAGAGCGTTAGGTTATACACTTTCGTTGCCACAGGTTGATAAAACCAGCGTATATAAAAACGAACTGCAGGAAAACATTGCAACCCTTTTAGGCGGAAGAGTTGCTGAGAAGCTTGTACTTGACGATATTTCAGGCGGTGCTTCCAACGATATTTTGAGAGCAACCGAAATCGCAAGAAAAATGGTTACTCAATACGGTATGAGTGAAACGCTCGGACCGGTTGTATTCGGAACCGGACATGATGAAGTGTTCCTTGGCAAAGATTATCAGAGCTCGCGCAATTATTCCGAGAAAATTGCATCGCAGATAGATGATGAAATACACGGATTCATTTCCAAAGGCTATGAAATGGCCGAGAAGATTCTTAATGAATGTATGGATGTTTTGCACTTCATTGCTGCTTATCTTGTAAAGCACGAAATAATGGATAACGAACAGTTTGAGCTTTGCTTTACACAAGGAGTTACTCCCGAGATGCTGGACGCTGTCAGAGAGCGTAAAATTTCCGAGAGCGAAGAATCCAACCGCAAGCGTAACGATCAGATTAAAGAAGACAATAACAATAAAAAGAAATCAAATTCTGATAACCGTATTAATAAAGGTGAAGTTAAAAATATTAATCCAGATAATCAGACAGAAGAAGATAAAAATAATCAAAAGAAGTAATTTTTCCCTAAAAAGGGGCAACTTGATGTTGCCTCTTTTTGAATAAATTAATGTTTGAACTAAAAAATATTAGGCGAAAATATTTTTGACAATAATTTTAACAGAAAGGGAAAGTTTGAAAGATAAATCTTTCAAACTACGGTTTTGTGCCTTTGACTTTAATGGAAAGTCAATTCGGCTAACACCGAATCGGCACAATCGCCAAACGCAGTTTTAGGTGCGTTTGTTTATTTCGGNNAAAGGAATGGTTATATTTATGAACGATGAACATAAGAAAATTTTAAGACAAAAAAGAGCACAGGAGAAAAAGGCAATTTTAATAACCATTTTAGCGGTGCTTGTTATTGCTCTATTGATTTTAAGTGCTATTCTATTCCTGCCGGACAGATATGATGACACAAATGAAAACAGTGAATTATCCAGTGAACAAACAGGGAAGGATGAATCCAACGTTGTTGACAATTCACTTGAAGTAAGTAACGTTTCCGACATTTCTATTGATGAAGTATCTAATGGAAATACTTCTTCAGAGGTAAGCGAAGTATCTTCCGACAACAGCGACACTACCTCCGGAACCGATGATATTGTTCACGGGTGGGTAATCAATAACCTTGGGTATACCTATATATACGGTGACAGTGGTTTTGAACAATTCAATGCAACCGATACAACAATGAACAGATATGCAACCACAATAAATAACCTTGCAAAGTCTTTACCGGATGGTGTTAAGATCTACAGTATGCTTGCTCCTACCTATATTGAGTTTGTTAATATTCCCAGAGAAATTTATACAGCTGACAATTTTTACAACTCTTCACAGAAAAATACAATTACAAAAATAAATGATATGCTTGATGACAGCATAACGGCAATAAATATCTATGATAAAATTTCCTCACACAGCAGCGAATATCTTTATTTCCGAACAGATATTAACTGGACCTCACTTGCTGCTTATTATGCTTACAATGATTTTGCTTCTGCAGCAGGTTTTTCTCAGATAAGCCTTAACGAAGTCAGTAAGCAGCAATACGAGAATTATTTAGGCAGATTCTATTCGGCTACAAACGAGGATACACTTGCAGATAACCCCGACACAATAGAATACTATCTTACAGACCCAAACAACGCATGTTNNATTTATCATAATGGCAACACTTATTCCAGCTATAAAGTATCTGGTAACAGCGTTACAGCATCGGCAAACGCATATAATATTTTCCTTGGAATGGATGCGGAATATTTTAAAATAACAACAGCAGCATCGAGCGGTAAAAAACTTCTGATTGTGGCTGATACAAGTGCTGCACCATTTGTTCCGTATTTAGTAAACGCATACAGCGAAATTCATTATGTAAACCCAAATCATTTTAAAGAGAACTTATCCGTTTTCGCAACCGGAAAGGATATTGACGAGGTATTATTCTTGAGCTACACAACAAATGCAAACAGACAAGCTTATACAACTGTATTATCAAAGCTTGACGGTGTAAGTTAATGAGCGAAATTATTTTAAGCGGATATATATCAGTTCGCACCACACTTGAAGCTAAGAGCAGAAAAATAAGCAAGGTTGTCCTTGACAGAGAAAGATACGAGAGCGTGATAAGGTCAGGTTTTCACGCTCCCGAAAAAAGACAGTATGATATACTCAGTAAGTATGAGGTTCCGACAGAATTCGTAAGCAAAGAAGAATTCCGTACCTTCTGCGACCATCCTTCGGCAGGAGGAATTGCAGCTTTAGCAGGGGAAAGGCTATATACTCCGCTTGATAACATATTAAGGCAGAAAAATGCCTATATAGTTGTTTTAGACGGAATAGAAGACCCATTTAACTTCGGCTTTACGTTGCGTACACTTTATGCGGCTGGCGTAGACGGCGTTATTTTACCACAGCGCAACTTTTTTTCCTCGGACGATATAGTGGTAAGAAGCTCTGCGGGTGCGTCTGAGCTTCTTAAAATCGCTGTTGTGGAGGATTTAACCGATGCTTGTAAAAAAGCAAAGGAAAACGGCTTTTTACTTATTTCTACCGAAAGGAGTGAAAAGGCAAAGGACTTGTATAGGACGAGTGTCAAACGTCCTCTTTGTCTTGTATTTGGCGGCGAAAAAAGGGGAATCTCAGCAGGTATTACCGAAATATCCGATTTGGTTATAAGGCTTAAATATCCAAGAGAATGCCACTTTTCGCTTTCTGCTTCGAGCGCTGTTTCAATTATCTCCTTCGAAATTGCCAGGCGTATTGCCAGAACCCCAGATGACGTTCGGAACGTCTCCCACAATAACCGTTTCGGCAATACAAAGAGAAGCGGTAAATTGACTTGACGAATTTGTAAACGGGGTCAACAACGAAACGCAAACTTTAAACTCCAAAATAATACGGTGCATGCTTTGATTTATTCCGGCTGATAAAAAAACACTTTTTATATCACTTGCAACCGTTCCGAACGGATTTACTCTAACTTTGATTTTTGGACCTCTGCCTGCGAATAATCTGCTCCCGAAGGCGTTACCTAGCGGAATTCCGAATTCTCCGAATTCAATGCTGTTTAAGTTGTCTATAATAGTAATAGTTAAATCAGAGGCAATAAGGTTCAGCTTTATTGAATCAATTTGTATTGAGGTAATTTTACCGTTATTATCGGTTTTTATCAGAGCAAAGTCCTCATATTTCAAACTGCTTTCGCTTATTTTTTTATAAATGCTTTCATTAACACGATAAGTGAGCATTTGATTTGCCTCTGTACCTGCATATGTGTCAGCAGCTTCGGCAAAGTTGGTAAAAAACATATAACCGGGCAGACTGAAAGACAGAATTACAATAATAAAAAATATTAAAAGCCTTTTCTTCATATAACCACATCCTGTGAATTATATGAAAGCAAAGGCTTTTTTAATGCTTAATTTTTAATACGTATATTTCCCGGGAAATAACTATTTATCTTCTTTGCGATGGAATATTTGTTTTAAACGATTTCTGTTTACTTCTTTTGCTTTTTCTGAATCAGCAGTGTCTTCATAATATATATCTTTTTTTTTATCATACAAGACAAATGTGCCTTCCTTTACCGTAAAACCCATTCGTGCCAATTGAATTTCATGAATTTTGTCATGCTCGTCAAGGCAGACAGCATAATCTCCTTCAATACGGTCGACTACAAATTTTTTCATGATGTTTTGTTCACTACTCCACTCTATAAAATTAACACATTTAAAAGAAAATCAATTATAAATCGTTTATTCAACTTCATGTTTATATTATATCAAAGAGTTTTAATAAATTCAACTATAAAAATTGAGTATTCATCCTCTGAAAATTGGGAAAACTTATTATGTAAACCAACTTCGGAGGATGTTATGTACAACAAAGTAGAAATATGTGGAGTGAACACCGCAAAGTTAAAGGTTCTTTCGAACGAGGAAAAGCTTTCTCTTTTAAGAAAAGCAAAGGAGGGCGACAGAGAAGCTAGAGAAAAGTTGATAAGCGGTAATTTAAGACTTGTTCTGAGCGTAATACAATCCTTTCAAAACAGGGGAGAGAATCCCGATGATTTGTTTCAGGTAGGGTGCATAGGCTTGATTAAAGCGGTAGATAATTTTGATATGAATCTGGATGTAAAGTTTTCTACCTATGCTGTACCTATGATTTTAGGTGAAGTAAGGCGTTATCTGCGAGATAACAATATGGTAAGAGTCTCACGTTCGTTGCGTGATCTTGCATATAAAGCGTTACAAGCCAAAGAAAAGCTATCGGTGAGCCTCTCACGTGAGCCTACAATCGAGGAAATAGCAAAGGAGATAGAGGAGAAACCACAGAGTGTAACAAACGCGTTAGATGCGATTGTAGACCCGATCTCTCTGTACGACCCCGTATATTCAGACAGCGGAGACTCTATCTATGTTTTAGACCAAATAAGCGATACTGGTTGCAATGATGATGTCTGGTTAAACAATATCGCTATAAGTGAAGCAATAAAAAAGCTGGGTGAAAGAGAGCGCAGAATCCTGCTTTTACGTTTTTACAGCGGAAAAACACAAACCGAAGTATCTGAGGAAATAGGTATTTCACAAGCTCAGGTTAGCCGTTTGGAAAAACACGCGCTGGATAAAATAAAAAAGCAGATGTAATTTCTTTATTAATCCCATTTTAAAGGGCTGTTACAATAAAAAATTGTAACAGCCCCGGTTTTATATATTCTTTTGCTTTTTAAAAACACAGGTGAACATGGTTCCGTTATGCTCACTGCTTTGAACAAATATTTTTGCGTTATGGGAGTCCGTGATATTTTTAGCAATAGAAAGTCCCAGACCGTATCCACCTTCAGTGCGTGAACGTGATTTATCAACTTTGAAAAAACGTTCGAAAATATGCGGAAGTTGATTTTCGGGGATTGGATTTCCTGTATTCCAGACCGAGAGTAATACTTTGTCCTGCTCCGTAGTGACTATAACCTTTATTCTGCCGTTTTCGTCGGAATATTTAAAAGCGTTGTCAACGAGAATTATTATAAGTTGCTTGATTGAGTTCTCGTTACCTTTTATATAAACATCAGGAGCAATAACTATATTAAGGCCTTTTTTCTTTTCATAGCAAATGCTTTCGAATGGTAAAATACAGCTGTTGACGATATCACTTAAGTTAATAATATATTGAGCTTCTACATTTTTATTCTCATCTGTTTTAGCAAGGAAAAGCATATTGTTAACCAGTTCGGTCATTCGTGTTGATTCTGTTTTGATGTATTCAACCCATTTTACCTGTTCACATATCGAAGAATCTTTGTTTGAAAGAAGAATATCCGCATTCGCTGATATTACCGTAATAGGAGTTTTTAATTCGTGTGAGGCGTCCGCAACAAGCTGCATTTGTTGTTTCATTGATTTTTCGACCGGTGCGACAGCTATTCTTGCGATAATAACGCTAATAAACAAGAATGCGGTGAGTGCTCCTGTTCCAACAATAACAAAGGTTAAAATAAGGCGACTTAATGTGGTGTCCTCGTATTCCTTATCAAGGAAAACCATGCATTTTCCAAACATGGAATCAACAGCATAATATCGAAGATTGTATTCCTCGAGAATACCCTCGTCATTTTCTGAAGTATAAACAGCATTGATCAATTTATTAAGATAATCGTTGTCCTGGTCATTTATATCCTCGGCAGCTACTTCGTAACCATCTATGATAAAAGTTTTGCTATAATTATTTGTCTCTATAGTAAACGTTTTAAAATATGAATATTCATCCTTTTCATCCGGCATTATATTATTACCAAATATACTGTTATTTTTTTTAGCATCACTTAAATGTGAGGATATACTTTTCATAGCGGTAATACTTTCATTCTCGAGATAATTGGATGTTGAATAAAATACAAATGAAAATGCCGCTATCAGAACAATGGATATAAGCAGCATATTTGTAATTATAAATTTGGCTTTCAATTTTCTGATCAAATTTATTCCTCTTTTCAAAGTGTTATTTATTCTTCCAGATGGTATCCTATTTTTCTGACTGTCGATATATTAACCTTTGAATCTAAAAATTGAAGTTTCTTACGTAAAAATGATATATAAACCTCAACATTGTTATCCTCTGCTTCCGAATCGTAACCCCAGACCTTTGTCAGGATATCTTCTTTCGGAACAACAGAAGTATGGTTTGACATAAGAAGCCGCATGATTTCAAATTCCTTATATCCTAAATGTACCGACTTTTTTCCGCTTGAAAGTGAATAATTGGCAAGATTAAGTATTATATCGGCAAATTTTAGCTCATCAAGCACAACCTCTCCCTGTCTGCGGGATACTGCTCTGATTCTAGCCAGTAATTCCTCGGCAGAAAAGGGTTTTGTAAGATAATCATCAGCACCGCAATCCAAACCTTTTACCTTGTCTAAAATTTCATCTCTTGCTGTAAGTAATATAACAGGAGTTTTTATTTTTTTGTTTCTTAAGTTTTTTACAACATCAAAACCGTTCATCTTAGGCAGCATAATATCTAGCACAATAACATCATAAATATCGCTCTCACCATATGAAAGACCGTCTGCTCCATTATAAACAATATCATAAGCGTATTTTTGGGTGTGCATAATCTCGCCA
Source organism: Clostridiales bacterium (assembly GCA_003452915.1). GTDB lineage: Bacteria > Bacillota > Clostridia > Oscillospirales > CAG-382 > UBA1049. The sequence continues at coordinate 21,867 of DMMZ01000029.1, read as the reverse complement.
AGCGTATCCGCAAGCCTTACCTCGTCTTCTACAATTAAAATCCTCATTTTCAGTCCTCCTTAGTATATACATTCTATACTTCATACTTAAAAATAACTTAAAAGGGAAACCAGAATCGGCTTCCCTTATAATATTTATAAAACAACTAAGCTTGCTGAATTTTAAGTGTTTCGACTTTTATATCTTCCTTGACGATTCTGTTCTTTTCGTAAAAGCCAAGAAGAAATATAATTGCACCAACAACAGCCAAAGCAATAGAAATTGCAAGCAGGAAGTAAAAACTGGAGGAATATTCAATAGCTTCATTTTCAGCTGTGCTTCTTAAGGGCATCATCAGCAACAAACCAAAATCAGGGAACTTGAATAAGTTGAAAGAATTCTCAGTAGAAATATAAACTATTGTTCCTATATATTGTCCTATAGCAGTAAAAATAATAGAAATCAACGGTATTGATATATAAGCTGTAAGAGATGCCTTTTTGCAAAAAAGCTTATAACCTAAATAAACAAACAATGCGGTTACAAAACCGTATGCAGTAACTACATATCTAAAATCCCACGATTCAAGATCAACAGTAAGGGGGAGTAGCCACTGGTAGGTTGCATAGTAAAACAAAACACCTAATAATCCACCGATAATCGCACCTATTATACCTAAAAATCGACTTTTGGCAGGTGTTACTATTGACTTTTCTTCAGCAGGCTTGTTATGTTCTTCAAGCACTTCAAGCGTACAAGCTTCGCATAAAAGATAATTTTTATTAGATTTTGTTACCTTCTTGGGGTGCTTTTTATCGAATTTTTTACCGCAATAACAACAATTTTCGCTGCCTTTTACACTATATTCTTTTAAAAGCTCTGTGCAGAAATCAATCATCTCTAAAAATTTCTGTATATTTTGCCCTGATGTTACGGAAAGACCATCGTCCTGAAGCTCATAGTCAATAATAGAATAGGTCTCCAGATTACTTTTTATAGCCTCGGATATTTCAAAAGAGGCAAGTGAACTATCCTCGTTTTCCTCGTTTTCGTCCAGAAGAAAGTTGAAGAATGCGGTCTTTTTATTACCGTTTTCATAAACGGTAAGCAGATAACCGCCATAAATACCAAAAGCATGACTATCGGTAAGTGTAAGACCAATATTTTGTAAAGCTGCACTAAGTGTTTTGCTAAGCATAATTATAAGCATTCCTTTCTTCGGCATTTATGCCGAATAGCGGGAATTGTGCTGTTTTGTATGAAATACAAATTGCTGCATCTCTTGCAGCAAATGCACAAAACCGTAGTTTGAAAGATTTTTCTTTCAAACTTTATATCCATCCCTTTCATTTGAAAAATATAATTTTTCAAATTTATTGCCTCTTTATTCTATTAATTATATCATTGATTTCACAAAAAATGGTGAAACAAATGTTAATATTTATAAATTTGATATATATGTATATCGACTGATAAACCGATTATCAATTTTGTTAATTTTCCTATATTCGTTGACAAATGTACTAAAATTTTGTATAGTATTTTATAAATAATAGAATAAAATCTCTAAAACAATTTTGATGAAAGAGAAAGGTCAAAGTGCTTAATGAAACGAAAAGCCATATCCATTATATTGTTGTTTGGAATGATAATATCAATACTTTCTTCCTGTACAAAGAAAAATGAAGATGATGACATATCTGAGTTAAACTTTGAGGTTACTTTAGGAGAAACCGTTTTCAAGGCTGACAAGCTCAACGCTCAAGTAAGCGGAGAAGAAATTGCCGTTTTTACAAGAGATTACAAAGATAAAGACGGTAATATTTTACTTACAATCGGCGGTACGCATACCGACAGGGCTGTTTACAGAGTTAAATATTCAAAAGACGAAGATAGCAGCAGTTTTACAATTCTTTCGGTAGATTCTTCCGGTAATGAAAAAGCAAATACTCCGATTCCCGTCAACGGTTTTACAATCAGTATTCCTCTAACTAAGGTTAATGATCTTCGTATTAAAGAAAATCAAGACATTGCAGTTAACGGCTATGATCAAATCGCTGACGAATATGAGCGTTTTGACCTTGGAACACTGATTCCCGAAGATAAAACACTTACGCGACGAGTATCCTACATAAATCCGGTTGCAGGTGTTACCGACCAACCCTGTATAACCCTTATAACCGAGGATTACAAAAAAGAAGTTTCTTTACCAACCGGAGCGGTTGCGGTTATTGTACAGGTGCTATCTACAGATAACTATCGAATAGTATCTATTCAGGATGGTGGTAATATTCCGATCGGCAGTAATGCTATAATTTTTGTGGGTGATTACAACGCACTGTATGCAAAGTTATTTTATAAGGGGGAAGACAAATTGTATATTTCAAGAATAAATAAAGTATCAGATTACAGTGATATATCAGCTATTGTAATAGATGAGGAAGTACATAAAGTCGGTGACGAAAAAACCAATCTAGCTTCTGTTAACGAGAGCGGAATTTATTTATACAACTCTTATTTTAATTCGTTAGTAACACCTTCCAGAGAAATAGACTTTTATGATATTGTAATAGTTAATGATACAGTAGCTTATAAAGGAGAAAAGAATAAGCGTATTATGATACCTTCAAACGAGGGCGTTGTAGCTTCTTTCGTCGGCAATATAAGTTCTTTAGCAGAGAGCCTTACACTGGGCGACAAGGTTTCTACAGTGTTGGTTAAGACAAGAGCATTACCGGATAAGTATCTTTCGGTAGGTGGTAAAATTTTTGCAATCATTGCGTTAAATTCGTCACTTACAAATGAAAACAGTTGTGTTTTATACACATCAGAATTTGGTGAAACAACCGGTACAGATGATAAAGGTACCGAAATAATAATTTCCGGAAATGCTGTTCAATCAGTCGAAGTTGCAAAAGGTAATGCAATTATACCCAAGGATGGATATGTTTTGAGTATTCATAATTCAAATAATATGAATAAAAAAGCAGGACAGGTTGTTACGAGTGAAAACGTTATATTATCTCTTGCAGGCAGTGTATATAATCTGACCGATTTAAAATATAACAATGTAAACGCAGTACGTTTAACAGATATGCTTATTTTATATAAAAATAAGGCAAGTACGGATACTAACCAATATGGTTTCGAAATTATTGTTAATGCCGATGGTAAAATTATTGGTGGAAGTAATAAAGGCAATTCACAGATACCAATAGGGGGATATGTTCTGTCCGGACACGGTGTTTCGGAGACAGCGCTTATGGAAGTTTTCACAAGCGGAGCTAATGTAATACTAAACGAAAAAACAAAAACTGTTACTTTCCTGACAACACCTATGCTTAATGTAGAAAACGCTTTACAAGCTTATGAGAGTGCCAAAACATTGTTGGAAAAAGCTAAAAAGGAGTATTACGATATTGATTATAACAAGATAGGTGCTTCTTTGGATGAAGTTTCTGACCTTGCAGAGCAAACCACTGCGGCTATAGAATCGAGCGATTATCCGCGAGCTATTGAACTTTCTGTAACCATTACAGAAAAGATTAATAAACTTCAGTATTCAATGATAAGCAGCAGTGCTGTTGAAAATCGTGCAGCATGGTATCGCTCTAACGATAAAAGTGATAATGAAGTTAAGGCTGCTATAGAGAAAGCAGCAGCTTTAAATATTAATACGATCTATCTTGAAACCTGGTATAACGGAATGGTAACAGGATATTCGGACAATGAATTGATTAAGCATCATACTAAAGCAAACGGTGATTTTGACGCACTTGAAGCGTTTTGCCGTATCGGACACGAATATGGTATTGAGATTCACGCATGGGTAGAGAATTTCTTTATCGGTACAATAGAAGGTGCTGCTTCCAATGCCGATGCACTTGTGAATAAAACATCAGGAAAGCATTTGCTGGATAGTCAGGGTAATAATTTTAATACTACCGAATACGGTAATTATGTATTCCTCAATCCTTATAACAAGAGCAATAGAGCACTTGTACTTTCGGTATATGAGGAAATAATTGAAAAATATGATATAGATGGTATTCATCTCGATTATATCAGATTCCCAGAGTACAATATGCAAAAATACGATTATGGATATAACGATGATATTATCGCAGGTTTTCAGAAGGCATACAAAACTAACGCAGATCCCAGAACGCTTATTGCAGGCACTGCAATGCACGATAACTGGTGCAAGTTCAGAGAAGAGATTATAAACAGCTGGGTGAAAGAAGTTTATAATTTAGTTATGAATATTAAACCCAACCTTTGGATAAGCTGTGCAACCTATCCTAACGCGGAAACTGCTCCGAAAATAATATTCCAGAACTTCAGCAACTGGGTTGAGCATGGCTGGATCGATGAAGTGTTCTCAATGTCATACGGTGCGGATAACAGCATTGTGAAAGAGAATGTAAGACTGTATGAGAGTATTATAACAGATAAAACCTTCTATTCTACAGGACTATCTGCGTTCGGTAAGACAACACAGATTGACTTTGCATATCAGATTGATCTTGTAAGAGGTGTAGGTGCAGACGGCAGCGCAATATTCTCGCTTGGCAGTATCACACAAGATAATTATTGGAATGCTATGCAGAGCGGCGCGTATGCTGTTAAGTCAGTACAGGTTTACATGCTAAGCAAAACTATTTCTGCAGGTATGAGTGATATTCTGCGAAAGCTGGATTTGGTTTATGGTTATAATGGAAAAATTAAGTATGACGATTTGATCAGACCGCTTATCAATGATATTAAAACAAAAGCAGATGCTTTTGACCTTGAGAATGCGGACATAAAACAAAAATTAACGTATGTCACAGGTGCGATTGATGATTTGAATAATATTATTTCGATTATCGAAAGTAACACAACCGACAGCGACGACCAAGTTTTAAAGAATGCGCTTGTTAGAGAATTTAATAAACTCATAGAATATATGAAACAATCACAGAACAGACTTAAAGTAAGACAATAAATTATAAAAAAAAGCAGAGCTTCAACGAAAGAAAAGAAGCTCTGCTTTTTTTATCAGAATAAGTGCAATACAACGCAAAAGACAGGATTTACACCCTGTCTTTTTGTAATCTATTGTTTTATAAACAATGCTTAGTGAACAATAACCTTCTCCGTATCTTTGTCAAAGATGTGAATTCTTGAAGTGTCTATAGCGATCTTAATAACATCGCCGGGTTTTGCCTGTGAACGGGAGGAAACACGGGATATCATATTAAGTTCCTCACCAACTTTAAGGTAGAGATAAATCTCTGCACCCATAAGCTCTGTAAACTCAACATACGCATTTATAGTAGAAGCTTCGAACTTGCTTAAGAAAACAGGCTCGTCGTGAAGAAGCTCAGGACGGATACCAGCAACAACTTCTTTTCCGATATATTCTTGAAGTTCCGGAGCTGCTGCTTTTTCAGCAGGAAGCTTAAGAGAACAATTCTCAAACTCCAAGAATAAATCATCGCCTTTTTTCTTGAGTATACCATTAATAAAGTTCATTTGTGGAGTTCCGATAAATCCGGCAACGAAAATGTTGACGGGTAAATCATATAGATTCTGAGGCGTATCTACCTGTTGAATAATACCGTCTTTCATAACGACGATACGGGTAGCCATTGTCATAGCTTCTGTCTGGTCATGAGTTACATATATAAATGTAGTTTGAAGTCTTTGATGTAACTTGGTAAGCACTGTTCTCGTCGCTGCACGTAATTTAGCATCAAGGTTAGAGAGCGGTTCGTCAAGTAAGAATACCTTAGGCTCACGAACAATTGCACGACCTAAAGCAACACGCTGCTTCTGTCCTCCTGATAAAGCCTTGGGTTTTCTATCAAGAAGATGGGTGATATCAAGATATCTTGCTGCTTCTTCAACACGCTTTTTTATTTCTTCTTTTCTGACTTTACGAAGTTTAAGTCCGAATGCCATGTTCTCGAAAACTGACATATGAGGGTAAAGAGCATAGTTTTGGAAAACCATCGCTATATCTCTGTCCTTGGGAGCAACATCGTTAACTCTTTTGTTTTCAATGTAAAGCTCGCCTTCAGAAATCTCTTCAAGACCTGCAAGCATTCTTAGGGTAGTGGTTTTGCCGCAACCCGAAGGACCTACTAGAATTATAAATTCCTTATCCTTGATGTCAAGATTGAAATCCGATACGGCAGTAACTCCACCCGGAAACTTCTTGTAAATGTGCTTGAAAAGTACACTTGCCATTATTAACCTCCTGGAGAGGGCAGATTTATACCCTCATAACTTTCTATGGTTTATATAATACCAAAAATATAACGAAAATGGAAGTGATTATTTACCCAAATTTTAAAGCCTTAGTTTATCTATTTTGCATAATAAATTTAACATACCGCCAAGAATGATAATTTTTTGGGAATTATTTACTTATTTTTCTACTGCTGTTAATAGCAATTTAACTTCGTTATCGGTCAATTGTCGGTAATTACCCGCTGAAAGAAAAGGATCAAGCTCAAGAGGACCAAAGGTAACCCGCTTAAGTGAGGTAACTTTATTATCCCGTAAATCTAGCATTCGTTTAATCTGATGAAATTTCCCTTCGGTAATAGTCAGATACGCGGAATAATTATCAACGCAGATTTCAAGACATGCACTCTTGGTAATATCCTTTTCACCTATATCAACACCATTAAAAAAAGCATTAACATCTTCGTCTGTAAGTGGAAATTTAGAACGCAAATAGTATTTCTTTTCAACATGTCGTTTAGGTGATAATAGAAAATGAGCAAGAGGACCATTATTAGTGATTACCAGAAGTCCTGTTGTATATTTATCTAACCTTCCGACCGTAAAAAGATCATCTTTTTTATATTCATCACCAAGAAGCTCAAAAACATTTGGACTCTTAGGATCATCATTAGCGCAAACATAACCCTCCGGCTTATTGAGCATAAGGTAAATATACTCGTTATATACAAGTACCTTTCCGTCAAGACATATAATGCTTGAAACGGGTATTTTCTGTTCGGGAGAACGTACTATTACGCCATCTACTGTAATTCGTCCCGATAAAGCCGCCCTTTTTGCTTCCTTACGGGAAAGAGCGGCAGCTTTGGCAAGTATTTTATCCAATCTTTCAAAAGTGTTTTCATACTTGTTCATTAACATAAACGTCCTTTTAGTTGATATTTAAAGCGGTTTTTCAAATCCGTGCATAAAGCCTTCACCATCAGCAGAACAGATGTCACCTGCGATTATCTTGTTTTTATAAACGATAATCGTCGCAAGTACCGTTCCGTCATATTCATAATTCGTTATCTCATATGTATAACGGGTTACTTCCTTGCCTTGATACTTATTTAAATTTAAACCTTGCGCTCTTTGAATGTCATTGTAGGTTTGATAAACCGAATCGAACTTTTCAGGTATTGATACCTCAACAACATCCATCGGTGCTTCTTTAAGCTCATAACCGAACTGCTTAAGGAAAGCTTGGCGCTCTTCTTCGGTATCAATTCCGCTATAATTAATAGAAACGGCAGCGACCTCTCCGATAGCATCGAAATCGGGAATTACCGCAACAATGGTAACTAATACCGCAACTGAGAGCAATATTACAGCAAAAAACTTAATACTTGATGCTTTTAACGTATAGACAAACATCAAATCATATCCTTTCGATAATTTTTATGTTACATAATATTATCGAAAATCATTTTTTATTCTATATTATATTAATTCGATTTAGAAAGTCTTTGATAAGTGGAATTTTTCGAAGATTTTTTCTAACTGTTTCTTAAGAATTAGTATTATTATATTCTCTTTCTTCTTCAAGATTTAGTAATTCATCATATAATGATTCAAGAGCGGCTTCCAGTGAGGTTTCTTCTTCATACAGCTTGTTAAGTAAAACAAAATCTGATGCAGCTTCACCGGTTTTTAATTCGTTTATGTCTTTCAGTTTTTTTTCTTTTTCTATAATTTCGCTTTCAATAGCGGGAATTCTTAAGGTCACATATCGTTTCCTGCTTTTTTCTTTTTTTGTGGCAAGGTAGTCTTCTTTACCTGCAGATTTTATGTCATTTGCTTCAGCAGTTGGAATAATATTATTTTCTTTTAAAGCAAGATAGTTTTTATAACCACCCTTATAAAAAACATAACCGACTTCACTTTGTTCGGGAGCGATTTCCAGAATATTTGTTGCAAGTGAGGAAATAAAATACCTGTCATGCGAAACGCAAAGAACAGTTCCGTTATATTCTTTTAAAGCAAATTCAAGTGTTTCTTTTGATGGGATGTCAAGGTGATTTGTCGGTTCATCAAGAATGAGAAGGCTCACTCCGCTGATAATCATTTTTGCTATAGAAAGACGTGCTCTCTCGCCACCGCTTAAAACAGAAATCTTTTTATAAATATCATCTCCGTAAAAGCCAAAACGTGCAAGCAATCCACGTATCTCGGTAATTGTTTTTTCACCATAGGAAGACCAAAGCTCCTCGATTACGGTGCTTTCGATGTCAAGAAGCTGCTGGTCCTGATCATAATAACCTATATTTTGATTATATCCAAGTTCGAACACTCCGTTGTCTTGCTTTTCCCTGCCAGTAAGTATTTTTACAAGCGTGCTTTTTCCACAGCCGTTGTTGCCCAAAACAAATAACCGCTCACCGTAATGAAGTTCAAAGGAAAGATTGTTGAATAACTTTTTTTGCGGATAACTTTTTGTTAACCCACGTACAGAAATCACCTCGAAACTCTTACTTGTTGACGAAGCAAGCGAAAAGTTGATTGCCTTTGGAGTATCTTTTGGCTTTTCAATCTTTTCCATGCGGTCAAGCATCTTCATTCGGCTCTCAGCGGCTATAATATTTCGCTCACGATTCCATTTGCGTTGATTCTCTATGAATGCTTCAATGCGTTTTATTTCTTTTTGTTGCAATGTGTAATGTTTTAAAAGATCCTCACGCAGCTTTTCTTTTTTCTCTTTGAAAACACTATAACCACCACTATACATAGTTGCTTTGTAGTTTTCTATTTCGAGCGTGTCTGTTGTTACATTATCAAGGAAAAAACGGTCATGCGAGATTATGAGAAAGGTTTTTTTAGATGATTTTATAAAACCCTCAAGCCAGGAAACAGACTCAATATCAAGATGGTTTGTAGGCTCGTCAAGCATAATTATATCCGGCTCACGCAATAACAGTGTAACAAGCATAAGTCTGGTTTTTTGCCCACCGCTTAACATGGAAGCAGGCATTAATAGCATTTCATCAGTAAAACCGAAACTTTTTAAAAAAGAACGTGTTTTTGCCTTGTATTCAAAGCCACCGAGAGCCAGATATCTCTCGGATGCGGATGTATATGCAGCTATAACACCTCCGTCACCGTCATCAAGTTTTTTGTGTAAGGCTTCTATTTCATTTTCCAATAATATAAGATGAGAGTTAGCCTCGAGTGCTGTATCCATAACATTGTTTTTAAAAGCAATACTGTCAGTTATCTGTTCCAAAAATCCAATAGAAACTCCCTTACTTAAAAAAACCTTACCGTCTGTTTGTTTTTCTGCTCCGTTTATTATTTTAAAAAGGGAGGTTTTTCCAGCTCCGTTTGCTCCGATAACACCGACCTTTGCACCCTCATTAACCGCAAAGGTTATATTACACAGTACATCTTTTATTCCATATGAAAGCGATATACCATCGCATATTATAATACTCATTTAAGTTATTACTCCGTTATAATAATGTCAAGTTATATTTTAACATATTTATTTATTTTTGTCAAAAAGAAACACCATCCTTTTTTCGGATGGTATTAATTTAATATTAAAAATCGGAAACGTATGCTTATACGTTTCCGATTTATTTTAGTCTTCTATCTCGGCAGCACTTCTGCTTCTGAACAAAAGGCTGATACACCAGACTCCGCAAAGTGCTATTAGAGTATATATTATACGGCTTACAACCGCGCTCTGACCACCAAAAATCCAAGCGACTATATCGAATTGGAAAAGCCCTACTGAACCCCAGTTGAGAGCACCGACTATCACTAAAATTAATGAAATTCTGTCAAGCATTATAATCACGGTTCATTCAATAAATAGAAAATATAAAATTATTGAATGAGCTTCCTTTCTCCCCGAAAATTATTTATAAAGTGGAACAAATCGGGGCTTGCTCCGTAAATTTACGGTTATTTAAGGTTTATTTTTAAAAAAGATGAAAACGATTTCTAGGGAAAAACATTTTTCTATCATTGAATTTTCATTCTTTTACTATTATTTTGCTCAAATTCATTTCAAATATTCATTGACAAATGTAAGCAAAAATTGTAACATAGCTTTGCAATATTTTTGTGAAAGGCATGATGGTTATTATGAGAATGCGTCCCAAGAAAAATAGAGAAATAAGGCTTGAAAAGGTTTCGTCTCTTTTTGCAAAAACAAACGAAAATAAAATGGTTAACATAATATCAAATTTTGAAAATAAAAACCAAAAACTTTTTTTAGAAATCGGCTGCGGCAAGGGAGCATTTGTCACTGAGTTATCAAGACGCAATCCGGATGCCTGTATTCTTGCTGTTGAGCGTGTTCAGGATGTTCTTATGATGGCAATGGAAAAAGCGGAGAGGGAAGGCTGTACAAATATTGCCTTTTTAAACGAGAATGCAGATAATGTTGATGCTTTTTTACCACCTAAATCAATTGACCGTTTGTATTTGAATTTCTCTGACCCATGGCCACGTAAAAAGAACGCAAAACGTCGTCTTACAAGTCCCTTGTTCCTTGAAAGATACAAGAAAATTTTAAAAGACGACGCACGCATTTATTTCAAGACCGATAACATCGGACTGTTTGAATATTCGCTCGAGACATTTAAGGAAGCTAATTTTATTCTCGAAAATATTTGTTATGATCTGCATTCAAGTGAAATGAACGAAAATAATATAATGACCGAATACGAAAAGAATTTTTCGGCTCAGGGTTTTAAAATAAATTATCTTGAAGCCTTTTTAGGTTAACATAATCAAGCACTATCTGTCTTTCCGAGAAGGGGTATTTTACTCCTTCTATTTCTTCGTAATGTTCATGTCCCTTGCCGATCAATAAGATAACGTCACCTTTTTCAGCAATATCGATTGCGTGTTCAATCGCTTTTTTTCTGTCATATATTATAATATGCTCGTTATTGGTTTTATTTATACCGATAAGGATATCACATACAATATCTTCCACTTTTTCATAGCGGGAATTATCCGAGGTTATAACCGAAATATCCGAATTTTTTCCAATAATTTCACCCATGGAATATCTGCGTAATTTTGAGCGGTTTCCACCACAGCCGAAGACCGATATTATTCTTCTTGGGTTATAATGCTTTATTGTTTCGAACAGACTTTCTACACTAAGTTCGTTATGTGCATAATCTATTATTACCGAAAAACCGGTATAAATGGGAACAACTTCCATTCTTCCTTTTATAAAAGCATTTTTAAGACCCTCTCTGATTGCAAGATAAGGAATATTATACTTCCTTGCAACAGAAATTGCAGTAACCGCATTATACAGCGAAAAATAGCCGGGAGTATTAAGTTCAATGTTTGTTTTTATCAATTCGTTATCGCTTTTTTCAATGCAAATGAACTCGGTTTGCAGGCAGTTATCTCCACTGGTGAAAATCGGTTGNNGTGGCTATGAAATCTGCATCATTATTTACCGAGAAGGTTGTTATCGGGCAATTAGCTCCATCAATAATATTGTTATAATATTCGCTGTCGGCGTTTACAAAACCAAAACGACATTGCTTAAACAACAGTTTTTTGCACCGCATATAATCATCAAAATCCTTATGTTCGATTGAACTTATATGGTCGGGCGAAAGGTTGGTAAACACTCCGGCATTAAAAGTAATTCCGTATGTACGGTCAAGCATAAGACCTTGCGAGGAAGCTTCCATAACCATAATATCACAGCCGGCATCTATCATTCCTCTTAGATGTTTATGAATTTCATAGGATTCGGGTGTGTTTATACCCAGATATAAGGCTGTGTCGGCATAGAAAACACCGATATTTCCCATTATTCCAACCTTTTTACCGTATGCTTCAAAAATTGATTTTATCATATAGCAAGTGCTGGTTTTTCCTTTTGTTCCTGTAACCGCAATTGTAATTAACTTACGGGCAGGATTACCGAAAAAGTTTGCGGAAGCCAAAGCCAGAAATTTTCGGGTGTTTTCAACATAAATAACAGAAGCATCTTCGGGAAGATTAAGCTCCTTTTCTGCAGCAAAAATACGTACACCTTTTTCATATGCGTTAGTCGCATAGTTATGACCATCCGTCTGATAACCGGAAATACATACAAACAGTGTATCGGCTGTCGCTTTTCTCGAATCGAATATAATATCTTTTAATTCAGTTTCTTCATTATAAATCTCATCCTTAATATTAATTCCTTCCAGAATTTCACTAAGTTTCATATAGTATCCTCCAATATGATGTTATTTTCAATCTCGCCGTCAAAAACAATTTCACTTTTTCCACTCATAAATATATTATCATTTTTAGTATCCCATTTTATCTGAATATCGCCGCCTAGCTGATGAACAGTAACTTCGTTTGACAATCGGCTTGTCAAAAAACCACCGATAGTAGTTACACAGCAACCTGTTCCACAAGCCAGTGTCTCACCACAGTTACGCTCCCAAGTACGTAAAAGAGCGTTATTTTTATCGATAACCTGTGCAAATTCAACATTGATTTTTTGTGGAAAATAGGGGTGACATTCAATAGCAGAGCCATACTTTTGTAAATCAAGGCTCATTACATCGTCAACAAAAGCAACACAATGCGGGTTTCCCATCGAAACTGCGGTTATGTAAAAGGTACGTCCTTCAACCTCAATCGGGTAATCTATACATCTGCCTTCGCTGTTATGGGCTGTAGTCGGAACAATTTTATGATACAGACCAGGTGCACCAAGTTCAGCAGTAATCATGACCACTTTGTTATTATTCTCAACATCAAGATGAAGCTTTTTTATTCCTCCTATAGTTTCAATCGAAAAATCTGTTTTATTCGTAAAACCTTTTGCATACACATACTTTGCAACACTTCTGAGTGCATTTCCACACATTTCTGCTTCGCTGCCATCGGGATTAAACACCCTCATTCCAAATTCAGCTTTTTCTGACGGACAAATTAAAATCATTCCATCACTGCCGACTCCAAAGTGTCTGTCCGAAACAAAACGTGCCCATGTTGGTGGATTCTCCATTTTTTGTGTTATTATTTCTATATATACATAATCGTTTCCATATGCCTGCATTTTTGTAAATCTCATCGAAATATCTACTCCAATAATATATTAAATTAATTCTATTATATCACTGTAATGCAAATTTTCAACACATCCCATAATATTTTTTTATTTTTGAAAAAATACTATTCACATTTAAAGCTTTTTATGGTAGTATGTTATGCGAGGAGTGATATAAACGGATGGCTAATGCTTTTTTTGCGATGCTTTTCAGAATGAAATACATAAATCGCTGGGGTATTATGCATTCGGTAGTTCCCGAGAATTTATCAACACATTCCATGGAGGTAGCAGTTACTGCTCATGCGCTTGCGATTATTGGCAATACCTATTTCGGCATGAATTATAATTGTGACAGAATAACCACCAAGGCGTTATATCACGATTTACCGGAAACTTTGACGGGTGATATTCCAACACCTGTTAAATATTTTAATAAAGAAACAAAAACAGCTTACGACAGAGTAGAACAGGCTGCATTAAAAAAATTCCTCGATTCACTGCCGAGCGAGCTGGATGTTGATTACAAGTCGATGTTTGACTATACTCCGGATGAAAAAAAAATTATCAAAGCTGCCGATAAGATATGCGCTTATATAAAATGCGTAGAAGAGGAGAGAAGCGGTAATAAAGAATTTTCCGTTGCCAAGGAAACACTTGCAAAGAATATTTCCGCACAAAATTGCAAAGAAGCTGATTATTTTCTTGAAAAATTTTCCGCTGGATTTTATCTCCCGATTGATACACTGATAGAAGAATAAATAAATAAATAAATTAAAGTTATGAAAGGTTATTTTTATGAAGATTGGTTTGATTTCGGATTCGTTTCGAATAGGGTTTGCGGACAGCATAAAAGCTGCTTCCGATTTAGGAGTAAGTGGCGTTCAGAAGTACATGACTGAAGGCGAGTTTGCTGCTGAGAACATGACAACAGCAAAAATCAACGAGATTAAGGACATTATGAGTTCAAACGGGCTTGTATTTTCTGCTATCTGCGGGGATTTTGGTCTTGATTTTGACAATTCTACTGTTGTTGACAAGTCCAAGAGAATTCTTGAAAAAGCAAAAGAGCTTGGCTGCAATATCGTAACTACTCATATCGGTCATCTATTTGAAACCGAGGACAAGCGTATGGAAATTATGAGAAAGAACGCGTTGGAGCTTGCGGTTTATGCCGACAGCATTGGTTCTTACTTTGCTGCTGAAACAGGAACTGAAAAAGCTCCTGTGATGAAGGCTTTTCTTGATTCACTCGGGGCAAAGGGCTTGCGTGTGAACTACGATCCTGCAAACCTTGTTATGGTTGCAGCCGACGACCCTGTTCAGGGTGTTTATGTACTTAAAGATTATATCGTACATACACATGCTAAGGATGGTATAAGAACCGGAGAAAAGAGCTGGCTGGAGGTTCCGCTTGGAAAAGGTGGAGTTGACTGGGATAAATATCTTGCCGCTCTTAACGATGTCGGTTATAAAGGTTACCTTACAATAGAACGTGAAGTTGGTGAGAGTCCTGCTGTTGATATAAAAATGGCGGTTGATTTCTTAAAAGAAAAACTTTCGGCACTTAAAATAGTTCTTGAGAAATAGAGGATACTTAATTATGTCAATTCCCTTTAAAGTAGATTTATCCGGAAAGACGGTTGTCGTTACGGGCGGTGGCGGTGTACTTTGTTCATCGTTTTGTTTTGCACTTGCAGAATGCGGAGCAAATGTGGCTGTTCTTGACCTTAAAAAAGAAAGTGCTGATGTCATAGCTGACAGAATCAAGGCTGATGGTGGGATTGCTATCGGTGTTGCTGCTAATGTTCTGAGCAAGGATAGCCTTGTTGAGGCAAAAAAGATTGTGCTTGACACTTTCGGAAATATTGATATACTAATAAACGGTGCTGGTGGTAATAGCCCCAAGGCACAGACGACTAAGGAATATCTTTATCCTGATGATCTCGAAAATGGTATAAAAGATATTACTACATTTTTTGACCTCGACCCGTCGGGTGTTGAATTCGTGTTTAACTTGAACTTTTTAGGTACATTGTTACCAACACAGGTTTTCGCAAGTGAGATGTACGGCAGAGAAGGAGCAACAGTTATAAACATCTCTTCTATGAACGCATTCCGTCCGCTCACAAAGATACCGGCATATTCTGCAGCTAAGAGTGCGGTTTCTAACTTTACAATGTGGCTAGCTGTTCATTTTTCAAAAGTTAATATTCGTGTTAATGCGATTGCTCCCGGTTTTTTTGTTACTGCACAAAACAAGGGACTTCTATTTGATGATAACGGAAATCCGACAGCGAGGACAGACAAAATTCTTGCAGCTACACCTATGGGACGCTTCGGTGAACCAGAAGAGCTGATAGGAACATTACTTTATCTTGTCAACAGCAAAGCATCAGGCTTTGTAAACGGTATTATTATACCGGTTGATGGCGGTTTTTCCGCTTATTCCGGTGTTTAATAAAAATGAAAAATTGGAGGAGATTTGTTTTAATGAAAAAAGTTTTTTGTTTTATCATGCTAATAGCTATGTTTTCCACTGTGCTTATCGGTTGTAAACCGGGAGTAACTGAAGAATCTAATGAATCTTTAGATGACATCACATCAACAATAAGCAAAGATGGTTATACCGATGAAAACGGTAAATATGTATCTTCACTCGAAGTAAAAGATTGGGAGGGTAGAAATTTCAACATTTTACTTATGGGTCCGAAAGCGGGTACATATCAATCCGAAGATTTCACAACAGAAAGTGTTCTTTACGGTGATTTACTTAACGATGCCGTTGCTCAAAGAAACGCGAAAATTGAAGAAACCTACAATGTTAAAATAGTACCGATCAGGAGCGATACAGTCGATGCAGACATTCGTAATGATGTTACTGCTGATACCGGAGCATTTGATGCTGTAATGCCTTATCTTCCGGCTTGTGCTAAATATGCTCAAGAAGGATATCTTTATGACCTTACTGAATTAGAAAACATTGATCTTTCTGCACCTTGGTGGGATCAAAACGCAAACGAAGCGTTTTCTGTTGGTAATAAATTGTATTTTACTACCGGTGATATTACAATACTGAATAAGGTTTGTACACCATCAATACTTTTTAACAAGGCAATGATTGATGATTATAACCTTGACAATCCGTATGAACTGGTAAATAAAAACGAGTGGACATTTGATAAAATGGTAGAAATGGCAAAAGCTATTACAACCGTAAATGTACCGGAAGATCCGACTTCAAAGGAAAATACATATGGTATGTTAGCAGCATATGGTAATGCGTTGCAATTTTATGGCGGTGCCGGTGAAACATTATGCGGCAAAGATGCCGATGACAAGCCATATTTAACAATTGGTAGTGAAAAATCTATTTCAGTAGCCCAAAAAATACTTTCAACCTTACAGGAAGGCAATTGGGTTGTAAATCATGAAGATTTTCCGGACAAAAACTGGGACACGTCCTTTGCAACCTTCCTTGAAGGCAGAGCACTTTTTAGACCATCGGCATTCTCTGCAACTACAAAAGCAAGACAACGTTCTGAAATAGAATTTGGAATTTTACCTACTCCTCTGTTTGATGAAGCACAGGAGGATTATAAATCGTATAGCGGAACAGGTCAAATAGCAGGCCTAGCAATTCCGATATCCTGCCCGGATATTGATTTCTCTTCATACATGGTAGAAGTTTGCGCAGCAGAAGCAAAGAATACAATTACTCCTGCATATTATGATGTGAACTTAAAATACAGAGATGCCCGTGATGACGAAAGCGTTGAAATGCTTGATATAATCTTTGATAACATTGTTTATGACGTTGGTGAGGTTTACAACTTTGGTAAGGTAAGGGGCTTATTAGGTGATCTTATGACTAACAACAGCACTAATATAGCATCAGAGCTCGAAGCAATTCAAAGTGCTGTACAAACTGAAATTGATCAGACTATTGCTAACTACGAAGACAATTAATAAATCGAGAAAATAAAAAATAATCAGAGGCTGTTACAATTAAGTGACAGCCTCTTACAATATTTTTTATAATTATTTATGTTACTTATGTTACTTATGTGCTTTCATACGCTTCGGGTTTAAGAACACCTATAAAAGGCAGATTCCGGTAATCTTCATCGAAATCCAGTCCATATCCGACAACAAACTCATCGGGAATTTCAAAGCCTGTATAATCAATTTTTATATCAACGGTTCTTCTTGAGGGCTTGTCCAGGAATGCGGCAATTTTTAAACTCGCAGGTTTTCTTGTCATAATTAGTTCCTTAACCTTTGATAAAGTACAACCGCTGTCGAGAATATCCTCAGCAATTAAAACATCATATCCCATAACATCTTTTCTTAAATCCATTTGTATGTTCAAGTTACCGGAGGATTTTGTTCCCTTTCCGTATGATGAGACCGCCATAAAATCTATTTTACAGTTAATGTCAAGCGCTCTCATTAAATCTGTCATAAAAACAACCGAACCTTTTAATACACCAACCATTAAAAGATTCTTGTCTTTATAATCCTCAGTGATTTGCCTTGCCATCTCTGCAATTCTAATTTTAATTTGTGCTTCTGTAAGAAGAGTTTTTTCAACATTTGAAAACACGTCTTGCATTAAAGACACCATCCTTTTGTTTAAATTAGATGCATTTTAGCATATTAACATCTAAAGAGCAAGTATATTAAATAAAAAATAATAATTTTAGTAAAATACCTTGATTTTCAACACAATATATTGTATATTATAAAAAAGTAATTTAAAATGGGCAAGGATAGGGATTTCTTACATATTATTCTAAAGTTTGTTAATTATAATGTGTATTTTTTATATTCATTGCTTAAAGAGTCTAAATGGTGGTAAAGTTTAAAAGATAAATCTTTCAAACTACGGTTTTGTGCCTTTGACTTTATTGGAAAGTCTCTTCGGCTATCACCGAATCGGCACAATTCCCACTTGTGGTGTGAACGCCACGGAAAGGAATAATCATATTTTATGTTTAAGTTTTTTAGTGCAAAAAAAGAAGAGCCTATCAGCGTTAAAGAAACTGAGGTTAAACAACCTTCCGTTGTTAACAATATCAGCAAGAGCGGAGAGTTATCCGACAGAATGCCGGATAGGAAGCTTGTAGCTATTGTGACATCTGCAATAGCAGCTTCAAGAGGCGAAAGCGATTGCGCTTTTAATGTAATATCAATAAATAAAATTTCTTAAAATAATTAAGGAGATAAGTTTGAAAGAAAAATCTTTCAAACACGGAAAGGTTAAAAATATGAAAAAATACATTGTAACAGTTGACGGAGAAAAATTCGAAGTTGTTGTACAGGATGCTGATCCTAACGCAACATATATTCCCACATCAAAAGCAGAAGCACCTAAGGCAGAGCCTGTTACTCCTGCGGTAACCTCGGCACCGGTAACAGGTAACGGATTAAAGGTTACTGCACCGCTTCCCGGAACAATTCTCAAGGTTCTCGCAAAACAGGGACAAAATATTAAAAAAGGTGATACACTTTGCGTTCTCGAAGCTATGAAAATGGAAAATGAAATTGTAGCACCACAGGACTGCACAGTTGCTTCAGTTGCTGTAAATGAAGGAGCATCTGTTGGAAGCGGCGATCTTCTCTTTGTAATGGTATAAAGTCTGAAAGTAAACTTTCAGACAAAGAGTTTTGTGCCTTTTAGTATGGTGTAAATTTGGCTACTGCTAAAAATCCGCAATGCGCGGGGAACCATCACATAACTCCGCGCTCCGACGAAAGGAATAGATATAATTATATAAACAATCTTTTTCCGATATAAATGAAAGGAAATAAATTATAATGGCTAATAAAGTAAAAATAACCGAAACGGTTTTACGTGACTCTCATCAGTCTCTTATAGCTACTCGTATGACCACCGAGGAAATGAAGCCGATTCTTACAAAGATGGATGAAATCGGATATCATGCATTAGAAGCATGGGGCGGTGCAACCTTTGATGCTTGTCTTAGATTTTTAAATGAAGACCCCTGGCAGAGACTCCGCACCATTCGTGACAGCGTAAAAAAAACAAAGCTGCAGATGCTTTTCAGAGGACAGAATATTCTCGGATATCGTCATTATGCTGACGATGTTGTTGAGTATTTTGTACAGAAGTCAATTTCTAACGGTATTGATATAATCAGGATTTTCGATGCTCTTAATGATCCTCGTAACCTAAAGACAGCTATTGATGCAACCAAAAAGGAAAAGGGTCACGTTCAGGCGGCTATATCTTATACAACAGGTACAATTTTTACAAACGAGTATTTTGCTAAATATGCAAAAACACTTGAAGAAATGGGCGCTGATTCGATATGTATCAAGGATATGGCAGGGCTTTTAAAGCCATATGACGCATATGACCTTGTAACCGCAATTAAGTCTATATGTAAACTTCCTATTGAGTTACACACACACTACACCTCCGGTCTTGCGTCTATGACAGTATTAAAAGCAATCGAAGCTGGAGTAGAAATAATAGATACAGCAATTTCTCCTATGGCAATGGGTACTTCGCAACCTCCGACAGAGCCGATTGTTGCTACACTTCAAGATACTCCGTTCGACACAGGTCTTGATCTCGAGAAGCTTGATGAAATTTCAACATACTTCTCGGTTCTTAAAGATAAATATCTTGCAAGCGGTTTACTCGATCCAAAAGTTATGCAGGTTGACGTTAATGCACTTATGTACCAGGTTCCGGGCGGAATGCTTTCCAACCTTGTTTCTCAGCTTAAACAAGCAGGAAAAAGCGACAAGCTTTTAGAGGTTCTTCAAGAAGTACCGAGAGTTAGAGCAGACGCCGGTTATCCTCCGCTTGTAACACCCTCCTCACAAATAGTAGGAACTCAAGCAGTTTTCAATGTTCTTACAGGTGAGCGTTATAAGTCTGTTACTAAGGAGTTCAAGGGCGTCGTTAAAGGCGAATACGGCAAGACACCTGTTCCGATAGATCCTGCTTTCACAAAGTTAATCATTGGCGATGAAATTCCGATTACAGGCAGACCGGCTGATGCTATAAAACCCGAGCTTGAAACTCTCAGAGCAAAAATTGCTGACAAGATGGAGCAGGATGAGGATGTACTTTCTTACGCATTGTTCGATCAAGTAGCATTAAAATTCTTTGAAAAAAGATCAGAGGGTAAGAGAATTGCAGGAGCACTGGCAGCAAACAGTGAAGCTAAATATCATGTTAATATCCGTGAAATTAAATAATTAATGATAATCCGAAGCAATTAAAATTTTAATTGCTTCGGATTTTATCATGAATAATAATATAGTGCACTTTAACGTAATATACTTAATTATAATAAAATATAAAAGGAGCATTGTTATGTTGAAAAAAGTAACTACCTTTTTAACAATTTTCATCATTATCTCTTCGATATTAAATACTAATGTAACCGCAACTACAGTAACATATTTTGTTTATGACAGCAGTGGTGTTTCACATGGTTCTTACAGTAGTATGTTTAAAGCAATTGATAATACTTCTGTATACGGATACGGTTCTTATGTCGGAAAAGACGGACCGTCAAATGTAGTATTTATCCGTAATAATTCTACCTCTACTTATTATAAATATCAATTTACTGCTTATTACGGAAGTACCACATCATATTCAGAGGCACAGGAGTGGGTTAATGGATACGCTTATACACATATAATTGACGGTACGGGAAGACTGGTTCTTAATAGTTACTCAATGCTTAAGGGGACACCGGATAGCTGGTCTCTGGAACCGAACAACGGAGGATATTTATATAAGTTTTCGAATGCATTTAATGGCTACAGAAAGCTATACGCTCAGATTAATCTTGCGAATGCAAGCTTAAAGCCTTCTACAACTGATCAAAATTTTAACGCATATATTTATATGTCATCTCAGAACAGTACCGTAACAGCTGATGCAGGCTTATATTGCGGCTGGGCAAATGATGGTGAATGGAGATTATTCAGTTGTATAAGTGGTAATTTCGTAGATTATGGAGTCATCTGTGATTCTACGCTTGTGAATGGTGTATATAGACCCGATGCTAATATCCAAATGACTTATTCCTATACAACAGGATCTATTACAATATCAATAAAAAATTTATCAACCAATGTTACAATAAACCGTACAATATATAACTCGTCAATTGGCGGAAACATGTCTATGATTTCAGCAACTTCATATGTTCCCGATATTATTTCAACACAAACTCCTGACTATCGTAACGGTGGTTATTTATTGAATGTAGAATATCAAGGCTGCAAGATATATGATACATATAATACTGCTTATGATTTTTGGTTTACAAGTTCGGCGGTTAATTATACGATGGTTTATAATAATGATTGCTGTGCTACCGTTTCAGCTGGTTCAGGTTCAAATTATAAACAAATTGTAACTATATTCTATGATCGAGCTTATATTAAATAAGGTATAAAAGTATATCAATAAAGGGATGCCGATATTTTCGACATCCTTTTATGCTTGGGTTTGAATATTTTTATGTATAGGAAAAATTTTTATAAAAAAAACGAAAAAAAGGTGTTGACAAAGTGTTGAAGGTATG
>DMMZ01000032.1 GCA_003452915.1 Clostridiales bacterium | reverse complement strand
GCAGCATCAGCAAACAAATCCATGGAAAAGTTATCCAGCGGATCAAGAATCAACCGTGCAGCGGATGACGCAGCAGGTCTTTCGATTTCCGAGAAAATGAGAAGCCAGATTCGCGGACTTACACAAGGTACACGAAATGCACAGGACGGTATTTCTTTCATTCAGACAGCAGAAGGTGCTTTGAATGAAGTATCCGATATGCTTACCAGAATCAAAGAGCTTGCGGTTCAAGTGCAAAACGGAACATACAGTGACGATGATAAAGTAAATATCGGTGCTGAAATGAAAGCTCTCGGTACTGCAATATCCGAAATTTATGATAATACCAAGTTCAATGGTATAGATGTTTTTGGTATACAGACTAACACGGCAGGTGTTTTAACTGCACAGACAGTTGCGGACCCAACCGCTACTGCCGATCAGGCTGCAGTTATAAAATACGGTGAAGGCGGCAGTCAGAGCGTTACTATTTTACAAGCAACAACAACCAATCTTAGTGCTATGACAACTCTTACAGCTGCAGCAACAACCGCTACAAATGCGGCTTTGGTAACTGTTACTTCAGTCGAAAACGCAATAACTGAAGTTAATACAACGAGAGCAGCTTACGGTGCACAACAGAATCAACTTGAACATGCAGCTAACAATATGGCAACCACAAAAGAAAACCTGCAGGCAGCTGAATCCCGTGTAAGGGACGTTGATATGGCAGAAGAAATGATGACATATACAAAGAACAACATTCTTCTTCAGGCAGCTCAGTCAATGCTTGCTCAAGCTAACTCGCAGCCTCAGGGCGTTCTTCAGTTGCTTCAATAAAAAAGCCGCTAAAAGAAGCACTTAAAAAGTTTAATGAATCTGCGGGGGTATTCACATACTCCCGCAGAGTGTCTAAAACAGAAGTATCGATATAAATATATCAATAAAAAAATAACTAATAAAATGGTATTTGTATGAGATTTTTACAACCGATTAATTTAAAATCCGGAATGATCTTGGCTAAAAATTTGTACGGTTCGCGTAATGAGTTACTTCTTGCAGTTGGGAGTGTACTTACAGATTCCTTGATAAGCAAAATGGTTATAACCGGATGCGAAGGTGCTTATATTGTAGATAATAGTACTGACGATCCAAATATCAAAGGAATTATCAGCTCCAGACTAAAAGAAAATACAGTAAAAGCTGTCCGAAGCTTTTTCATGGGCATTGAACGTAATGATAGCATTATTGCAAGTTATTCATTTTCTACAATGAAACATTTATTGGATGATATTATAGACGAGATTTCAACCGATAAAAATGCAATGGTAAATATGGTCGATTTAAAAGTATTTGATGATTACACATATTATCATAGTGTTAGTGTTGCAGGTCTCTCTATAATGGTTGGTGTATCTGCCGGTATGAATAGAAACGGTTTATATAAGCTCGGAATGGGTGCATTACTTCATGATCTTGGAAAGATTTTTATTCCAAAAGAAATATTAAATAAAAACGGACCGCTTGATTTTAATGAATATGAGTATATGAAAAAGCATAGTCAATTCGGTAGCGATTATTTAAAAAGGCAGAATGCACTTCCAATTGAATCAATAATTGCTGTTTTAACACATCATGAGCGTTTTGACTCAAAAGGTTATCCATTAGGGCTCGCTTCCAATAAACAGACGATAGAGGGTAAAATAATAGCGATTTGTGATAATTATGATGCAATGACATCAGACAGACCATACCGTACAGCTTTTTCGCCATCTGAGGCTATCGAACACATAATGGGTAACGCCGGAGTAATGTTCGATCCGAAAATATTGGACTTGTTTATCAAAAAAATTGTTCCATATCCGGTTGGAACGGTTGTTGACTTGAGTAATGGTAAAAAAGGAATTGTAATAGAAAATTTCCCCAACAGTTATATGAGACCAAAAATACAAATTATTCCGACAATGAATAATTTAAAAGAAAATATTATTTATGACTTATGTAACGATCCAGAGTTGCTTAATGTCACTGTTATAGGTATAAATAGAACAAAGGAAAACAAGGGATAGGGGAGTGACTTAATTGATTAGTGTGTTAATTGTTGATGATGCCGCTTTCATGAGATTAGCAATTAAGAATGTATTGGAGAAAAGTGGTTTTAAGGTTATTGCCGATGCAAAAAACGGTCAGGAAGGAATTGAAAAGTATCTTGAACTTCGTCCCGACATTGTCACTATGGATATTACAATGCCGGATATGACAGGCATAGAAGCATTGAAAAAAATTAGAGAAATAGATCCACACGCAAAAGTTGTGATGATTTCAGCAATGGGGCAAGAACGTATGGTAAAAGAAGCGATTATCAATGGAGCAAGGTCTTTCATTGTAAAACCTTACAAAGAAGAACATATAACGCAGACACTTCTTAAGATAGCTTCTGACAGTTAAAATGAATTTATTGAGGTGAAGTTAATGGCAGAACAAATAAATGGCGATTCTTTGCTCGAAATGTTTATTTTTGAGACGTTACAAAATACAGAACAACTAGAAAAAATCATACTTGAAACCGAAAAAAACGGGGGATTTTCGGATTCAACAATAAATGAAATTTTCAGAATTATGCACACTCTCAAAGGCTCCTCGGCAATGATGTCATATTCATATATTTCTTCACTAGCACATAAAGCTGAGGATCTGTTCTATTATATTCGAGAAAATCCCACCGTAAGTTATAATTGTTCGCGTATATCAGACTTAATCCTTCTTTGCATGGATTATATTAACAGAGAAATAGATAAAATTAAAGAGAATAATGAAGTTAATTTTGAAAGCCCCGAAGAGGTTATAAAGGAAATTGAAAACGTTCTTATTGAAATAATAGCGAATCGGGATAATATACCAACAAATAATATAGATGAACCTTCTTATAATAGCTTTAAAGTTATTTTCTATTTTGAAGAAGGCTGCGAGATGGAAAATATAAGGTCGTTTTCTATTATAAGAGATATTCAGGAATACACAAAAGATGTTACTTATATTCCTGACAACGTAATCGATAATGATGATACTGCATTAATTATTAGACAAAATGGTTTCGCTGTATCCTTCAGGTCGGATAAATCTTATAGTGATTTGCATAGTTTATTTTCCCGAATACCGTTCATCAGAGATATAGACTTAACCCTTATTGATATAGAAAAATGTACTATTTCAGACAGCCCCGTAAAGGAACTGCAGGAAGTAAATAGTATTAATAAAATTACAAAGCAACAAGATAATCAGGTTAAAACAGAAACCCACCAATCAACATCGCAAAGCATAATCAGTATTAATGTATCAAAGCTTGATAAATTGATGAATTTAATGGGTGAAGTCGTTATTGCAGAGTCGATGGTTGTCGAAAATCCTGATTTAAAAGGATTACAATTACAATCTTTTCAAAGAGAAGCGTTACAACTACATAAAATCATAGTGGAAATGCAGGATATGGTCATGTCGATGAGACTTGTGCCTTTGACAACTACTTTCCAAAAAACGCATCGAATTGTTAGAGATATGTCGAAAAAACTCGATAAGGAAGTAAAACTCGAATTTATTGGGGAAGAAACCGAAGTTGATAAGAAAATCATCGAGCATCTCTCCGATCCACTTTTACATTTGGTACGTAATTGTATTGATCATGGATTGGAATCAGAAAAAGAACGTATAGAAGCGAATAAGCCACCTATCGGCACAATAACGCTGGAAGCTTTTAATGCGGGCAGTTATGTTTATATCCTTGTTAAAGACGATGGAAAAGGAATAAATAAAACAAAGGTTTTGGAAAAAGCAAAGAAAAATAACCTATTAATAAAGCCCGAAAGTGAAATGACCGACAGAGAGATATGCAACCTTATATTCCTACCCGGTTTTTCTACAAACGAGCAAGTTTCGGAGTTTAGCGGACGTGGTGTGGGAATGGATGTCGTTATGCAAAGCATAACATCGGTCGGAGGATCAGTTTCTGTTGATAGTATTGAAGGCAAGGGTACAACTATCACAATGAAGATCCCGTTGACAGTTGCTATTATTGATGGAATGAATATTGAAGTTGGCAGAAAGCACTTTACTATTCCTATAACAGCGATTAAGGAATCCTTTAAACCAAACAAAGATAATATAATTTGTGACACAGACGGTAACGAAATGATTATGGTCAGAGGTGAATGCTACGCAATCATGAAGTTATATAAACAATGGGACATCGAAACCAGGATTAGCGACCTTACAGATGGTATTTTGATCATGGTTGAGCAGGAAGAAAAAAAACGCTGTATATTTGCAGACAGCTTACTCGGTCAGCAACAGGTTGTTGTAAAATCAATGCCCGATTACATACGAAAAACAAAGATTGTAGAAGGAATATCAGGCTGTACCTTATTGGGGGATGGCAGTATAAGCCTTATTCTTGACGCTGGATGGCTCATAAACAGCGAAATTAAATATAAAAAAGAAGGGTAGGAAATTGATATGGCTGATTTATCAAACAATTTAATTGAATTTGAAGAAGATACCCAGTCTGGCAGGTATCTTACCTTCATCATTGAGAATGAAAGTTACGGCATTGAAATTAAGTTTGTGACCGAAATTATCAACATTTTGCCAATTACAACCGTTCCAGGACTGCCAGTTTATATTAAAGGTATAATAAATCTAAGGGGAAAAATTATTCCTGTAATGGATATCAGGCTGAGATTTAACAAGAATGTATTGGAGTATAATGACAGAACTTGTATTATTGTAGCTTTGATTGATAATATGGATATTGGCTTCATTGTTGATAGCGTAGCGGAGGTATTAACTATTCCGGAATCCGATATTGTTAATCCGCCTGAAATTAACAAAGCAAGCAACAGGTTTATTAAAGGTATCGGAAAAGTAGGGAATGGTATTAAGTTACTGCTCGATTACCAGAGTTTAATCAACTGTAATGATGTAGAAGTAATATCTGATCAAATCAAAAACATCTGAGAGGAAAATAAAAAATGAAAGTATCTGTATTTAGAAGTATATCAGCCAGGTTAATAATCAATATCGGATTAATATTATTAACAATATGTACATGTCTTACTTTCTTTTCAAGTTATAAGTCAAGTCAGGCATTGGAGAAAAACTTAAATGAATCACTCCTGAAAATAACTCAGCAAGCTTCCCAAACTGTTTCTGCTAGATTTGAAGAACACTACGGCAGTTTAATAGCACTATCTACAAATGACCTGTTCTTGGATATAAATACAAACAAGGCTCAAATATTACATGTTATAAAGGAATATGCTAATGTTGAAGGACATTACGATGTTGTGGTTTCGGATGCAAGCGGTATGGGCTATTCGATAAATGCTGATGAACTTGATATATCGACACGTGATTACTTTAAGAGTTCTGCAAACGGTGTCAATAGTGTATCAGATCCTCTTACCAGAGAAGAAGACGATACCAAGGTAATAATATTCTCGGTTCCGATAAAGGATCATTCCGGTAAGATTATCGGTACTCTCTCGGCGGTAAGGAACGCTGTGGAACTTACTCAAATGGTTAGTGAAATAAAATATGTAGATGATAAAGATAGTTATGCGTTTATAATAAACAAGACAGGTTATATGGTAGCACATTATAATTTTGATCATGTAAAAAATAATGTAAACTTCATTGAAAAAAATGATCCTAAAATGTCCGAGCTTATTGCTATTTTAAAAAAAATGACCAACCGTGAATCCGATGTAGGTGCATATGAATACGAAGGTCTGACAAAATATCTTGGCTATACCCCCATAGAAGGTACATCCTGGTCAATGGGATTAACTGCTCCTGAAGAATTAGTGTTTGAGGGTGTTACTCAGCTTAGAACATTTATAATTTTGATAAGTACAGGATTTATTATAATCGGTATTTTTCTTGCTATATTAATAGCAAACAGTTTTAAAAAATCGATAAAAGCAGCTGCGAATTATGCAAGCACACTCGCAAAAGGCGATTTCTCTGTTGAAGTGCCTTATAAATTTCTTAAAAGAAAAGATGAACTGGGCGTTTTAGCAACTGCATTTAAAACACTTATTGATAATATGAACGAGTTAATGTCAAACATAAGGACAGCATCAGAGCAGGTTGCATCTGGCGCAAAACAAATATCCGATTCCAGTATTGAGTTATCTCAGGGTGCTACCGAGCAGGCAAGTTCAATAGAACAGCTTACAGCGTCTATTGAAGAGATTGCTTCACAAACAAAGCTTAATGCAGACAATGCATTTAATGCAAGCACCTATGCTGTTGCAGCTCAAAAATATGCGACTGTCGGTAATGATCAGATGAAATTGATGCTCAAGTCGATGGAAGACATCAATGTTTCTTCTAGCAGCATTTCTAAAATTATCAAAGTTATTGACGATATAGCTTTCCAGACCAATATTCTTGCACTTAACGCAGCAGTAGAAGCTGCGAGAGCAGGGCAGCACGGTAAAGGATTTGCAGTTGTTGCCGAAGAAGTCAGAAACCTTGCTGCAAGATCTGCTAACGCTGCAAAAGAGACTACCGATTTAATAGAAGGTTCTATTAATAAGGTAAATGGTGGTACAAAAATTGCAGGTGAAACAGCAGAAGAATTAAAAAAGATTGTTGAAGGTATTTCAAAGGTAGCAGAGCTTGTAAACAACATAGCAAATGCCTCTAACGAGCAGGCAAGCGGTATTGCGCAGATAAATCAAGGCATTATGCAGGTTTCTCAGGTTGTTCAAGAGAATTCTGCTACTTCAGAAGAAGCAGCAGCAGCAAGCGAAGAATTATCGGGACAAGCTGTGGTATTGGAAGAACAGATATCTAAATTTATACTTAAAGATAGCCATACCAAGACAAATTCATCTTCAAGCCAAATAAAGCATTTATCAAATAATTCAAAAGTAAAATCAAAACCCGAATATAAAGAAATAAAGATATCGCTCAGTGATAAAGAATTTGGAAAGTATTAAACTTACTTAATGATAAAGTGGGGTATTTATTATGATAAAAACAAAAAAAATGAAACTTGGTACCAAATTTAGTATAATCAGTCTTGCCTTTATTACGGTTATTTTAGCGGTTTGTTTCCTTCTTTTGATTTTAAATTCATTAAAGACAACACAGCATAGTGAAAATGAATATCTTGCCGCTTTAGCAAAACAGGATGCAGCATCAATAAAGACTGAATTGGAAGTTCCTTTGGATATGGCAAGAGCATTGGCAAATGGTATGCAAGGTTATAACGATATTGATGTTCAAAATAGAAGATCTTATTTTGACAGCATGATGAAAAACGTGCTTGCTCAAAATGAAAATTTTTTAGGCGTATGGTCGTGTTGGGAACCAAATGCTTTGGATAACTTGGACTCACAATATGCTAATACTGCAGCATCAGACAGCTCAGGCAGATATATTTCTTATTGGTATAGATCTGGTAATACGGTAGCATTTTCAACATTAACGGATTATGATAAACAAGGAGCCGGAGATTATTATCTGTTAGCAGCGCAGTCTGGAAATGAAACTATACTTGAACCATATGAATACAATATTGACGGTAAAATGGTATTAATGACTTCTTTAGTAGTTCCGATAAAAGATTCTAATGGAAAAGTAGTAGGTGCCACAGGAATTGATATAACAATGGAGGTATTGCAAAATTTAGAGTTTGATAAAGGTGATTATGATACCATATATTTAGCTCTTGTTTCTAATTCAGGTATATATGTAATTAATCCAGATACTGAAAAGATTGGCAAGAATATTAAAGATAATAATTTTCAAGGTGTAAATGAAATTAGCAAAGCTATTAGTGAAGGCAAAAATTTAACCTTAGATAGTATTTCATCTGTATCCAATGCTCCCGCAACCAGATCATATGTTCCGATCATGATAGGTAATACAACTACTCCATGGTCTGTAGGTATATCAGTTGATAAATCAGAAATGATGGAACCTACAATTCAAATGGTTTATTACTTATTAATAATATTCGTTGTATTATTAATCTCAATTGCTTTAATTCAGATTTTACTTATAAGATTATCAGTAACAAAGCCGATATTAAAACTTGTTGGCATATCAAAAGAATATGCAAATGGTAATTTTGATAAGAATGTTGATATTACCAGAGGTGACGAGCTTGGTACATTGGAGCAATCATTAAAAGCTGTTTCAGATAATATGAATGAGCTTATGTCAAATATAAGAACGGCATCCGAACAGGTTGCATCGGGTGCAAAACAGATATCTGATTCCAGCATGGAACTTTCTCAAGGAGCAACCGAGCAAGCAAGCTCTATTGAGCAACTTACTGCTTCAATTGAAGAAATAGCCTCACAGACAAAGTTCAATGCGGATAATGCGGTTAATGCAAGCACCTATGCTGAAGCAGCACAAAAATATGCGATCGTCGGTAATGATAAGATGAAATTAATGCTTAATTCTATGGAAGATATCAATGATTCTTCGAAAAACATATCTAAAATAATCAAGGTTATTGATGACATTGCTTTCCAAACCAATATACTTGCACTTAACGCAGCTGTTGAAGCCGCAAGAGCAGGTCAGCATGGAAAAGGATTTGCGGTAGTTGCCGAAGAAGTCAGAAACCTCGCCGCAAGATCAGCAAACGCCGCTAAAGAAACAACCGATTTGATTGAAGGTTCGATAAACAAGGTTAACGGCGGTACAAAGATTGCAGGCGAAACAGCAGAAGAGCTTAAAAAAATTGTTGATGGTGTGGCAAAGGTAGCTGATCTTGTTAATAATATATCGATTGCTTCCAATGAACAGTCATCAGGTATTGCACAAATAAATCAAGGTATTATGCAGGTATCCCAGGTTGTTCAATCAAATTCATCAACTTCACAAGAAACCGCAGCTGCAAGCGAGGAATTATCGGGACAAGCTGCATTATTGGAAGAACAGATATCTAAATTTGTTTTAAAGGATAGTCATACCAAGACAAATTCATCTACAAATAAATTAAAACACCTTTCAAATGTACCAAAAATAAAAGCAAAATCTGAATTAAAAGAAATAAAAATATCACTCAGTGATAATGAGTTTGGTAAGTATTAATAATAATTCTCTTAAGAAAAATTCTTCGAAAAAGTCCATATATAAAAGACTTTTTTTCGAATTTGTCACTGTTTATAAATCGAATTAGTTAAAACAGTATTCTGAAAGGATAGCAGATTGGAGAGGTTAACCTCTCCAATCTGCACAAAAGTACATAAGATGGATATAACAGAAAAAGAATTTGCTCAACTTGTTAATTATATAAAGACTAATTATGGCATTAATATCAAGGAAGAAAAACGCGCACTTTTAATAGGACGCTTAAACAATACATTATTACAAGCCGGATATAATAACTTTACTGAGTTTTATAACGATTTGGTGTCAAAAAAGTTAAATCAAGCTACACTTATAGATAAAATTACAACAAACCATACATTCTTTATGCGTGAAAAAGAGCATTTTATTTATTATAAGGACTATGTGCTACCCTTTCTTGAAAAAACTGTTATTAATAAAGATTTAAGAATCTGGTGTGCCGCTTGCTCAACAGGTGAAGAATCATATACACTTGCAATTCTCATGGATGAATATTTTGGTAGTAGTAAACGATTATGGGATTGTAAAGTTCTAGCTACTGATATTTCGGAACGAGTTTTGAATGAAGCAAAGCTCGGCATTTATCCAAACGTAAGGTTAGAAACCATCCCTCCGATTTGGAGGATGAATTATTTTCAACATCTAGATGAAAACAATTCGGTTATTAAGGATGATATAAAAAAAGAAGTTTTGTACAGAAAATTTAATCTTATGGAAAAAAACTTTCCTTTTAAAAAGAAATTTCATGTAATATTCTGTAGAAATGTAATGATCTATTTTGACAACGAAACTAAGATTAAATTAATTAAAAAGTTTTATGATTTTATGGAAGAAGGCGGTTATCTCTTTATCGGACATTCAGAATCGATAGCAAGAAATGAATCGGACTTTAAGTATATAATGCCTGCGGTTTATCGAAAGATATAAAAGATTGACGAGGTACGATTAAGATGAATGAAAAAATAAAAGTTTTAATTGTTGATGATTCCGTATTGTTCAGAGAGGTATTATCAAGAGGATTATCAAAAGATCCTCAAATAGAGATTGTAGCTAAAGCAAGCGATCCTTTTCAAGCCAGAGATCAGATTATACAATATAACCCTGATGTAATGACTTGCGACGTTCAAATGCCGAGAATGAATGGCATTGAATTTATCACAAGATTATTACCTCAATATCCGCTACCTGTTATTGTTGTAAGCACAGTTTCGGATGCAATATTTGATGCAATGAATGCAGGCGCTGTTGATTTCGTTACCAAGCCTGATGACCGTTCACCAAAGGGAATGGATAATTTTATTGATGAACTCATATCAAAGATAAAGATTGCAGTAACAGCAAAAGTTAAACGTGAAAATAATATAAACAAGGTTGACGTATCAGAATCGTATAAATTTGACGAAAAAAAGATAATTGCAATAGGTGCATCAACTGGCGGAACCGAAGCTATTTATCGTGTATTAAAAGAACTTCCGGCTAATATTCCGGGAATAGTGATTGTTCAACACATACCACCAGTGTTTTCCAAGATGTTTGCGGAAAGAATGAACACTCAGACAAAGCTAACCGTTAAGGAAGCGGAAGGCAACGAATTTATAGAAACCGGAAAAGTTTATATCGCTCCGGGCGATAAACATTTAAAAATCAGAAAGATAGGCGACAGATATAAAACCGACGTTTTTACAGGCGATAGAGTAAATGGACATTGTCCTTCTGTTGACGTGCTTTTTAATTCGGTTGCTAAAGAATGTGGTAAAAATGCGGTCGGTGTAATTTTAACCGGAATGGGACAGGACGGAGCCAAAGGACTTTACGAAATGCGCCGGATGGGAGCAATAACAATTGGACAGGACGAAAAATCTTCGGTTGTTTACGGTATGCCTAAGGTTGCAAATAATATTGGAGCGGTTGAGAAGCAATTTAATCTGGATCAAATATCAAATGCTATAATGATGGCGGTAAAAAACTTATCAAGAAATTAAAATATCTCAAATGGAGGATTATAAAATATTTAATCTTCATAATTTGAGGATTATAAAAATTTGTCCTATTGTCTGCAATTTTTAGATTGCTTTCATTAGGACATTTTTATTACTTTACATTTTTATATATTCATGTCCGTTGAATAAAATCCTCTGGTACTAGATCCAATATCTTCATATTCTTGTATAAACACAAAAAATCAAGACAATGTAATGCTCTTGTCATTGAAACATAAAGTAATTTTAAATCCAATTCCTCCAAAGAGTAGTCCTCGGTGAGGGTACAAATAATAACTGCATCGAACTCAAGTCCTTTTGCAAGATATGAGGGAACTATAATAGTTCCGCCTTCATAAGTTATATCCTCAGAACTTAATTGTCTTATTGATTTGTTTCCTCTTTTGTTCAATAGAAATTTTACAATAGAGCAGTCATCATTTGTTTTGCAGATAATAGCAATTGTTTTATATTGTATGCTTTTTAAATAATTAATTTTATCTTCAAGTGCTTGAATCAATGCTTCTTTTTCAGAAAATCTGTATATAGCAGGCTTGTTTCCATGTCTGACTACAGGTTTTGCCAACTCAATATTTGAAATATTACTTATTTTAATAAACTCGTTGGCAGCATTCATAATTTCAACTGTGGTACGATAACTCTGGTTTAAAGTCAAATATCTTGTAAAATTATTTTGCAAAACCTTGTCTATTACGTCCTGCCAGTTTTTAATACCTCTATAGGAGTGAATACCCTGAGCTAAATCCCCTAATAATGTAAAAAGCTCCGTGTCAAATATTTTTTTCAAGGTATATATTTGGAACAGACTGAAGTCCTGCGCTTCGTCTATTACTATATATTTTGTGGTTATTTCTGTTTCAAATCCGAAGATTTTATACTTTAAATACATTAACGGGGAAAGGTCTTCAAATTCAAGTAACCTTTTTCTGAATAAGGTATTATTGTGCTTACAAAAATACATTATAAATTCATCATCTGATGAAATAAAAAACTTTCTGCAATTCTCCGAAGCAGTTATTAGTTCTTTATAATAATTGATAATATCTTGCTTTTTTGGTAAAAGTGAGAGGTATTTTACAACAGCGTATTTGGCAGCATTTTTATAGAATTCTAAATTTTCATCCCTTGCATCCATCAGAGCTACAATCTTTTCTTTTCGTTCAGCTGAAGGGCTCAAGTCGCGTCTTAATGCATTTATTTGTTGATCATAATCATTTTCAATATTTTGGAGTATATTTTTACTACTATTTTTTAATTTAGACGATAAAAAATTTTTTATAAACGGTATTCTTTTATATAACGGTAAATGAGAAAACTGCGTTAAAAAAATATGTTTAACAACGTCTGCTTTTATAATTACATGCTCGCCAAGACAAAAATCCTGATCGGGTATAAAAGTTTGTTCCAACGAAGCTACATAATTATCTACTGCATCACGATAATCTAATGAACTTTTATATTCGGAAACACGGCGTAATAATTCTGTTTCTTTGTTCCTGAAGTTTTTACTATTACTGATAAATTTAATCAACTTTTCATCAGGGTCTGTAAGATTGTATTTTTTACCAAGAAGCTCAAACGCTATGTCAATAAAAGTTGTCTGTTTAACTCGTTCCACACCCAGCTCGGGGAGAACCTCAGAAATATAATTTAAAAATAAAGTGTTGGGAGCAATAATTAGGAAATCCGAAGGATCAAAATCTTTTTCGAAGGTATATATTAAATAAGCAATTCTGTGGAGCGCAATAGTAGTCTTTCCACTCCCTGCAACACCTTGAACAATAATAGGACTGTATATATCCGCTCTTATAATATCGTTTTGCTCAGCTTGAATTGTAGAAACAATGTCTTGAAGTCTGTTATCCTTGTTTTCGCCGAGTGCTGCTTGCAGAAATGTGTCGGTGGTTGTAATATCGACATCCATAATATTTTCCAGAATTCCATCGTTAATTGTATATTGTCTTTTTAAATTTAATTCTATTTTCTGCTCTCCATCGGGCGAATCGTAAACAACATCGCCTAAACGTCCGTTATAATAAACACTCGCAATAGGAGCACGCCAATCGACTATCAAAGGATTTTCAATATCCTCACCTGTTAAAGCCATCTTTCCGATATATAATTTCTTTGTTTGTTCGTTTTCGGATAATTTAACATCAATTCTGCAAAAATAAGGTTTTCTTTGCGCTCTTGTTAAGCCCGTAAACATGATACTTTCTCTTTTATATAAAAATGCGTTTAAAGCCGCCTGGTCATAAACGAGATTACTATCTCTGTAATCAAGCTCCTTAAATACCTCTATTGTATCTTTTCTTAATAATTCGGCGTTGCATATGTTTTTATTTAAAGACGTATTTACATATTGTATTGTTTCGTCCAGCCTTTGTTTTTCATAACTATAATCCGCATGCTCTTTTAACGGCATAAATCCTTCCTTTCACATTCAATTTTTAATTAACAGGAGGTGCAATATCCAAAAATTTAACACCACTGTTTTTTTCTATCACTTTATTTAATATCCACTGATCTCTGAACAGCATTACCGGTCTTTGATATTCATCCTCTACTGTTATCGTGCTACCGCTGTAACCAGGAATATCCTTAACATTCTTATCCGAAACAATCCACCGTGCCATCGAATAGGGTAACTTTTGTATATTTATATCAACTTTGTATTCGTTTTTCATCCTATATTCTAATACTTCAAACTGTAAAACACCTGCAACTCCAATAGTGTAATTTTCCACACCAGCGTTGGGGCTTTTAAAAACTTGAATTGCGCCTTCCTCTGAGATTTGATTAATTCCCTTTAAAAATTGTTTTCTCTTGGAGGAATCCTTGTTGATAACCAAGGCAAAGTGTTCGGCAGGAAACATTGGGATGCCCTCGAAATGATAACTGTTTTTATTACCGCAAAGGGTATCTCCGATATTGAAAATGCCCGGATCAAACAGCCCGATAATATCACCGGCATATGCTTCCTCAACACTGATTCTATCCTGTGCCAGAAATTGCTGTGATTGTGACAACCGAATACTTTTATTTGTTCTTGTATGGTAAACATCCATTCCTTTTTCATATTTTCCTGAGCAAACTCTGGCAAAAGCGATTCTGTCCCTATGAGAAGGATCCATATTTGCCTGTATTTTAAATATAAAGCCAGAAAATTCGTCATCATATGGAGCTATACAGCCTTCGCTATGATTTTTGGCTGTAGGGGAGGGTGCAATTTTAAGAAATTCTTCCAAGAAAGGCTGTATACCGAAGTTTGTCATAGCGCTACCGAAAAACAATGGAGTAAGCTCGCCTTCAAGCACTCTGTCCAAATCAAATTCGTCTCCGGCAATATCTAATAATGTAATATCCTCACACAGTTTATTATATAAATCTTCACCCAATATTTCCTTGAACTTCAAGTCGTCAATATTTCCTGCGTTGGAAGCAACTATTTTTTTACCATGATCCTCCGATTCAAATAACTCTATTTGAGATAGCTTTCGGTTATAAACACCCTTAAAATCGCCTTCTGTACCAATAGGCCAGTTAATAGCGCAGGAACGTATTCCAAGAGTAGCCTCGATTTCTTCCATTAATGCTAAAGGGTTCTTACAGAATCTATCCAGTTTATTTACAAAGGTGAAAATAGGAATTTTTCTCATTCTACAAACATGAAAAAGCTTTTTTGTCTGTGCTTCAACACCTTTTGCACCATCAATCAGCATAACGGCACTATCGGCTGCTGTCAAGGTTCTGTAGGTATCCTCACTGAAATCCTGATGTCCGGGTGTGTCCAGTATATTTATTCGGTAACCGTTATAATCAAAATTTAATACGCTTGAGGTTACGGATATACCTCTTTGCTTTTCTATCTCCATCCAGTCGGAAATAGCATGTTTTGCCGCTTTTCTGCCTTTTACAGTACCTGCCTGTCTTATTGCTCCACCATAAAGTAGAAGTTTTTCCGTCAAGGTTGTTTTTCCAGCATCGGGGTGAGAAATTATAGCAAAGGTTTTTCTGCGATTCACTTCATTTGTAATATTATTATTTATCAACAATTTTAACATCCTTATAATTATTTATCGTGCAACCGCTCAAAGGTCAAATCAAATCTTATAATACATTAAAACTATTTATTGTTTATTATGCTTTTGTAAATTTTTAAATATAAATAAACGATTAAATAGCTTATATTACTCGTTTTGTAAAGGATAATAATAACCCCGCTTAATAGGATTATAAAGCGGGGCGTATAACTATTTACATAATTTCGTTACACACTCATAACCATAATTCAAATAAAGCATTAAATTATCTATGTATCTTTGATCAGGAAAGGGATATTCCATATATCCTGCTGACGGACACAAAATAAAACGACCGCTTTTACTACCAGCTTTAACGCAGGAGCTAATAAGTGTTTTTAAATGTTCAGGTTCTGATTGAATGATATCCTGTATTTCAATATTACCTTCAAGCCCGATTTTTTGACCGTATTTTCTGACAACCTCATCCATATCAACATCACCATTCGGTGGTGGCTCAAGGGGATTTAATATATCCACACCCATTTCAATAAAACGGTTTATGAACTTTTCGGTTTTTCCGTGGCAGTGAACCCAAACATATCCGCCTGCTGAATGTATTAAATCACAAAGAGATTTATCATATTTAAACACAAAATCATCAAAATCTTTTGGCGACATTAACGGCGGTATAAATAATTCTGGTCCAACCCAACTAAAAGGTGCTTTTATTCCTTCGCTTATCGCTTGCTCGGCATGATTATAGATGCGTTTTGAAAAGGATGCAATAACCTCTTCCAATAATTCTCTGCAATCAAAACTCATTATTGCCATAGTCTCCGAACCCATCATTCTATGTAAAGCATAGGCAGCGTGATCCAGCCCAAACATAACAACACCTCTGTCGCCCATTTCTTCTAACGCCTTATTATGATTAGATTTGAACGGTATCGGTGCATATTTTATAGAAAGTAGCTTTTTTAAATCATTTTCGTCTTTTACAGCATATTCGGTAATCATACCGGGTTCGCCTACTGTCGAAAATCTGTAAATTGAATGTAAATCACCGAGCGGTGTATGATAGAGATAATGATGCTCCACCCAATTCGGTTCAGTTGTTTTTTTAACAGTAACTTCTACCTGTCCTGCCGAATTGTTACCGTAGAAAATATCAAACGGTGAATAACTTCCGCCGAATAAATCCGTTATTTCAAAAGCTAGCTCTGCAACCGGCTTATACAAAAGATTAAGCAACTGGTCACCATCTTTGTACTTCCCTGCGCCCCATAGCTTCAATGCAGGGCGGTCAATTTCTTCGTTTTTAAATATTCTCATTAATCTTTCGCGGGAAGTCATCATAATATATCTTCACTTTCCGGATTTTATTTTAAAAATTTAACTTCATTTTGCAGATTATCATACAATAAAAATAATGTCAAGATTATAAAATTCTATAATCATTATAAACGCATAAAGGGATACCTTCTTTTTAGAAAGTCTCCCTCTATGTGTTTCATTCTTTTTTTAATTGTAGTTACTTTTCAATAACTGTTACATTATCTGGTACAATACCTGCTTGATCATAAATAATCTCTAGAATCTGAGTAAGTTCGTTTGCAAGCAACCCGTCACTCTGTACGATTACGCTGCAATTCTCACCGGAAATAACTGCAACACACTCTGCAAAACCTTTTGCCTTTATAAGCGTTTCGATGTTAGATTCAGCGTTCATATCGTCTACAATTGCCGCAATATCAAGCAGTGCATCTTCTTTAGCATCGGGAAGAGCATCCGGATTTTCTGCAATTTGCTGTAAAACCTCAAGAGCATCATCACGGGTATTCTGTCTGTTTATAGCTGATGCTGCAAAGAAGTCGCCTTGCTCGTTTTCGTCAGCAATAACGTCATCTGCGCTGGTATTGTTATCAACAAGAACCGAGTTGCCAAGAATTTTTCCGCTTTCGTTGTTTAAAACATCCTCGGCACCGCCGCTGACTAATGTGTTAACCAGTATGGCGATTCCCACAAGGGTTATACATCCCACTATAAGGAAAGCTTTTGTGTTGAGTAACTTTTTGTAATCGAATTCCTTGAATTTTTTTCCTATCTCTTTAATCCTCATAAAAGAACCTCCGAATATGTATTATTTATTTTGGTATATTGCTTATTAAAGTGAAATCTAACATTTTTTTGTAAAGTTTAGCTTAACATAGCATAGAGAGCGGGAATTGTACGTTTTCGGAAAGTCTGTTAAGACTTGACGAAATTTAACTCCCAAAGAGTTAAAAGTGCAAAACCGTATTAATAATTATTGAAAATAATTATTAATTTTGGACACTGATTTTATTGCTGGGAATATCGAAAAGTGCGGTCAGTAACGAAATAATTTTATACTGTGTTTCATAGGAAGCACCCTTACACACAACGGCTATGCCCTGTACGATCGGCATCTTTTCACGAAGTAAAACCGTTTCGCTGCCTTTTTCCGAGGTTATTACTACATAAGCCTTGTCGGTTTCTTTCTGTGCGGTGGTACCATCGGAATTGAAGGCTTCCACAACATGCTGGTCTGTGGCGTAAACATATTCATAACCGTAAACAAGAGTTATTTGTACCTTGCAGTTGTCAACTTCATCAAGCTCGTTTAATAACCCTGCGGTTTTCAATTCCAGATTAAGACAGTAATCGTTAGCGGATTTATAAACGGGCTCTTCAGTTGTTGTTGCTTCGCCTTCTGTCGGAATCATGAGTAATATTACTCCTGCAAGGATACCGAGTAAAATGTATCCGATTCCTTTAATTTTAAGTATTCTTTTTAAAAGTGTCGTACCCTGCGTAATACCTCCTCCTATACGGCTTCATCAAGTATCTCGACCAAAACACTTTCGTCAATCATTTCTGCAAGATATTTTTGTACTTCGGTCTGGTATTTACCGTCTTCATTATCAAGAAAGACGGTTATCTCATTTATTACAAGGCAGTTATCCGCCCAATCTATTTTTATGTCAGTTGAGGGTACATTTATGCCAAATTTCTTAAAAAGAATTCCTTTAATATATGTATCAAGCTCGGAAATTGTTAAAAAGGCTATAACTTCATTAGCTTCGTCAGTCGAAACGGTTGATTCAGCAGCATCTTTATATTCATCGGGCAAACTAAACGGAGCAGAAATAAAGCTTTTTAGCGGAGCGAGGATTATTACAACGCATACTAGTCCTGCTATATATTTGATATATTTTTCAAAATTACTGCCGCTGACCAGTATTGCAATTATTCCACCCAAGACCGAAGCGATGAGTAAGGTTAGAAAATAGCTTTTCATACAGAAACACCTACTCTTATAAAGATTGCCAACGCTATAACAAGCACTGTTGCAACTCCGATAACCAATGCCATAAG
Source organism: Clostridiales bacterium (assembly GCA_003452915.1). Taxonomy (GTDB): domain Bacteria; phylum Bacillota; class Clostridia; order Oscillospirales; family CAG-382; genus UBA1049. The sequence goes on along the minus strand of DMMZ01000032.1, from coordinate 25,689 downwards.
AACATTCATTATTCCGTTAAGGTCATACAGAAATTTGCTCTCACGCTCACATCCCAGCGCTCGCGAAAGAATTGCACAACCAAGCAGTGCAAACTTATACAGCACGACCAATACTATAGGTGGTATTACAATTGAAAGGACAGCGGTTACTCCTATTGCACCTACTATCGATTTTATTACGCCTATGCTGCCCATAACCGTTCTTGAAGCATCACCCAGTATGCTGCCGATTACTGGAACAAATACTCCCGAAGCAAAACGCACACTTCTGTAGGTATAGTTATCAGCGGAAGATGCAATTGATGTTTGTAAATATAAAACAAAGCCGAATAGTGAGAATATAAACGCAAGAACAGTGGTTGTGGTATTTCTGACCAGCGTTGAGACAGAGGTCAGGTTTACCGTACCAGGAATAGCCGAAGCAAGGCATAATGCAAAAGCTATTTGCAGAAACGGCATTAAGAATTTTGCCGATATCGTATTCATAAATGAAAAAAATAATAGCAGCGAAGCGTTGGAAGCTGTGGCGGTTGCTGCGTTTCCGCCGAATATGTAAAGAGAGCTTGTTACAGGCAGTAAGCTTGTCATAAAAATATTTACCGAATTTAAAGCATCCTGAATAAAAACGAACACTCCTGTAAATACAGTAAAGGTTACACCTGAAAGAGCAAGTATGGAAACATATTCATATGCAGCATGAAGTGAACTGTTAGTGGTTGTCCACTTAAAGGATGCAAATACGCTAGACAGGATAACAATTGTCATTATAAGAGCAAAAGCCCGAAGTGCAGAGGTCGAACCTGCTTTGAGTGCATCAGAAATAAAGGACAGTGCTTTTCCAAAAAGATTAATATGGTTTTCACCATTCATTTCCTCGGAGGTAACCGCATCTGTGGAAATTTCATTTATGCCTGCTTTGTTGGCTATCTCGTTTTGATTGGAGGTTTCAAAAGCTTGGCAGCCAATACCGCTAAAAACAATAATTATAAAACAAAATAAAAGCACTTTTAAACATTTTTTCATTGTAGCATTTCCTTTGCCATCAATAACAGCTGCTGTAAAATCGGCAGCGATAATATTATAATTCCTATTTTTCCTGCAAGCTCAACCTTTGAAGCCAGTGAATTTTCACCGCAGTCGCGACATATTTCCGCACATACCTGACATGCAAGTGCAATAGCAAGTGCTTTTACAAGAACACTAAAATAACCACCCAGACCGCTCTGCTTTGCTGTGTCGGTAATAAAAGCGAGGACAGGACTTAAGGACACAAGCAGATATCCAAGCATTAAAATTCCGATAGCTGCAACAGTGAGCGGAACAAGCTCCTGACGCAACTGCCTGACCAGAACGACCACACAAAGTGAAACTAAAGAAAAAGCACAAACAGTTAATATATCCATAATCCGAAAGCGCTTCTTATAGTCGAAAAAAGCGAGCTTATTTCCTGAACTAACAACAGCATTACGATTATAACACCTGCAATGCTTACAAAGGTTGCCTGTTCCTCCCTGCCGTTCTTTTGCAGTATCTGATATGCTATGCTGACAAGCAAGCCAACACCCGCAATTTTAAGAACAAGCGCAATATTCATCCCTTTTAACCAATCCTTTCGTCATTTTAACTATTCATTTATTATAACAATATTATTGCAATCATTGCTCCAATCAGTCCGCCCAAGGCTCTAATACTTTTTTTACGTTTCTCAAGTCCGGGTTCAATTTGTTGCTTTTCTGAAATTAAAATATTACGGCACATCTCAATACGTTCTTTTTGTGTTATATAGTCCAGTTTTCCAAGCTGTGTACCGAAAAGCTGCAGTTCTTTTTTTACAGTCGAAGAAACGCTTAGAGTGTCGGATGCCTTGTCCCAAAGTGTGTCATAGGTTTCTCCCATCGTGTTATTAAGTGTGGTTAAAAAACCGCATTCTCTTAATGCTTCATCAGAAAAATCAGAGAAAACACTTCCAAGGCTCTCCTTTGAATATGTAATCCTCTGAAGAAGAAAATCCAAAAGCCGTATCAAACCCGAAAGTTGAAAAAAAGATTTCTGTTCGCTGTTTGAGATAACTAAGCCTATATAATAACTGCAAACAACAATTATTACCGCACCCAAAATCTTCATATCTATAACTTTCTTTCTCAGCGAATGCCGATAGCAACGAATAAAAGATTTATCTTTCACAATATCCTTTCTATCTCACATTCGTAACCGTTTTCGTCAGCTGTTAATTTTACTGCAATTTCAAAAAGCCCTGCTTCCAGTATTTTCTTTATAAATGGACGGCGACGCAAGCCCTCCAAGCTATTTCCATGTGCGGATGCAATAAGATGTACTCCTGTATTCTGGGCGTTAATAATGGCATCCTGTTCACCGGAGCCTATCTCGTCACATATTATCACCTCGGGCGACATAGTGCGGCAGAGTAGCTCTATACCATATGCTTTGGGACAGTTCGTAATCACATCGACAAGCCCGTCCGACACCCCTTTGATAAAAATTTCACTTCGTTCGTCTACAATACCGACTCTGAAAGGACGAATATTTTTACCTTCTCCAAGCAGGAAGGCGGCGCTGCGTAAAAAAGTTGTTTTGCCCATTGCGGGCGGTGAATATATCAGAGTTCCGCATATACCTTCCCTAGCATAATACTTTATAAGATCGGAAGCGAAAAGCGGAATGTGACGGTGCAACCTGAGGTTGATAGAATATATTTCCTTAAAACCTCTTACAATGCCGTTTTGCAAAATAGTTTCACCGCACAAACCCGCTCTGCCGCCGTCTTTTATTGGGATATATCCGGTTTTTATGGTGTCGTCATATGTATAAAGTGAACCTTGTGATAAAAGAGAAATACATTCCTCCATCTCTTTTTTTGTTGCACAAACCGCATTTTTTACGTTACAGATATTTCCATCTTTATCGAGTAAAATATTCTTTCCACCGATAGTCATTGAAAACGGAACATTTAAACGCAGTCTTATTTCAGTAACGCGCTCTAAAAGCGGTGTCGGAAGAGATACAATTAATTTTGTCAGTCTTGGCGGAATATATCTGAAAAATCCGTCTAAACCATTTATCATATATACCCCTTCAAAATCCTTCTGTTAATCTTAAAAGAAGAAAAGAAGTAAAGAATACCGAATACAGCTAAGAAAATAAGTGTTCCTACCGAAGAAGCAATCCAATCTGTATTAATAGTGAGTGCATTTAAAGCAATTCTTCCGACTATACCGCCTGCAATACAGAAAATAAACGGGAAGAGTGCATTCTTTGTAAAGTTGAAATAAAAATCGGTAACCTTTTTCATTCTTAAAACGCAGAGTGCAAATGCAAATGTATTCGATGCTACAAGTAGCCATAAATATCCTGTTGAACCTGTACTCGGAATTGCGAAAAATATAATCAATAATCTCAAAATGGAATTATATATGCTTATTTTAAGTGTATAGACTTGTTCGCCAATGCCTTTTAATAAACCGTCGGTTATTGTTTCTATGTACATAAACGGAGTTACTATCGCCAATATCCTTATTGCCTGAAAAGTGTTCTGATCTCTGTAAAAAGTTTCGCCGATTTCACCGGCAAAGAAATAAAATATACCTCCGACAGCAGTGCTGAACACAAAGGAGAGTGACATTATTTTTGATATTTTTGTGTTGCGTTCGGTCTTGTCTGCTTTTACGTTAAGACGGGATATTTCTGGAATAAGTATTGCAACAAGGCTGTTTAAGAACGCAAACGGAAAGAATAAAATCGGTATTACCATACCTCTTATCATACCGAACTGAGACAGCGCGTCGGATCGGTTGCCGCTGTATTGTTCAAAAACCTTTGGTATCATCAAATTTTCCACAGTGTGCAAAGTGCTTGTCACATAAACGGTTGCGCTTATAGGAAGAGTAACTCCTAACAGTGATTTTAGCATTGAACCTTTTTCGCTTTTTGGTGCTAAATCACGTTTTTTTACTCTACCTGGAGAGAATAGATAAAGAATTCCGAGATATATATAAGAGAATATTTCACCAAGAGTGATGCCTGCCACTATTCCGTTACACAGCGTGCCTATATCGTTGGTATGAGCCATATAAAAGTTTAGAAATACAGCCATTACGGCTATCTTGACCAGTTGCTCCAAAAACGAAGCGGTTGCTGTTTTTATAACCTGTCGCTTTGCAATAAAATACCCCTTCATGCAGGAGGATAAGGCCATAAACGGCATACTTAATGCAAGAATCTGGAGAGGTCGGGAAGTACGGGCGTCATCCAGAAAAGTAACAGCTATTGTATCGGAGAATGAGAACATCAATACAGTTGCCAGAATGCTGATAAAACCCGATACATATAACGAAAGCTTAAAAACCCGAGCAGCATCCGAGGGGTGTCTTTCGCTTTTTTCGGCTACAAGTCTGGAGACTGCAACTGTGAATCCGGCAGTGGCAAAGGTGGCAAAAAGCATATAAACGCTCATTATGAGCTGATAAAGACCCATGCCCTCGCTGCCTATTCTCGCTGACAGGAACAAACGCAGATAAACTCCGAGCAGCTTTATAATAAGTGAAAAAACGGTCAGCAGAGCTGCATTTTTTAAAAGCATATTTGACTTTCTTTTTATTTCGATATCCTGCTCACCGTCCTTTTATTTGTTGTTTGATTTTATGCAAAGGGCAAAAAAAACATTCTTGCTATTTTTATTAAAGTTATTAAAGTTACAACTCAATATAAGACCGCAAATAAAAAACCTCCACTAAAATCCGTAAGAATCTTAGTGGAGGTTTTCTGTTTTTATTATCTATTCGAATAAATATCTAAGCATCTGCTCGGGAGCGTTTATAAATTGCTTTGTCAGCTTGTAATGCTCTGTTTCTTTGTAGGGTGTAAGAATAATACCGTCTTCACCGAGAACATAAATATCGGCATCTGGAAAAGCCAACAAAATCGGCGAATGAGTTGCAATAATGAACTGGGAGTTATCTTTCACAAGGTCATTGATATGAGCCAGTAAAGTCAACTGCCTTGATGGTGATAAAGCGGCTTCCGGCTCGTCGAGAATATACAGTCCATTACCGCCGAATCTGTTTTTCACCAGCGAAAGAAAGCTCTCGCCATGCGACTGCTTGTGCAAGGATACTCCGCCGTAGCTTTCAATTACCATAGGTTCAAACGACGGTTCTTTATCCATGTCGTCAATTTTGCTTGCAACGTTGTAAAAGCTCTCCGCACGAAGAAAAAAACCGTCCTTAGGGTGTTTCGTACCTTTATTAACGGTTAAGTAATCGAATAAATTCGAGTGTGTCTTGTTAGTGGAAAATTTAAAATTTATTGTTCCACCCTCGGCATTGAACCTGTTGCAGACTGCAATAGCTTCAAGCAAGGTTGATTTACCTGTTCCGTTTTCACCAACAAAGAATGTAACAGGCTTGTCTAATGTAAGCTCAGGTAATTTTGTTAGGTTTTTGATTACGTTAAGGCTGGATAAATAATTGTCACTAGGTATATTATCATCAAGCTTGATTGAACGAATGTATAAATTATTGAACATATTACCTACCTATCTATAATTAAATTTATATGCTTAAATTCGACTGTATAATAATTTAAAAATCTAATAGATTAAAACTTCAACTAGAAAAAAACCAATAAGTATATTTTATCTATAAAAATATCATAAGATAATGAAACTCATCATTACACTTCTTTCAACCATTCGGCAAGTATTTTTTTATCTTCCGTATATTTATTTATGTTATTAATTGTACCGATAACATGCTCCGTTCCCATTTTATTTTCATCTTCATCAGAGCATTCAATCCATAATGAACGCTTTAAGCTGTATTCGAGCCACCCAAGCAATCCAGAAAAACTTTTGTCTAGTACAAGATTCCAGTCAGAATGTAAATCTGGAATAATACTTTTATATCCTTTGAACAATGCAAAAAATCTATTTTTATCAAGTTCTCCATTGTTATCTCTTGACCAGTATACAGTCGTTTCAAAAAGGTCATACATGGGATTTACGTACCCTGCGGCTTCCCAGTCAGTTATATAAGGCGTTTTGTTTTGCCACAAAACATTTTTCGGATCTAAATCGCCATGAGTAATAACCGTATTTTCAGATAATATCTTTGAAGCAAAACATAACTGATTACTATAATAGTATAGTTTGTCTAAATTATCACGAACAAGCTGAACCCAGGGAACGTTTGCTGTAATGCCTTTTTCAAAATAACTATTCCAATCGGGTACTGGCTCATTGGCTGTATAATTATCGACCAAGCCGAGTTTTGTAAAATCGATTTTATGTATTTTCGCAAGAATCTTACCTATTTTCNNATCACCAAAAATGTTTTTGCCGTTACACCAGTTAAACACAAGATAATATTGTCCATCAATTTCCTGTAATGCTTTATCGTTATAGATTTTTGCAGGGACAGCATTGATGTTTTTGGTGACAATGCAAGCTATTTTTTCAGAGTTAATAATATTCTGCATTGCTTCCAGTCTTGCCATAACCTGAGGATTTAACGCTTTTACAGCATATTTACCTGTTGTGGTCTGCAAAGCAAGCATTTTGTGCATAAGCCCGCCTGACAGTTCATGTGGCTCACGAGTAAGCTCTCCAAGCTTTAATATTTTACATAACTTTTCCAGTTGTATGTTATAACCATTCATGAATTATTACTCCTTTTATATGTCTGTAAATGCCTTTTTAACCGACAGAGCCTCTTTAGTCTGCTATCTGTTTCGCTAAAAATGGATGCTATATTGGTATAGCTAATTTTTATATCAATCATTCTTATTCGGTATAATACATTTTGTTTTTTTTTTATATATTTTCACAATAACATTCCGCTGCTTTAATACCGTCGATAGCAGCCGACATAATTCCTCCTGCGTAGCCTGCACCTTCACCGATTGGGAATAANNGGAATAAACCCTTTATACTACTCTGCATATCCTCGCCACGAATAATACGTATCGGCGAAGTGGAACGACTTTCGGGAGCGGTAAGAACAGCTTCGGGATCGGCAAAGCCTTTTAATAATGTATCCATACTAATTAATCCGTCTCTGAGTGTTTCTGTAATAAAACCAGGTAAAAGTTTATTTAAATCACTTCCCAAAACACCACAAGGATAAGATGGTTTTACAATACCGAAAGTGGTAGTTGCTTTCCCTTGAAGAAAATCACCAACACACTGGCAAGGTGCCTTAAAGTCGCCATCTCCAAATAAAAATGCCTTTTTTTCAAGCTGTTTTTGCAATTCAACTCCAGCAAAAAGGCTGTCATCTGGCAAATCCTGCGGTTGTACTGTTACCAAAAGCGCACTATTTGCGTTGATACCGTCACGTGCATGGTAGCTCATGCCATTTGTAACAATTCCACCATTTTCACTCGCAGCAGCGATAACTATTCCGCCCGGACACATACAAAAAGAATATAATGTTCTGCCGTTTTTTGTGTGATAAACCAGTTTGTAATCGGAGGATGGAAGATATGGGCTGCCTGCATAATTGCGATATTGTGTTTTATCTATCTCGCTCTGAAGATGCTCAATTCGCACACCGACCGAAAAAGGTTTTCTTTCAAGCGGAACACTTTTATTATTAAGAATTGTAAAAATATCCCTAGCCGAATGTCCTGTTCCCAAGAAAAGTGTATCTGTTTTTATCTCGCTTTGCTTTCCATTTGATTCGTAAAAAACTCCTGTTAGACTGCCATTTTTAATAATTATATCGGTCAGCCGTGTGTTAAATAAAACCTCACCACCGAGAGAAATAATCTCCTTGCGGATATTTTTTACAACCTCACGAAGCCGGTCTGTACCGATATGAGGTTTATTTATATATAGAATATCATCAGGTGCTCCTGCTCTTACAAACTCCTGCAAAACAAAATATCCTCTGTAATTCTTATCTTTTACAAGCGTATTTAGCTTTCCATCCGAGAAGGTTCCTGCTCCACCCTCGCCGAACTGAATATTGCAGTTTTCATCCAGCTTTTTATCTTTGAAAAAAGTGTCAACTGCCATAACACGCTCATTGACAGAGCCACCTCGTTCCAAAATTATCGGGTAAGCTCCTGCTCTTGCAAGCATGAGCGCACAGAAAATTCCTGCTGGTCCGAAGCCTGCAATAACAGGACGAGTTTTAATTTCAAAGGAAGTAAGTGGAAAAGAATACAGTAGTTCTTTTTCAATATATTCCAAATTGGGAATTTGATTTTTCCGTTCATTAAAAATGAGTTTTTCTTTTTTAATGTCAGTAAGCGTTATATCTACCGTCCAGACGTACAAAAAAGGTCTGCCTTTTCTTGCGTCAAGCGACCTTTTAAATGGCGAGAGGGATATTATATCCCTCTCGTTTAAACCCAATAATTTTTGTGCATGATTTTTCAGACCGTCATTGTCGGCAGTCTCGATTGGCAGCGAAAAACTGAGCCTTAACATATTAACCTTTTATCTTTTTAAGAAATTCAATGTAATCTCTGTAAAGTTTTACGGAATCGGGGTGACCGCAATAAGCGATCGTTCCAGGCTTGTTGAACATACCCAGATACTCGTAGCAGAGTACAGTTTCGACATAGGGCGAAATGCTCTTAAGCTGACGCTCGATACGTTCCATAGTTGCAGGAATGAGTGCGCTTCTGTAAACGTCCCCTTCGAACTCAAAAACCTCCATATCAGCCCAAAGCTTTGCTCTACCAGCTTTATCGTGAGCTTTTTTAAGTGCAGCAAAATATGCTTCGGTTTGCTCAGGTTTAGCTTTGCGGACACCGATTTCGTCCTGATAAGCTATAAAATCAGCATCTATAATTTCAAGCTGTGAGACATATTTATCATCGGCAATAAGAATATTGGTTCCGTAGGGAGCGATAAGGGATTTTAAATCCTTGTTAAAGCTGCGTCCAAATGTGGAATATTTATTTACATATTCTATAAAATCACTGTTGAAGTATTTGTCTATGCAGACCTCGTCAGGATAATACCAGCCGTAAAAGCTCTTGTAATGACCAAATTGTTTATATAATTTTTCCATCGCAACAAAAGCTCTTTTTGTTACCTCCGGGTTAATCATATTGTCGTAAGCATGTTCCCAAAAACCGTAATAACCAACCGACATAAAGATTTTCATATTCAATTTGTCAGCCTCGTCGAGAATAACTTCAATCGGGTTTTGACAAACAAAATCCTTCGCAAACGGATAAATACCCGAATCAAAATAACTTTCAGCATAATCCTGATATACCAACGACGAACAGAGAAGCACAATATATTCCATTCCCAAAGAGGACATTTCACGAATCTTAACTCTCCATTGTTCCTCTGAAAAATGACGGCAAATCGGGTTCCAATACTTACCCTCTGGTATATGATGGTGTTGAAATTCAAACCAGCTTCCTTTTATCGGCTTTAGCATTTTAAAATCCTTTCTTTTTAGAAACAATATAATAATAATCTAAATATAGCAATAAACATATTTTTTTTCAACCCTTTTATTGAAAAAAAGAATGCTTTGTGATAAGATAAAAATAATAATCTATATTGGAGCTTTATATATGAAAAAAATATTTTCCGCTTTTTTATCAATATCATTATGCCTTACCGGAATGTCATTTGCTGCTGTTGATGTTTCCGCTTCAGAAACAAAGCCTGTGATTATAGCTTTCGGTGACAGCCTGACCGCAGCAGGAGTTTGGGTAAATAATCTTAACATTAAATTTGGTCTTGACATTATCAACAAAGGTATCGGTGGAAATAACACAAATGATGCAAAAGCAAGATTTAATACCGATGTACTTTCGAAAAATCCAGATATCGTTATTATCTGTTTTGGCATGAATGATTCAGCCAAGGACATGACTAAGCATGTTGAAATAAATACCTACAAAAATAATCTCCGTTACTTTATTAATTCATTAAAAGACAAGGGAACAAAGGTTATATTATCTACTCCGAATTATATTGACGAAACAAAATATTACACCAGGCATGACAGCGAGGTCTTTGCTTCTGCCGGTGGAGCACAGGCTTATATAGATACTTATTGTCAGGTTATCCGTGATATCGCTGAAGAACAGGATGTATATCTGGTTGATGTCAGAGAAGCGTGTAAAGCCTATACCGATCGAAATCTGCTTTTAACCGATGGAGTTCATTGTACAAATCTAGGTTATTCGATTTACTCGAATTTAATAGGAGAGCAACTGACAGATATCTACCTCGGTGACATAAATCTTGACGGGAAAATAACTTCTACCGATTATCTTATGTTAAAAAGACACTTTTTAGGCACTTATGTTATTCCGCAAACTAAAATTACTTTTGCCGATATAAATGGAGACGGTAGTATTAAGTCAAGTGATTATCTGATGTTAAAGCGTTATTTTTTGGGAACCTTAAATATTCGTTAAAAAATATAAATATTACCTTTTCGGAACGCCGTGAGTTGGCGTTCTACTTTTTTATTAACATATAAACATAAACAAGAATAAAAATCCCTTTTTCAGCCAAAATAATAATTACCAAAAATACATCAAAAGGGATTGGCATTGCATGAAAAAAGGTATCATAAAGCGCGTTAAAACAGCTTATAAACAGACTAAAAAGGCGTTTTTGGGTAGTCAAGGTGAATATCTTTGGATATACGATAACTTTTATCTTATCGACAGGCATTATCGTGCCGTACTAAAAACTAGAACTTTAATTTCAGGCATAGAAAATAGCGGTTGTTTTGAGTTGATAACAGCGTTTTGCAAGGAAAGGAATTATAAATTTAACGAAAAGGAGCTTTGCGAGCACCTTTCTGTTTCGTTAAGCTCGCATTTATTCTCCTGCAATCAAATCTATTCTATTCCTATGTTGATTGCTGCTGCAGCACTTATTCGTATAGGAAAAGCCTGCGAGAGTGGTGAAGGTCTTTCTGTATTACCTAATGCAGTGAATCTGCTCAGGTATGTCGGTGAAATAGACTGCGAAGAATTATTCCGCTGTGCCTGGCTGCCCGAGCAGATTCTTATACAGTACGAGAAGGACTACACAATTTATGATGAGTCTTCCAAAAACGCATATCGTAATGCGCTTGCAGCTTTCTGCCGACTTAAAAAGATAAGTGAACCGGACGGAGCAAAATTATTAACAGAGCGAGCTGTCAAAGAAGAAAGAACAATCGGTTCAATATTATTTCCAATGCAAAAAGGGAACGGATTGGTTTATTTTGTATTGGCAGGCGCAATATTCCTTGTATTTGTTTGCCTTTCGGTTATTTCGGTACGTTTATGGACCTTACTGTTATTATTACCATTATACGAAGCGACTTTATCTTTGACTGATTATATTACCTCAATATTTATAAAAGAATCTCCTGCTGTAAGGTTAAAACTCGAAACAATTCCGGATGAAGCAAAAACACTGGTTGTAATTACCTCACTTTTATTTGGTGAAGTTAAAGACAAACGTTTATTTGAAAACCTGGAAAGATATTATTTCTTAAATAAAGAGCCGAACATTTATTTCTGTATACTCGGCGATCTTCCTGACAGTAAAGAAAAATACAGAGAAGGCGATAAAGAAACTATTTCTTTTGCTGAGCAACAAATCGAGAACTTAAATAAACAATACGGAGAAAAGTTTTGCCTTTTTGTTCGTGAACGAACTGCAAATAAAACCGATAATATATTCGGAGGAAGAGAGAGAAAGCGTGGTGCAGTAACCGATTTAGTCACCTTTATTAGGGGAACGGGAAAAGACGGAGAGAACAGCTATCGTGGTGGTAAATTTATAAAAGATATAAAATATATAATGACGCTTGACGCAGATACAAACCTTTCACTTGGGGGAGTAAAAGAACTTTTAGGTGTTGCTTTACATCCGTTGAATCTACCGAAAATATTTAATGGAAGAGTAGTCGAAGGGTATGCAATCTTTCAACCTCTTATGCGGACAGAGCTGAGCTGCGCATATAAGACACGTTTTTCACGCTTGATTTCTGGTGTAGGCGGAACCGATATTTACGAAAGTGCATCTTTTGACCGCTATCAAAGTATTTTCGGTAGCGGAGTTTTCTGCGGAAAAGGCTTGTTCTCGGTAGAATTATTTGACAGACTTGTCACGCCCAAGATGCCAGACGGAAAAATATTAAGTCATGATATACTCGAAGGCAGTATTTTACGTACCTGTTTTGTATCCGATATTTCATTGACAGATTCCACCCCAAAAAATACAATCTCTTATACAAGTCGATTGCACCGCTGGATAAGAGGCGATTATCAGAATTTGATTTTTTTAAAGGGAAATACCTTTGATAAATTATCAAAATTTAAACTACTTGCAAATGTGCTCAGGCATTTAACTCCGATTTTTGCTGTAACAGCTTCATTTATAGGTGGTCTTTTTACAAAAAATAATCTGACAGGTTTTCTGTTAATTATGTTTGCATTTCTATATTTATTAATCCCTTGTATTTTAACTGTGTTTAATATATTGTTCTCGGGAAAACCTTTTGCACTGCGAAGATTTTTTTCTCAGGCATCGACTGCAATCAGCCAGACATTTACTCGTAACTTTTATGAAATTTGTGCTTCGGGACATTTGGCATATATAAGTGCAGACGCTGTATTCAGAACAATCTGGAGGATGAAGGTAAGCAAAGAAAAACTGCTTGAATGGGTAACTGCTGTTGAGAGTGATAATATAGACCGAACAAGTATTTTTTATTATATCAGAAAATGTATTGTATCAGCTATACTGGGTACAATTCTGTTTCTATTCGCACCTGATTATCCTGCAAAGCTCCTTGGACTCGTTTTCTTTTTGTTTCCTGTATTGGCATACTATGAGTCAAAGCCGCTTGGTAACAATACCTCTGATGTTATTTTGATCAATATCACGGAAGAAGATAAAAGGTTTATTTTGTCTCAAGCAAAAGACATGTGGGGTTATTTTGCGGATAATGTAAATAAAAAAAGCAATTACCTACCTCCTGACAATATACAGCTTTCACCTGCGGAGCATACCGCTTACAGAACTTCTCCTACAAATATAGGCTTTTATCTTGTGTCTACCCTGGCTGCTTTTGATTTGGGGTTTATTGAGTTTGACGAACTTACAGACAGATTGGAAAAAAGTCTTGCTACAATTAAAACGCTTGAAAAATATAAAGGTCACCTTTACAACTGGTACGATATAAAAAATCTAGCCATTCTCGGCAACGGATATATCTCAACTGTTGACAGTGGGAATTTTATAGCCATGATAATAACACTAAAACAAGGTCTGTTTGAATTTGCTGAGGAAAATCAAAGAATCGATAACCTTATAGAAATATGTAACAATCTTATAAACGAAATGGATTTTAATATTCTTTACAATACGCGAAGAAACCTGTTTACATTAGGTATTGATATAACGATAGGAAAACCCGATAATATTTATTACGATTTATTTATGAGCGAGGCCAGGCTGACAGGATATTATGCGCTAGCAAGCGGTATAGTTCCAAAAAAACATTGGCGATCGTTAGGCAGAACACTTACCACAAGCGGCGGTTATATCGGAATGATAAGCTGGTCGGGAACTGCATTTGAATATCTTATGCCTCATTTGTTTCTGCCGATTTACAGGAACTCGTTTGTTTTCGAGAGCCTTAGCTTTGCTATGTCCGAACAACGGAATACCCGTTTTAATAAGATGTGGGGTATTTCCGAAAGTGCGTTTTATTCCTTCGACTCGGATATGAACTATCAATACAAGGCACACGGCTTGCAAAAAATTGCATTAAAGCGTTACAGCGGAGAGGAAGCAGTGCTTTCTCCCTATTCAACGTTTTTATCTTTATGTATTTTCAGAAAAAGTGCTATTCATAATTTAAAGCATTTTGAAGAAGCAGGAATGTACGGTAAATACGGTTTATACGAAGCACTTGACATGACACCTGCACGCTCAAAAGGAGCTGCTGCAACGGTAAACACTGCAGGGGAAAGCGGTGTTAGTGTCAGGAGCTATATGGCACATCATGTAGGTATGAGTATTATTGCTTGTGCAAATGCGGTTGATAATAATCGCTTTGTGAAACGTTTTATGAAAGATGGCTCGATGGGAGCTGCTTATGAACTTTTACAGGAAAAAATTCCTGTTGACGCGCATTTGTTTGAGGATGACCGCAAGAGCTTTGCTATTGATTTAAAGCTGACGATTCCGAAAAAGCATCGTGTTGTGACCGAAAACGAGACTGCATTGCAGATGCCGCCTGTGACCTGTATAACACGAGACCATTTAAGCATTTTATGTTCTGCAAGCGGTCATGTACAGCTAAGGCAAGGAAAATATCCAATATGTAATACCGTTTTTGACCGATATTCACTCAAGCATTCCCTTACAGTTCAATTTATGGAAGAAAATGTTGCCTACGGCTGTGCACCGCTCTTTAAGGAGGGTGTATATTCGTTTGAAAAAGGCGGTTTTTTTGCTTCGCACATTTCCTCCAGCAGAGTTTTTTCCGGACGTGTAAAATATTCACTGCACCCAAAAGCAGACACCTTTATTATAGAGACCCGGGCGGAAAATAAAAAATTCTACAAGCTTATTTTTTGTTTTGAGCCGCTTATGGCTGATATGAGAAGTTTTTCTGCTCACCCTTCTTTTTCAAAGCTTTTTATTGAAGCTGAATATGATGAAAAGGAAAAAATTATTTATTTTTCCCGACGTCCTCGTGCAGAAGACGAAAAGGAGCTATTTCTAGCGGTTGCATTACAGGACCCCGAAACAAAATTTGAATTTACCACCCGAAAAGATACTTTTAATGCTTGGGGAATGGAATCAATAAATAATATTCCGTCAGCACGACTGCATAACGAAACTGGACCTTGTGTAAATCCTCTTTGCTTAATTAAAACCGAGGCTATAGCAGGAGGAAAGGCTGCCTTTTTGGTAAGTCTTTCAACCAGTCGTAAGGAAGCAAGGTTAAATATCATCAAAGCTCGCAGACAGCAGAAGGAACCGGATGTTGCAAACGTAATGCTACCGGAAACAGAACGCTTTTTACAAGCGTTATTGTTCCCGAGAAATATAAAACAAGTCACCGGCTTTGCTTCCGGTTCAATAAATACTCTATGGAAACATGGAATATCAGGTGATTATCCGATTATTACCGCTTTCTTTTGTGATGATAATGAACGTGTTATTTTAAATTATTTATCAGCGTTCATGGTTTTGACAGAAGCTTATATACGCTTTGAACTTGTGTTTTTAATTGCTGATGAGGATAAATATTCCCGCCCTGCCGAAAGGAGCATCCGCAATCTTTGTGAACAAGCTGGACTAAACGCGTTTCTCAACAGAAACGGCGGTATTTTTATATGTACAGTCGATAAGTCGGATGATTTTTTTGTTCAGTTTTTAAAGCTTTGTTCTGCACTGTATATTGATGTGGTAAACGATATCGGCACACGTGCGGTTAAGCACCCTGTATTATTTGCAGACGAGATTTTGACAGCAATCGGTGAGTATAAATTAAAAGTACCTGATGATAACTACCGTGTATTCGGCGGTTATTTTATAGAAAGTGGTTTTAACGTAGATAAGAGCTTGCCGTTAAAAATGCCTTATTCTTATATCCTTCCAGGGAAACAGATAGGAAGCGTAATATCAGACAGTTCTCTATGTTATACCTTTGCGGATAATTCGCGTGAAAAACGTGTTACTCCGTTTGACGGTGACCCTTATTCGTTGTCTGATGGTGAAAGGTTTATCCTGCAAGTAGGCGGAAACAACTATGATTTATGTGCTGCTGCCGCTGAAGTAATATATAAAAACGGTATTACAGTATATAAAGGAAATGTTTATAAAACCCCATACACACTTACAGTATTTGTTTGCGAGAAACTGCCGTTGAAATTATTTAAGCTTAAATTCGAAGGTATAGAAAAGGTACGGAGTGTATTGATAACACGACCTGTAATGGGTTCTTCACAATCAGGAACGTTTTTTCTGCAAGTTAAAAGCAGAGTGACACAAAATACAACCTGTTTGCTTTTTAAAAACGAAACAAGTGCTGATTTTTCCGATGGAGTAGGTTTTGTAGGAGTTTTAGGCAGTGGAAGAACCGATACAGATTTCGCTTCACTAATGTATGGACTTGAGAGCGGTATTGATGATATCGTTGCTGTTTCCGCAGGCAGCGGAGAGGGTATATTCTTTATTGGTGCTTGTTATGGGGAAGAAAACGCTAATTCCATTATCGATAGTATAAGCCGTGAACAATATACAACCGAATACGAACGTGCTCAGGGCTTTGCACGCGCAATGCTGCCTAATATTAAGCTTGAGAGCAGAAGCCGTTCTGCTGCTATATTATTCAATAGCTTTTTACCATATCAGGCTGCGGCTTGTCGCTTTTATGCAAGAGCATCATTTTATCAGTCGGGCGGTGCTTACGGTTTTCGTGATCAGCTTCAGGATTGCCTTTGCCTTGTTTATTCAAACCCTGCTCTTGTAAGCGAGCATATAGTCAGAGCCTGTGTGCATCAGTACACCGAAGGAGATGTCCAACATTGGTGGCATCCTATTGAAACTAACGGCACAAACAGGGGAGTGCGTACAAAATGCTCGGACGACTTTCTGTGGCTACCGTTTGTAGTTGCTGATTATATAAATAAGACAGCTGACTACACGATGTTGGATATCGAAGTTGAATATATAAGCTCACCGATGCTGGGAACAGATTCAGAACGATATGAGCTTCCAACGCTGAGCGGTATAAGAGAGAATATTTACAAGCATTGTTTGCGTTCACTTTCGAACGGTGAGCGTTTTGGTCCAAACGGTCTGTCTTTAATGGGCTCCTGCGATTGGAACGATGCTTTTTCACAAGTCGGAGTGTTAGGAAAAGGCGAAAGCTTGTTTACTTCGTTTTTTTATATCCTGACAATAAGAGCATTTATGCCAATTATGCATTTTAAGGGCGATCTTGATGTTGCAGCTCATTACAAAAAGGTTGCTGATGACCTTCTTGAAAAAATAGAGAAGAATGCCTATTTCGGTGAATGGTATGCAAGGGCAATTCACGATGACGGCAGCATAATCGGTATTAAGGGAAACAAAGAATGCGAAATTGATATTCTTCCCCAATGCTTTGCTGCCATTGTTAAGGGCGGCGACAGCAGGGTGTCTGTAGCTCTGGATAAAGCTTATGAAATGCTGTTTGATAAAAAAGACAGGATATTCAAGCTGTTTACACCGGCGTTTAAAGACGGTGATTTGAATGTAGGCTATATAAAAGGTTATGTTGCAGGTATTCGTGAGAACGGAGGACAATATACTCATGCAGCGGTTTGGGCTGCAATAGGTTATATTCTTGCGGGAAAACGAGACATTGGTCTTGAAATAATGAGCGCAATCAATCCTGCATCAAGGTGTACCGACTTTGAGACAGCAAAAAAGTATAAGGTTGAGCCGTATGTGATAACTGCGGATGTTTATACTGCATCCGAGCATAACGGAAGAGGAGGTTGGAGCTGGTACACCGGTGCTGCTGCGTGGTATTATAAGGCGATGCTCGAATATGTTATGGGTATTTCGTTAACCGATGGATTTTCAAAAATAGATGTTAATCCGATAACCGAATACAAAACAGAAATTGCTTATAATGAATATAAATTGAAAGTTATTGCCACTAGTGAAGAAAAAATACCATTGTTTGATGGAAGCCCGACCGCATTGCCGATAATAATTCCTGCTGGTGAGCATACTCTTATTGTTCCTGTATATCAATAAAAATTATTTTGTTTAATTTATACTGCACTCGAAAAGTTAAGCATGTGATATGACAGGCACATGAGTAATTTAGGAGTGCAGTTTTATATAATAAAATGTATTAATTAGACTTGTTTAAATGCAATATTGTTTTTTTTATTAATAATACATCTATGCTTTTTCCTGATTATCATTTATAGTTGTGTTATTTTGATATAGAATTAATAAAATTCTTATTATTTCATTTAAATTATCTTCTAATGATTCAATGATTCTTAGACACTCCTCCATCGATGAATTGTTTTTTTTATCTTCAATACTCAACCTTCCTTTCTTTATTACTTAATTATTGATACCAAGTAGTATCTATTTTACATTTTTTTCTTGATATAATCAAGTGAATGATACTATACAGTATCAGATTTGGAGGATTATATATGCAAAAGTTTTTACAGGATGTAAATATTGGTCAAAATATACAAAGAATAAGAAAAGAAAGAAATTTATCTCAATATGACATGGTAACGAAACTGCAATTATTGGGACGGTCAATGTCCCGTGCTAACTATGCTCATATCGAACAGGGGATAAGAAATATTTTCGTGAGTGATATAATTCTTTTTAAAGAAATTCTGAATATCGATTACGGTGAATTTTTTAAGGGATTAACGATAAAAAACTCTTGATTATATGTACTGTATTTAATTAAGATTAATGTCGAAAACAATTTGCAAAAATTTGTATTAAGGACTTGACAAGCTTCATATTATTTGATATATTTAGTTAGACAATCTAATTAAATTTATAAAATATGAACGTTTTATTTAGACAAAAATATATAAATTCCAAGCTTTAACAAAGGAATTGTGATAATAATGAAAGATGAATTTGGCTCCAAGCTGAACGAACTTCTCGTCGATACCTTCAATTCAATAAGCAAAATGGAAGAAAGCTCGCTACAGGCAAGGCATAAAAATAAGCTTTCTATAAGCGAATATCATTTATTGGAAAGTGTCGGCAAGGCAGGTCCTGAGGGAAGAACTATAAGCGATATTGCACTTGATATTGGGATAACAACCGCTTCTGTTACAGTATGCGTAAATAAAATGGTTAAAAAAGAACTTGTGGAAAAAGTACGCTGTTCAGAGGATGGCAGAGTTGTTTTTGTCAAGTTTACACGAGAGGGCCGAAGAATTAATGCAGGACACAGGCTGTTCCATGAACATCTGGCGAACAATATTAAAAAGGAATTTACTCAAGAGGAGCTTATTGTTTTAATTCGCTGTATTGAAAAGCTTAATAAGTATTTTAAGAAAGATACCTATTGCCGACAACAATAAAGTGAGTATTAAATGTCATTTAGTCAGCACTAGAAAAATGCTTCGCATTTTCACGGGTGTCAGATATAATATAAAAGTACGACTTTTGGAGGAGAAATGAACTTTAATATAATCGGAACGGGTAGTTGTGTTCCAAAAAAATGCGTAACCAACAATGACCTTACAACCTTTTTGGATACAAGTGACGAATGGATTTTTACTAGAACGGGAATAAAAGAACGACGGTTGCTTACCGACGAGAGTCTATTGGATCTAGCAGTTGAAGCATCACAGGCAGCTCTTGAAAACGCTGGAGTAAAAGCCGAGGAGATTGATTTAATTATATTTTCCACACTTCAAGGTGATTTCATATCACCATCTATGTGTTGTTTATTAAGTAAACGATTGGGTGCAGTTTGCGGAAGGCAACTCGATATTAATATGGGTTGTTCCGGTTTTATTTATGCTTTGGATACCGCAGAGGCTTATTTTAATTCGGGTAAGGCACAAAAAGCACTTATTGTCTGCTCCGAATCAATGTCCAGATTAAGTGATTGGACCGATCGTTCCTCTTGTGTACTTTTCGGTGACGGAGCAGGTGCGGTTGTGTTGGAAAAAGGCGATGGCTTGAAAGCGATCGAGCTTACAGTTGACGGTGGGTACGAGAATTTATATGTTCCAATTTCAACAGGCAATTGTCCGTATTCACTTCACAACGATGAAAAACCTTTTTTAAAGATGAACGGTCAGGAGATATATATTTTTGCGGTTTCCGCTGTTGTCAGAGAAATTACTTCCATACTTGAAAAAATCGGATTAACCGCCGATGAACCGGATTATTATATCCTTCATCAGGCGAATAATCGTATAATAGACTCAGCGCGTAAGAAGTTAAAACAGCCGGTAGAAAAGTTCCCTATAAATCTTGACAGATTGGGAAACACCTCTTCTGCAACAATCCCGATATTGCTTGACGAGTTGAACAGAACAGGAAAGCTGAGAAAAGGAAGCAAGTTAATACTTTGCAGTTTCGGCGCAGGTCTCACAACAGGCGCATGCGCTATTGAATGGAATAAATAGTCGATTGGGAAACTGCGGTTTCACAATCGAATTTGGGGATTTCACTCGCTTATCGCATAAAACAGTAATTTTATTATTGTTTATTTAAAACAGCAATAAAATTACCGTTTATTTGGTCGGCGAATGAAACGTGTAAACACGCACGCGTAAAACGCGTCTTTAAAGGTGTTTTACAGTCGGGGAACCCGCCCGTAAAACGAAATTTATTAGTTTTACAATTAGCTATTTGAAATAAAAAAAATATTTAAGGAGTTATTATTATGGTTACAGAAAGAATTATTCAAATTATGGCGGAGCAGTATGATATGGATCCCGCTACCTTATCGGAGGAAAGCTCTTTTGAGGAAATGTCCTTTGATTCACTAGATGTTGCAGAAATGGTTATGACACTTGAGGACGAATATAAGATTTCTATTGAAATGAGTTCCGATATCAAGACAATCGGTGATATTTCAAAGCATATCCAAGAAAAAATTGACGCTAAAAATAAATAAGTCTGAGGTATATAAGGTGATTAAAACTAGAATTTGTGAGCTGATAGGAATCGAATATCCGATTTTTCAGGGCGGCATGGCCTGGGTAGCGGATGCTTACCTTGCTGCTGCTGTTTCAAATGCAGGCGGTCTTGGACTTATCGCAGCAATGAATTCCAATGGAGAACAGCTTCGTGCCGAGATAAAAAAAGCAAAAGAGCTTACCGACAAGCCTTTTGGAGTTAATATAATGCTTATGAGTCCCTTTGCTGCTGAAGCGGCAAAAGTTGTTATTGAGGAGAAGATTCCTGTTGTTACAACAGGCGCAGGAAGTCCTCTTAATTTTATGGAAGCTTGGCTTGCAGCAGGGATAAAGATTGTTCCTGTTGTTCCGTCGGTTGCTATCGCAAAGAGAGTAGCGGCGGCAGGAGCTCATGCGGTTGTTGCGGAGGGTGGCGAATCGGGCGGTCATATAGGTGAGTTAAACACTATGACACTCGTGCCACAGATTTGCGATGCGGTTAGTATTCCTGTTATTGCCGCAGGCGGCATTGCCGACGGCAGAGGTGTTGCGGCAGCATTTATGCTCGGAGCTGAGGGTGTTCAGCTTGGAACTCGTTTCCTTGTTGCAAAAGAATGTACCATTCACCAGAATTATAAGAATAAAGTTCTTAATGCAAGAGATATTGATACTATAACCACTGGTAAACGACTGGGTCATCCCGTAAGACAGCTTAAAAACGAGTTTTCACGCGCATTGGCTGCAAGAGAATATGACAGTACAATAACAAACGAAGAATTTGAGGCTCTCGGAGTAGGCTCGCTTCGCCGCGCGGCTCGTGAGGGAGATATAAAAACAGGAACCTTTATGGCTGGTCAATGTGCAGGACTAGTTAAAAAAGAACAGACCTGCAAGGAAATGATAGAAGAACTTTTTGCGGAAGCGGAAGTGCTTCTTAACGGTGCCGGAAAATGGGTAAGATAGCGTTTTTGTTTGCCGGTCAGGGAGCACAGTATAGCGGAATGGGTAAGGATTTATACGAGAATTCTGCTGCCGCCCGTGCTGTCTTCGACATGGTGGAAAATATACATCCCGAAACAAAGCGGTTATGCTTTGAAGCAGAAGTTTCGGAGCTTTCGGTTACAAAAAACACCCAGCCCGCACTTTTCGCAATGGACCTTGCCTGTGCATATGCTCTTGAAGAAGCAGGCATAAAAGCCGACTGTGCTGCCGGATTTTCACTTGGAGAAGTTCCTGCTGCAGCTTATTGCGGTTTGCTGAATAATGAAGAAGCGTTTGATTATGTTGTAAAAAGAGGTCTTTTAATGCATGAGGCAGCAACCGAGAATCCCGGTGCAATGGCAGCGGTGCTACGACTTTCCAACGATCAGGTAGAGGCTGTCTGTGCCGAATTCGAACATATGTATCCTGTTAACTATAACTGTACAGGTCAGGTTTCTGTCGCAGGAAGTGCGGATGAAATGGACAACTTTATAAAAAGAGTTACGGAAGTCGGTGGAAAAGCGATAAAACTTGCAGTAAGCGGAGCTTTCCACTCACCGTACATGGAAAAAGCATCAGATCGACTTTTTGAAGAATTAAAGGGATACTGTTTTTTAAATCCTAAAATTCCTCTTTATTCCAATTTAACAGCACAACCGTTTGAAGTTAATAAAGCTGCTTCACTCATGTCTTTACAGGTAAAAAGTCCTGTCAGATGGGAGCAGACTATAAAGAATAAGCTTGTCGACGGTGTAACAATTTTTATTGAGGTTGGCGCAGGAAAGGTTCTGAGCGGACTTATGAAAAAGATTTCACCGCAGACAATCGTTTATAATGTAGAAAAGTTCGAGGATGTTTGGAAGATATCCTCTCAGATTGCTATAAGAGGTATAGAATGTTAAAAAACAAGGTAGCTGTAATTACCGGCGGTTCCCGTGGAATAGGAAGAGCGGTTGCGTTGGAAATGGCAAAAGAAGGTGCTGATATAGCTGTCATATATTCAGGCTCCTCCGAAAAAGCCGAAGCAGTATGTATAGAAGCTATACAAATGGGTGTAAAAGCCTTTTCCTATAAATGCGATGTTTCCGATTTCGCCACAACAGAGAATATAATTAAACAAATATATGTTGATTTGGGCAGAATAGATATACTTGTAAACAATGCAGGAATTACAAAAGACGGACTTATTATGCAGATGACCGAACAGGATTTTGACAATGTTCTGGCGGTAAACCTTAAGGGTGCATTTAATATGATTCGTCACACAACAAGACAATTCGCAAAACAAAAAAGCGGACGTATCATTAACATAAGTTCGGTCTCGGGTCTTATGGGCAACAGCGGTCAGGCTAATTATTCAGCTTCAAAAGCAGGGTTGATCGGTCTTACAAAAACGGTTGCCAAAGAATTAGCTTCACGCGGAGTTACCTGTAATGCGATAGCTCCCGGATTTATTGCTACAGATATGACAGAAAAAATGCCTGACGCTGTCAAGGAAGCATCCTTAAACCTTATACCGCAAAAAAAGATGGGCAAACCTGATGATATTGCATCCCTTGCTGTATTTCTTGCATCAGACAAAGCAAGCTATATCACAGGTGAAGTTATTAAGGTTGACGGCGGTCTATATATTTGATAAAATAGAATATAAATAAACAGCCATTTCACCGACGAGAGATGGTGTCATAGATTTATTAAGGTTCAATGTCGTCGGAGAAATGGATCTTATATATGAATAGAGTTGTTATTACTGGAATGGGAATAATCTCACCTATCGGAAACAGTGTTTCCGATTTCAGCTATAGCCTTAGAAATGGCAAGGTGGGAATTGATTTTATAACGAGATTTGATACAGCCGACTTCAAGGTAAAACTTGCTGCTGAGGTTAAAAATTTCAACGCTTCTGAATATTACGATGATAAGAGTGAAATAAGACGTACCGATATGTTTGTTCAATATGCAATGGGAGCGGCTGTTCAGGCGATGCAGGACAGCGGCTTAAAGGATATTGAACCGACACGTTTTGGTGTTTATGTCGGTTCGGGTGTTGGCGGAATGCAGACCTTCACCGCCGAGACTAAAAAACTTTTAGACCGTGGCCCTTCAAGAGTTTCACCGTTTTTTATCACAATGATGATTAGCAATATGGCTTCTGGTACAATAGCAATGCGTTTTAACGCACAAGGCCCGAGCCTGCCTGTTGTTTCCGCTTGTGCAACCTCGGGCAACGCAATCGGTGAAGCGTATAGAGCGATAAAGCATGGTTATGCCGATGCAATAATTGCAGGTGGTGCTGAGGGTACAATTTGTCCCCTTGCGGTAGCAGGCTTTACAAGCTGTCTTGCACTTTCCGAGAGTGATGATCCCAGCAGAGCCTCGATCCCTTTTGACAAAGACAGAAATGGTTTTGTAATGGGCGAAGGTGCAGGTATAGTTATTCTTGAGGAATACGAACACGCCAAGGCAAGAAACGCAAAAATTTATGCCGAGGTTTGTGGATACGGAAATACCTGTGACGCATATCATATCACAGCTCCTCACCCAGAGGCTCTCGGAGCAGCGAACGCTATTTCACTTGCTGTAAACGAAGCTGGAATCAGCGGTAAGGATAAAATCTACATTAACGCACATGGTACAAGCACACCGATGAACGATAAGACCGAAACACTTGCTATAAAAAAGGTTTTTGGTGAAGATGCATATAGAATACCGATAAGCTCCACAAAATCAATGACAGGACATATGCTTGGAGCGGCAGGTGCAGCCGAAGCAATTACCGGAGTTCTTGCTCTTAAAGAAGGCTTCATTCCTCCGACAATGAACTATATGTTTCAGGACGAGGAATGCGATCTTGATTATGTGCCAAACGAAGCACGCAAGGCAGATTTAGACTTTGTACTGTCAAACTCCTTTGGCTTCGGTGGTCACAACGCTTGTTTGGCATTACGTAAAATATAACTGCAATTCCCGTTATATGTAGAAAGGAATGGAATAAAAGTTTGAAAGATAAATCTTTCAAACTACGGTTTTGTGCCTTTGACTTTAATGGAAAGTCAATTCGGCTACCGCCGAAACGGCACAATTCCCGCTTTCGGCGGTAAACCGCCGAGGAAAGGAATGGAATAAATTTATGAATATTAAGCAGATAGAATCGCTTGCCAGAATAATGAGCAAAAACGGTCTTACTACCCTTGAGGTAAGCGAAGGCGAGCTTAAAATAAGCATTAAAAAAGAAGTCAGCCAGGTCGTTGTACAGTCTCCGACACCTAAAGCGACAGTAACTGAAATTTCTCAAAGCATGAAAAATGATATAATCCTGGAAGATAATAAAACAGAAAAAAACGGTTTTAGCTTTAATGGCTTAAAAGAGATAACCTCGCCGATTGCAGGTGTTTTTTATGCATCACCATCACCCGATTCACCTGCTTTTGTTAAGGTCGGTGATAAGGTTAAAAAAGGCGATGTACTTTGCATTATTGAGGCTATGAAGCTGATGAACGAGCTTACCGCCGATAAAGATGGTGAAATAGCCGATGTTTGCGTCACCAACGAGCAAATTGTCGAGTACGGACAAACTCTATTTACTCTTTACTAAAAGGAATGCGATTATGAATAAAGAAGAAATTAAAAGCTTCTTGCCACACAGAGAGCCTATGCTGTTGATCGACTCGGCATACCTTGACGAGGATGGCGTTGCACACGGCGAATATACCGTAATGGGCGACGAGTGGTTTTTGCAGGGGCATTTCCCTGGGAATCCTATTGTTCCAGGTGTTATTCAGTGCGAGATGGCTGGACAGACCTGCTGCGTATTGTTCTCGGAAAATATGAAGGGTAAGCTCCCTCTTTTTACAGGAATTAATAAAGTAAAGTTCAGAAATCAGATAAAACCCGGCGATAAAATTGAATTGATGTGTACCTTACAACGTCAAGTCGGCGTATTCAGTTTTGTTGAAGGAAAAGCTTTTGTTAAAGGTAATCTTTGCATGAGCGGAGAATTTTCCTTTGCTCTGGTAAGCGAGGTATAAAATCCGAAAGAAAACTTTCAGACAAAGAGTTTTGTGC